>DDEX01000100.1:51874-52029 GCA_002336845.1 Rhodobacteraceae bacterium UBA1943
GTTGCGGTTGGCCTGCGGTTTCTGAAGCGCTAACCTGGGGCCGAATGGCCCGACCAATGCGCTGGCGTTGCGGTTGGCCTGCGGTTTCTGAAGCGCTAACCTTCCAATTGATGACATCCTGTCGGCCAAACTGTTGCGGTTGGCCTGCGGTTTCT
>DDEX01000016.1 GCA_002336845.1 Rhodobacteraceae bacterium UBA1943
CCAGTCATCTCAGCACGAGCGGCGACAACGACGCAGTACAGCGGCGATGATCCGACCCGCCCCGAGCCGGTGCGCGAGGCCGGGTAGCGGGTCGTCAGGCGCGGTTCAGCCGGGCGCGGCGTCGCCGCCGAACAGGGCGCCGACGGCGCGGGGTCGGATGCCCTCCGCCTCGCGCATCAGAAACAGCGCGTCGAGGCGCAGGCGCGCCGCCAGGTCCCCGCCTGCCTGGAGAACATGGTATGCGAGAGGCTCTGCCCTCGTACCTCGACGCGGTGACGGTAGTCGCCGGAAGTCGCGACGGCACAATCCTCGAGCGCGAGGATCGAATGCGCCGTGCGTCGTTCATGGTCTCCTCGTCCTTGGAGGCCAGCAGATGTCAGATCATAGCTTTCGCCACTGTCCGATTTTCGGGGGGTAGCTCAATCTGGGAGTACAAATTGCAGATCGGCGGAGCTGGGAATCGGGACGGGAAGGGGCAATTAGGAGCATTGCAGGAACACGCAAGCCCAGGGAAGAGCTGTTCGGAAGTTACATGATCACAGGCACTGAAATCACGTGGTGCCGCTCGTCAGTGCAAAGGTGTGGCGCGCGATCATCCGTTCTTCGTCGGTAGGGATGACCAGGATCGGGAGGCGACTCGCAGGGGTGGAAATGCAGGTTGCGCCAGCGGCATTGGCAGCGGGGTCGATCTCGGCGCCAAGCCAGGCAAGGCGCGCGGCGATGCGGGCGCGGATCTCGGGCGAATGTTCGCCAATTCCGGCGGTGAACACGAAGGCGTCCAGCCCGCCGAGGGCCGCGGCCAACTGGCCGGCGTGGAGGCCGCAGCGATAGGCGAAATGCTCGATGGCAAGGGCGGCGCGCGGGTCGGGGCTGGTCAGAAGGTCGCGCATGTCGCTGGAGATGCCCGAAAGGCCCTTCAGCCCCGCCTCGCGATAGAGGAGGCGGGTGATCTCGGCCGGGGTCATGCCTTTTTCCTTGATCAGATGCAGCACCACGCCGGGGTCGAGCTGGCCGGGGCGGGTGCCCATCGGCAGGCCGTCAAGCGCGGTGAACCCCATCGTCGTCTCGACGCTGCGACCACCCTGCAAGGCGCACATCGAGGCGCCGCTGCCCAGATGGGCGACGATGACGCGGCCCTCGGCGATCTCGGGCGCGGTTTCGGACAGGGCCTGCGCGATGTATTCGTAGCTGAGGCCGTGAAAGCCGTAGCGGCGGATGCCTTCGTCGTAGAAGGCGCGCGGCAGGGCATAGCAGTTGACATGTTCGGCATGGTGGCGGTGGAATGCCGTGTCGAAACAGGCGACCTGCGGGGCGTCGGGCGCGATCGCCATGGCCAGGCGGATCGGCGCCAGATTGTTCGGCTGATGCAGGGGCGCCAGAGTCTGATAGCGGGAGAGCCGGTTCAGGATATCCTCGTCGATCAGCACGGCGCGGTCGAAATCCGGCCCTCCATGCACGACCCGGTGGCCGATGGCGCGCAGGGTGATGCCCTTGCGGGTCTTCAACCAGTCCCGCAGGACGCCAATTGCGGCTGGCAGGTCGGGGATTTCGGCGGCCTCATGGCTGCGGTCGATCAGCACGGCGCCTGCAGAATCGACGATCCTGAGCCGGGGCCTGACTCCGATCCCGTCGACCTGGCCGCGCACACGTCGCTGCAATCCGCCATCGACAAGACCGAAGGACTGGAACTTCAGGCTGGACGACCCCGCGTTGACGACCAGGATCACGTCCATCAGACGCCGGCCTTCCTGCGGAGCGCATTGGCATAGATCGCCGCCACTGCGCAGGAGGCCATGCGGGTGCGGACGCTGTCGGCCCGCGAGGTCAGGATGATCGGCACGCGCGCGCCCAGCACGATCCCGGCGGCATCGGCGCGGGACAGGAAGATCAGGTTCTTCGCCAGCATGTTTCCGGCCTCGAGGTCGGGAACGACGAGGATCTGGCCGTGGCCGGCAACCGGGCCGCCGATGCCCTTGATGCGCGCCGCTTCGGGATCGATGGCATTGTCAAAGGCCAGCGGGCCATCCAGCAGGCCGCCGGTGATCTGTCCCCGTTCGGCCATCTTGCACAGCGCAGCCGCCTCGATCGTTGAGGGGATCTTCGTCGTCACCGTCTCGACCGCCGACAGGATCGCCACCTTGGGTGTGCCAAGCCCGATGCCCGCCCACAGGTCGATGGCGTTCTGTACGATGTCGCGCTTGCTGTCGAGATCGGGAAAGATGTTGATCGCTGCATCGGTGATGAACAGCGTCTCGGGGTGGCCCGGCACATCCATGATGAAGACATGGCTGATCCGGCGTTCGGTGCGCAGGCCGGTGGTCGCGTCGGTGACTTCCTTCATCAGCTCATCGGTGTGCAGGCTGCCTTTCATCAAAAGCTCGCCCTTGCCGGCGCGGATCAGGGCCACCGCCTGCGCGGCGGCGGCGTGGCTGTGCGGCGCATCGACGAACTGCCGCCCGGCAAGGTCGATGCCGTGTTCGGCGGCGATGGCGCGGATGCGGGCTTCCGGCCCCACCAGAACCGGCTCGATCAGATGTGCCGCCGCCGCCTCCATCGCGCCGCGCAGCGAGGTCTCGTCGCAAGGATGTGCGACGACGGTCAAGGCGGGCGAGCCGTCGCGGGCGGCGGCAATCAGGCGCTGGTGCTTGTCGTGAAGCTCGTCCATGGGGTGTCCGTTCAGGATGCCTTGCGTTTGTCGATCGCTGCGGGTCCGATGCCAAGAAGGCTGGCGATCCGGTTCAGCCGCTGCCGCGCCTTGTGGTCCAGCGCGCCGCTGGCCTCGACCACCTCGCGGATGGTGTCAAGCGCCATGCGGCGCTGGTCGCCGGATTCGGGCATGAGACCGGGAATGGCCCCAAGCGCCGCCTCTTCGTCGAGAAGCAGCATCTGAAGCTGTTCACGCACCATCTGCTTGAAATCGGCCAGCGTCAAAGCGCCGCTTTCGGGATTGGTCCGGCGCAATCGGGCGATCTCGGCGAACTGGCGTTCGTCGACGACCCTGCCCGACATGCCGACCCAGATCAGCGCCCGCACCACTGCCGCGACAGGACCGCCCTCCGTCATGTTTCGGCGCAGCCCCTCGTCGCGGCGCCTGACCAGTTCGTCATGCAGCCCGGTATGTGCGGGCTTGCGCGGGCGCTCTGTCGAGGATGTGTCGACGCCTAGCGCCGCCTGCAAGGCCCTATTGCCATAAATGGCGTGGAAACTGGCCTCGGATGTCCAGTTGATCACGTCGCGCATCGCGTCAAGACCCTGAACGATGGCGGTTGATGTCATCTCCTGCATGTTGAGCCAGGGGTTGTCCGGGCTGGCAGGTTCGCGTTTTTCGCGCACACTTTCTGCCAGTCCCTTGACCTGCCGCATCCAGGGGTTGCCGGCGCAGAACATCTCGTAGGACAGTCGCAGCGGGTGGAACCTGCGCGTCGCCTCGGCGAAGGATGGCGTCGTGAAAGCCTGCACGAAGGGCTGGGCGAAGGTGCGGTAAAGTGCCAGGTTGATCTCGGAGAGCCGTGCCACCGTCTCGAACTTGCGCTCGTCCTCAAGGTCGTTGCCGCCAAGCGCGCGGATGTCATCCAGCGTGCGCGCCTCGCAACGCATCACCCAGTCGCCCTTGACCAGATCGGCATTGACTCCGGCCGCCTCCTTCGGGGTCAGCACCGCCTCGTAAAGACCGGGGGGCAGCACGTCGATCAGGTCGATGTTGTGGGCGAACTCGTCATGTTCCTTGCGTGCGACCTGGCCCGAGACGAAAATGCCCAGATGGCCGATATGGTCGTGCACCGTGTAGACAATGGTTTGCCCCCAGGCGCGGATGTCGTCCTCGCTGTCATAAAGGTCAAGGATCCAGTCCAACGCCTGCTGCGGCGGAGTGATGTTGTCGCCCTTCGAGCAGAAGACGACGATGGGCGAGTTGATCGCGCGCAGGTCGATGGCAGTGCCATCCGCAGTTCGGATATCGCCGGCCGCAAGATGGTTGCCGACGAAAAGCTCGTCCACGATCCACTGCATTTCCCCGGCATTCAGCGTGACCAGGGCATTCCACCACTTCTCGAACCCAAGGTAACGCTCGGGCTCGGTGTCGATCTTCGACCAGAGATTGTATTGCTTGGTCCAGAAGGTGTTCGCCGGATCCTGCGCCTCGAAGTTCTGGACCAGCGCGGCGCCATCGAAGATGCCGCCCCCCAGATCGCCCGCCAGTGCCGTCAGCCAGGTTCCGCCCATGAGGCCGCCGGCATAGCGCATCGGATATTTGCCATGCACGCCCGCCCAGTAGGACAGAGGCGTTCCGGGAACGATGATCGGGCCGAAAAGCTCGGGCCGCAGGGCGGCAAGGATCATCACCGCCCAACCGGCCTGGCAATTGCCGATGACGCAGGGCTTGCCCTCGGCCTCGGGGTGGCGCGCGACTACCGTTTCCAGAAAGGTCGCCTGGGCATTGGTGACATCAAGGATGGTCTGGCCGGGAACCGGTTCGGGCAGAAAGCCGATGAACCAGACCGGATGGCCCGCCTTCAGCGCGACGCCCACCTCGCTGTCGGCCTTGAAGCCGCCGATGCCCGAAACCTGACCCGCGCGCGGATCGACGATCACGAAG
Organism: Rhodobacteraceae bacterium UBA1943; assembly: GCA_002336845.1. Taxonomy (GTDB): domain Bacteria; phylum Pseudomonadota; class Alphaproteobacteria; order Rhodobacterales; family Rhodobacteraceae; genus Fuscibacter. The sequence goes on from DDEX01000016.1 coordinate 4,595, forward strand.
GGACGTTTCAGGGGGTCGATGGTTACGTCTTCAGGGGGGACGATCCGATAGAGAAGATAGTTCACCGGCGGGTCGAAACTGCGGGCATCGAGGACCAGTTCGGCATCATAGCTCAGGACATTGGGCGCCGGATCTTTGGTATGGGCGTCGTACTGGGCGGCACGTTCGCGCATCACGTCAAGGAAAAGCACCGAACGCTGCCAGGCATCTGTCATGTATTCCGCAGTCTGCGCCATCGCGGGAAATGTCATGTCACGCTGAGCCATGTTTCCACCTTTCGATTGCCGGAAGGCCGGCGGGTTCGCCAACCGTCCCATGGGTTCGATATGTCTATCTGCGCGCTGGGCGGCGAAAGGCAAACCATGCGCCCCCGCCCCCGGCGCAACTTTTCGTTATCTGGGCGCGCCCCTTAGCGCAGGAAGGCCCGGAACTGCCGGAGTGCCAGCCAGAACAGCACCGCCCCGATCACCGCCAGCGCAAGAAGCTGCGGCCAGACCACCTCCAGCCCGGCCCCCCGGAACAGGATCGACTGCGACAGGATGATGAAGTGGGTATTCGGTGCCGCCAGCATGATGGTCTGGATGAACTCCGGCATCGACTCGCGCGGGGTCATGCCGCCGGACAGGATCTGCAGCGGGATGAGAATCATCATCATCAGAAGCGCAAACTGCGGCATTGTGCCGGCGACCGTGGCCATGAATATCCCCATCGAGGTCATGGCGACCATCATCAGAACCGCCCCGGCAAGGAAAAGCGGCACCGATCCCGCGACGGGCACATTCATCAGCCCCTGAACCACCACCGTCAGCGAGAAGGTCGAGCCAAGCAGAACCACCAGCCCCATCGACCAGATCTTGGACAGCATGATCTCGGTCGCCGTGACCGGCATCACCAGAAGATGTTCGACCGTGCCATGTTCCTTTTCCCGGATCAGGGCTGATCCGGTCAGGATCAGCGACAGCATGGTGATCGACTGGATAACGCTGTTGATGGCCCCGAACCAGCCGGGATCAAGCGACGGGTTATAGCGGGCGCGAAGGGCCAGTTCGACGGGCAGCGTGCTTTGCGCCCGATACCCCGAGACAAATTCCGAGACCTCGCTGGACACGATCTGACTGACATAGCCGCCGCCGGTGAAAGCCTGGCTCATCCGTGTCGCGTCAATGTTCAGCTGGATCGCCGGTGCCTTGCCCGCCAGCACATCGCGCTGGAAATCCGGTGGAATGTTCAGCGCGAAAGTATCCAGGCCCGCATCCATCCTGGTGTCGATTTCGGCGGCGGTAATCAGGTTCGGCGGCACGAAATAGGGCTGATAGAAGGCCGAGACGATCCGCGACGATAGCTGCGACTGGTCCTCGTCGACGATCGAGATCGCGGCATTGCTCAGCGTCTCCGGGCTGGAATTGGCCGAAGTCCAGACCGACAGGCTGAAGGAATAGACGATCAGCGCCAGCATGATCCAGTCGCGCCACAGCCCGCGCAGCTCCTTCACCCCGAGGTTTCGGACGTTCTTCAGGTTCATGGCGCTACCTCTCCTGCTTCTTCAGGAAGGACACGCTCAACCCCAGGATGATCGGAACCGAGGCCGCCATCGCCAGCGTCGGCTGGATCAGTTCAACAAAGCCGAACGATTTCGAGAAGGCACCGCGGGCCGCCGTGATGAACCATGTGGCCGGATAGACCTCGCCGATGGTACGCCCGAACCCTTCCAGCGAAGATACCGGGTCGATCAGACCGGAATAGGACACCGCGGGAATCATCGTCAGCAGCGTCGTCGCGAACAAGGCCGCAACCTGGCTGGAGATGAATACCGACACCAGAAAGCCAAGCGCGGTGCTGGCCGTCACGAACACCAGCGCGGACATGGAAAAGCCGATGAAACTGCCGGTGAACGGCACCCTGAAGACGAAAACCGCCATCACCATCATCAGCACGAAGTTCACCATGGCCAGCGCCATATATGGCAGCTGCTTGCCCAGAAGGAATTCCAGCCGCGTCACCGGGGTCACGTAGAAATTGATGATCGAACCAAGCTCTTTCTCCCGGGCCACCGACAAGGTGGTCAGGATGGCCGGGATCATCAATAGCAGCATGGGCAGGACCGCCGGCACCATGGCGACGATGCTTTTCACATCCGGGTTGTAGCGGTAGCGGGTGACAAGCTCGAAATCGCCGGCCAGAGCGGCCGAGCCAAGCGCCTCGCGCATCTTGCGCGTGATCCAGTCGCCGTGCATTCCCTGGATATAGCCCTGCACCGTGCCGGATTGGGTCGGGTTGGCACCGTCGAACCAGGCGCCGATCTCGACCGTGCGGCCGCGCGCCACATCCGCGGCAAAGCCGGCAGGAATCTCGATCGCCAGGCTGATCTCGCCCGCCCGCATCCTTGCGTCCATGTCGTCATAGCCCTGAAGCGCGGGCCGTTCGGTGAAATAGCGCGATCCGGCAATGTCGGCGACATAGTCCCGGCTGGCAGTGGTCTGGTCACGGTCCAGAACCGCAAAGGTAAGATCCTCGACATCCATGTTGATGCCAAGGCCGATCACCACCATCAAAAGCAGGCTGCCGACAAGCGCCATCGCCAGACGGATCGGGTCACGCTGAAGTTGCAGGCTTTCCAGCCGCGAATAGCTGAGAAGGCGGCGCAGGCTGAATCTCCGCTGCGGGTGCGGTGGGGCAGGTGCGGCGGCGGGCGCGGCCTGATTGGCTGCTTCGGGCGCAGGGGCGGGTGGCGGTGCGGTCTTGTCGATCGCCTCTTGCAGATAGGCGACAAAGGCATCTTCCAGTGTCTCGCAGCCTTTCGAGGCCTTGATCGCCTCGGCCGTGTCGCTGATCAGCACCTCTCCGGCATGCATCAGCGAGATGCGGTCGCACCATTCAGCCTCGTTCATGAAATGGGTCGAGACGAAGATCGTCACGCCATCCTTGCGCGACAGGTCCGCCAGAATGCGCCAGAAGCCGTTGCGCGCGACCGGGTCCACACCCGAAGTCGGCTCGTCAAGGATCAGGATCTCTGGTCCGTGGATCAGGGCCACGGCCAGCGAAAGCCGCTGCCGGATCCCCAGGGGCAGCGCTTCGGGCAGCGCGTCCGCCACGTCACCAAGGTCGAACCTCTCCGCCATCTCGGCCACCCGCGCGGGGATCTTCGCCTCCTCAAGGGCGAAAAGCCGGGCGTGCAGTTCCAGGTTCTGTCGCACCGTCAGTTCCGAATAAAGCGAGAAGGCCTGGCTCATGAATCCGACCCTGCGGCGCACCGCCAGGTCGCGGGCATCGACCTCGTGGCCAAACAGCCGGGCGATGCCCTCGGTCGGCTCCAGAAGGCCGGTCAGCATCTTCATCGTCGTGGTCTTGCCGCAGCCGTTCGAGCCGAGGAAGCCGAAGATCTCGCCCTTGCGGATGCGGAAATCCACGTGATCGACGGCCACGAAGTCGCCGAAGCGCATGGTCAGTCCGCGCGCCTCGATGGCGATTTCCCCGCCGTCGCCATCGGCCATAGGCGGCACCACCACCGCCTTGTGCCCGCGCCGCCGGGCCTCGGGCAGCAGCGCAATGAAGGCTTCCTCCAGCGATGCGCTGCCGCTCCGGCCCTTCAGTTCGGCCGGCGTGCCGGTGGCCAGAATCCTGCCGGCGTCCATCGCCACCAGACTGTCGAAGCGCTCGGCCTCTTCCATATAGGCGGTGGCGACGATCACGCTCATGCCGCTGCGCTCGCNNAGAAAGCCGAAGATCTCGCCCTTGGCGATGCGAAAGCTGACGTCGTTGACGGCGGTGAAATCGCCGAACCTTTGGGTCAGGTGTTCGGCCTCGATGGCAATCTCGCCATCGGTTGCATCGCGCGGTGGGATCACCACCTCCTGATCGTCACCGCGATCGGCCGCCGGCAAAAGCGCGATGAAGGCGCGGTCAAGATCGGCCGCGCCGGTGCGCGCCAGAAGCTCTGCCGTCGTGCCCGTCGCCAGCACCTTGCCGGCGTTCATCGCCACCAGCCAGTCGAAACGCGCGGCCTCCTCCATATAGGCGGTGGCCGTGATCACGCTCATGTCGGGGCGCGTGGCGCGGATGCTGTCGATCAGATCCCAGAACTGGCGGCGCGACAGGGGATCGACGCCGGTCGTCGGTTCATCAAGGATCAACAGGTCCGGGTCATGGATCAGCGCGCAACAAAGGCCCAGCTTCTGCTTCATGCCACCGGAAAGCTTTGCCGCCGGACGGTCGCGGAACGGCGACATGCCGGTCGCTGTCAGCAGGTCAAGGATGCGGCGATCTCTTTCGGCCTTGTCATGGCCAAAGAGCCTGCCGAAGAACTCCAGATTCTCCTCGACCGAAAGCGTCGGGTACAGGTTCTTGCCCAGCCCCTGCGGCATATAGGCGATGCGCGGGCAGACCCGGCTCCGGTGTCCGGCGTCGCGCATGTCGCCCCCCAGCACATGCACGCCGCCGTCCTGGATCACGCGCGCCCCGGCAAGCAGCGACAGAAGGCTGGACTTTCCAACGCCGTCGGGACCGATCAGCCCCACCATCATGCCGGCGGGGATGTCCAGCGTCACCCTGTCCAGCGCAGTAACCTTGCCGTAACGCAGGATCAGGTCACTGACCGATGCGACCGGCGGCTGGTCTGCCCCGGTCATTTCACGACATTGGCAAGCGAGGCCGGCCATTCGGCATCGGGAAGCGTCTTCAGATAGGCCATGCCCGGGAGGCCGGTCTTCACATAGGCGACATAGCGGGAAAGCAGCTCTGGATCGACTTTTGCCCGAACTCTGAACATCAGCTTCTCACGCTCTTCCGCCGTCTCGACCGTCTTGGGGGTGAATTGCGCCACATCCGCCACATAGGAAACCGTCGCCGGGATCACGATACCGGGGGCTGCATCCAGGGTCAGGCGCACCTCGGACCCGATCTGAACCCGCCCCGCCTGCGATGTGGGCAGGAACACCGTCATGTAGACATCGCCCAGATCGACAAGACTCAGGATCCGGCCCCCCGAGCCGACGACCTCGCCTTCCTGTGCGACAAGATACTGGATACGACCGCTACGGGGGGCGACCAGCGTCGCATCGTCGATCGAGGCCGTGATGGAATCGATCGAGGCCTTTGCCGCATCAATCGCGGCCTCGGCGTCCACCACCTGCGCTTGGGCCGAAGTGATCCCGGCGAGAGCTGCCGCATGCGAAGCCTCGGCCGCGGCGACGCCCGCCTTTGCCTCGCGGTCCTTCGCGCGGTCGTCGTCAAGAACCTGCTGCGAGACCGCGTTCGTTTTCACCAGCTGTTCCGAACGGGCCAGCTTCTGGGCGGCGGCATCGGCCATGGCCTGCGCCTGATCCACCGCAGCCTCTGCCGCGCGCTCCTGTGCCTCGGCCTGGGCGACCATGGCCTTTGCAGTCTCGATAGCGATACTGGCCCGGCGCAGCTGTGCCTCGGCCTGGCGTTTCTGGGCGTTGAGCTGGACGACATCCATCTGCACAAGCACATCGCCCGCATTGACGACCTGACCTTCGGCCGCCGCAATGTCGGCGATACGGCCGCCGGTCAGCGCGGCGATGTCGATCTCGGTCGCCTCGATCCGGCCATTCGCGCCCACGATGCCCTCAGGCAGCGCCGGCGTGTCCAGCTTGGTCCAGGCAAAATAGGCCGCAACCGCCGCGACCACCAGAATGGTCGGAACAAGGTATTTCGGTTTCTGTTTCACGCCTGCCCTCACTTGCTGCGCCGCGGCATCCTTGAATGCCGATGTTATTTGTGGGGAATCGTCAATACAAGCGCAGCCCCACGCTTCACCCTCCGGGCATCGCTTTTTCGGGGTGACGCGGTGGCGCCGCGAAGTGTAGGCACCAGATACGGCACGGAAATGACAATCCGTCCGGCCTCTCCGCAGTCCTTGGCCTGCGGCCCGATCATCGCGTTAACCCCAGCCTGATCTGCTTCTCGATCTCGATCAGGGCAAAGAACGCAGCGCCGATTCCGACGATCAGCAGGCCGTCGGCCAGCGGTACGGGTTCAGTCCCGAGCACGGCCTGCAAGGGCGGCAAGTAGGTGACGGCGAATTGCGCGGCGGTGATGATGATGACGACAGCCCAGACCACGCGCGTGCCCTTGACCGCATCCCATGTCAGCGAGGTGCCGTGGATGTTGCGGATGAAGAACAGGTGGAAGATCTCCAGCACCACCAGCGTGTTCATCGCAATTGTCTGCGCCAGCGCCAAGGAATAGCCTTGGTCCAGCGCGTAGGTGAACATCCCGAAGACCGCCGCCAGGAACAGTGCCGCCACCAGCACCACATGCCACACCAGCCCCCCCGACAGGATCGGTGTGGCGCGCGGGCGCGGGGGGCGCGACATGGTGACCGCCTCGGTCGGCTCGAACGCCAGGGCAAAGCCCAGGGTGATGCTGGTAATCAGGTTGATCCACAGGATCTGCACCGGTGTCAGCGGCAGCGCCATGCCGGCGACAAGCGCCACGATAACCACCAGCGCCTCGCCCGCGTTGGTGGGCAGGGTCCAGCTGATGACCTTCTTGAGGTTGTCATAGACCGTGCGCCCCTCGCGCACCGCCGCCGCGATCGAGGCGAAATTGTCATCCGCCAGCACCATGTCGGCGGCCTCTTTCGCCGCTTCCGAGCCCTTCAGCCCCATGGCGATGCCCGCATCGGCGCGCTTGAGCGCGGGCGCGTCGTTGACGCCGTCGCCGGTCATGGCGACGGTCAGGCCGTTGGCCTGCAACGCGGTGACAAGGCGGAGCTTGTCCTCGGGGCTGGTGCGGGCAAAGACATCGACGCCCGCGACCTCCAGCGCCAGTTGCGCATCGTCCAGTTTGTCCAGGTCGGCGCCGGTCAGCACACGGGCGTGGTTCACCAGCCCGATCTGGGCCGCGATGGCGGCAGCGGTGCCGGCGTGGTCGCCGGTGATCATCTTGACCCGGATCCCGGCGGCCCGGCATTCCGCTACGGCGGCGATCGCCTCGGGGCGGGGCGGGTCGATCAGGCCGACCAGCCCCAGAAAGCTCAGGCCGCCCTCCAGCGCGGGGGCGTCGATCCGGCCGGTGGTCTCGGCGCGTTCAGCCAGCGCCAGCACACGCAGGCCGCGCCGGGCCATCGCCTCGGCACGGTCGTGCCATGCCTGCAGGTCCAGCCCCGCACACATGCGCAACACCCGTTCCGGCGCGCCCTTGACATGGGTGATGCGGCCCTTGGGCCCATCGGTCAGCACCGCCATGAAGCGGTGGCGGCTGTCGAAGGGGATCGCGTCAAGCCGGGCGCGGGGCGTGTCTTGCATGATCTTGCCGGCGAAAACCAGCAGCGCCCCCTCCATTGGGTCGCCCTCGATGAGCCATTGCCCGCCCTTTTCGACCAGCGCCGCATCGTTGCAAAGCGCCGCCGCACGGGCGAGGGGGCGCAGGTCCCCCGGCGGGTCGATCCGACCCTCGGGCGCGTAACCCTCACCCGAGACCTGAAAGACCCCCTCGGCGGTTTCGGCCGTCACCACCACCATCTCGTTGCGGGTCAGGGTGCCGGTCTTGTCGGTGCAGATGACCGAGACCGAGCCAATCGCCTCGATTGCGGGCAGGTGGCGCACGATGGCATTGCGCCGGGCCATGGCCTGCACGCCGATGGCCAGCGTGATCGTCATCACCGCCGGCAGGCCCTCGGGGATTGCCGACACAGCGATGGCGACCACGGTCATGAACAGGTCCGGGAACGGCTCGTGGCCGACGAAATGGCCCCAGGCCAGCAGCAGCGCCGAGGCCAGCAGGATCAGGAACGACAGCCAGCGCGCGAAGTGGTCCATCTGCGCGACCAGCGGCGTGGTCAGTTGCTCGACCCCTGCCAGCAGGCCGCCGATGCGCCCGATCTCGGTGCTGGAGCCTGTGGCCGCCACCAGCCCCCGCGCGGTTCCCTGCGTCACCAGCGTGCCCGACCACAGCATTGATCTGCGGTCGCCCAGCGGGGCTGCGGCGGCAACCGGATCGGGCGTCTTTTCCACCGCGACGGATTCGCCGGTCAGTATCGCCTCCTGCGCGGCCAGCCCGCGGGCCTCGATCAGCCGCAGGTCGGCGGGAACCTTGTCGCCGGCCTCCAGCAGCACGATGTCGCCGGGAACAAGGCTGGCCCCGTCGACCGACTGGCGCTGCCCGTCGCGCAGGACGGCCGCGCGCGGTGCCAGCATGCCGCGGATCGCGGCCATGGCGGTTTCGGCCTTGCCCTCCTGGACGAAGCCGATCACGGCGTTGGCCAGAACCACGGCAAGGATGACGCCAGTATCGATCCAGTGGTTCAGGAACGCCGTCACCACCGCCGCTGCCAGCAGGACCTGGATCAGCACGTTGTTGAACTGGGCCAGAAACCGCAAAAGTGGCCCCCGCGACTTTGCTTCGGGCAGGCGGTTCGGGCCGTGGGCGGCGAGCCGTTCTTCCGCCTCGGACGTGGTCAGGCCCGCGAGGCGGGCTTCCAGATCGGCAAGGCAATCGGCTGCGGGGCGGGAATGTGGGTCGGAAACCCGCATCAGCATGCCTTCTGCTGGCTATCAATGGCCGCGCTGACGAGGATGCCTGTCTTTGGCCCTCCTACGACATTCATCCCTTCGTAGCCGCTCGTCATTTCCTGTCGCTTCCTCATGTTTTGGCCCCACGCGCCGGCGACCGCACGCGGGTTGCGGCGGGAACAGTGTCGGGGAGTCGCGCCGGCTTGATCTGCATCATGGACCGGTGCAATCGCCCGTGCTTTCAAGCGCAAAAGCCCAGTCAGGCAGAGCAATCAATCAGCATTGAGGACTTGACCATCTCAAATTGTCTGCTGCCTCAGCATCGAGCAATTTGATTTGGCGTCAAGCCTCGATAGCTTTGGGTTGAGATTTGCACATCGGAGTTAACCGTAGGGAGACCAGCCATGACAGATCAGAACGCGCCAAGCGGCGATCCGGGCGCATCGGAAAACGATCCCGCCCATGGTCTCGCATCCCGTTTTCCGACTGCCTACACGATCCTTTTCCTGCTGATCATCTTTGTCGCCGCGCTGACCTGGATCATCCCCGCAGGCCAGTATGACCGGGTGATGAACGAGGAAATCGGCCGTGAAGTGGCCGTGGCTGGCACTTTCAAGACGGTCGAGGCGAACCCGCAGGGCTTTGTCGAGGTGATGCTGGCACCCGTCGCGGGTTTCTACGACCCCGACAGCTATGAGGCGAACGCCATCGATGTGGCGCTTTTCGTGCTGTTCCTTGGCGGCTTTCTTGGCGTGGTCAATGCGACCGGCGCGATCGACGCAGGGATCAAGACGGCGATGACCGCGATGAAGGGGCGCGAGATCTGGATGATCCCGATCCTGATGTCGCTGTTTGCGCTTGGCGGCACGACCTATGGCATGGCCGAGGAGACGCTGGCCTTTTACGCGATCCTTATCCCGGTGATGATCGCCGCGGGCTATGATGCGGTGACGGGGGTGGCCACGATCCTGATCGGTGCGGGTATTGGCGTGCTGGGTTCCACCATCAACCCGTTTGCCACTGTCATCGCGGCCAATGCGGCGGGCATTCCCTTTACCGAAGGCATGATCCTTCGCGTCGTGATCCTGCTGGGCGGGCTGGTGATCTGTGCGGCCTATGTCATGCGCTATGCGCATCGGGTCAAGACCGATCCGTCCCGCTCGATCGTGGCGGGCCAGGCCGATGCGCATCGCAGGCTGTTCCTGCACGCGGGGTTCGGCAATATGGAAGATGCCACCCTGACAGGCACACAGAAGGTCGTCCTGATCATCTTTGCGCTGACCTTTGCGGCGATGATCTGGGGCGTCTCCAGCCAGGGCTGGTGGATGGACAAGATGGGTGCGCTGTTCTTCGGATCGGCCATCGTCATCGGTCTGGTGGGACGGCTGGGCGAAAAAAAGCTGACCGGCAGCTTCGTCGATGGCGCGCGCGATCTTCTGGGCGTCGCTCTGGTGGTCGGTCTTGCCCGCGGTATCGTGGTGATCATGGACAACGGGCTGATCGCCGACACGATCCTGCACGGTGCGGAACAGTCGCTGGGCGGCCTTGGCGATCTGGCCTTCATCAACCTGATGTTCTGGATCGAGGTCGGGATGAGTTTCTTCGTGCCGTCCTCTTCGGGGCTAGCGGTGCTGTCGATGCCGATCATGGCGCCGCTTGCCGATTTCGCCGGTGTCGGGCGCGACCTGGTGGTCACGGCCTTCCAGTCGGCCAACGGGCTGGTGAACCTGATCAACCCGACCTTCGCGGTCGTGGTCGGCGGCCTTGCCATCGCGCATGTGTCCTACATCCGCTGGTTGGCCTTCATCTGGCCGCTGATGCTGATCCTGCTGGTCTTCATCACGGCGGCTCTCACTGTCGCCGCACTTCTGTAAGGAAAGGTAGAAACCGTGTCCGATCAAACGCTTGGAGTTCACTCTGAAACTGGCAAGCTGCGTCAGGTCATCGTATGCCGGCCCAGCCTTGCTCACCGCCGGCTGACGCCCGACAATTGCCAGGAACTGCTGTTCGACGATGTGTTCTGGGTCAAGCAGGCGCAGAAGGACCATGACGTCTTCGCATCCGTCATGCGCGACGAGGGCGTCGAGGTGCTGGACGTGAACGACCTGCTGGCCGAGACGCTGGACCTGGCCGAGGGGCGCAAGTATGTGCTGGACCACCGCATCAACCGCGATCAGGTCGGCGTCGGCATGCTGGCCGAACTGCGGGCCTGGATGGAGGAGCTGCCCGGCGCGAAGCTGGCGGAATACCTGCTGGGCGGGCTGGCGACCGGCGATCTGCCGTTCAAGCCCAGCGGGTTGTTCGGGGCCTATCTTGGCCATCAGGGCCTGATCCTGCCGCCGCTGCCCAACGCGCTTTTCACCCGCGACAACTCGGCCTGGATCTATGGCGGGGTCTCGGTCAACCCGATGCACTGGCCGGCCCGGCGCCCCGAGACGCTGCTGAACACCGCGATCTACAAGTTCCACCCCAAGTTCGCCGGCAAGGCCGAGATCTACTTCGGCGATCCCGGCGTGGATCACGGGCTGGCGACCGTCGAAGGCGGCGACATCATGCCGGTCGGCAATGGTACGGTGCTGGTCGGCATGGGCGAGCGGTCTTCACCGCAGGGCATCGGGCAACTGGCGGTCGCGCTGTTCGAAAAGGGCGCCGCCCAGCGGGTTCTGGCCTTTGCCATCCCGAAATCGCGCGCCGCGATGCACCTGGACACGATCTTTACCCTCTGCGGCGGCAACGTGGTCACGACCTTTCGCGAAGTGGCCGAGGAACTGGTCTGCTATGACCTGCGCCCCGGCAAGGGCGGGGCGGCGATAGAGTTCCGCCACGATCCGCGCCCGATCTTCGAGATCGTGGCCGAGGTCCTGGGCTACAAGTCGCTGGAACTGGTCGCGACCGGCGGCAACACCGAGGAGGAACGCAAGCGCGAACAGTGGAATGACGGCAACAACGTGCTCTGCCTGCGTCCGGGCGTGGTCATCGGCTATGACCGCAACGACGACACCAACGCGGCGCTGAAGGCCGCCGGCATCGATGTACGCGCCATTCCGGGCGCCGAGCTGGGCCGCGGCCGCGGCGGCAGCCACTGCATGTCCTGCCCCACCATCCGCGACGCCGTCTGAGGAGGCACCGAATGTCGTTCAACCTGAAAAACCGCCATTTCCTGACCCTCCGCGATTTCACCCCGGCCGAGATCGGTTTCCTTCTGAAGCTTTCGGCCGATCTGAAGACGGCGAAATACGCCGGAACCGAAGTGCCGAAGCTGAAGGGCAAGGAGATCGCGCTGATCTTCGAGAAGGACAGCACCCGCACCCGCGTGGGCTTCGAGGTGGCGGCGCATGACCAAGGCGCGACCGTGACCTATCTGGGGCCGTCCGGCAACCACATGGGCCACAAGGAAACCGTCAAGGACACCGCCCGCGTGCTGGGCCGCATCTACGACGCGATCGAATACCGCGGCTTCGGGCAGGAAGTGGTGCAGACGCTGGCCGACTGGTCCGGCGTGCCGGTCTACAACGGGCTGACGGACGAGTTCCACCCGACCCAGATCCTCGCCGATTTCCTGACCATGCAGGAACATGCCGAAAAGCCGCTGCGTCAGGTGTCCTATTGCTTCCTTGGCGATGCCCGCAACAACATGGGCGACAGCCTGCTGATCGGCGGCGCCAAGATGGGCATGGACGTGCGGCTTTGCGCGCCAAAGACGCTGTGGCCGACGGCCGAGATTCAGGACTATGCAAATGCCGTCGCCAAGGACACCGGGGCGCGGATCACGCTGACCGATTCCGTCGACGAGGGCGTGAAAGGGGTGGATTTCGTCTATACTGACGTGTGGCTCTCGATGGGCGAGGCCAAGGAGAAATGGGCTGACCGCATCAAGCTGCTGATGCCCTATCAGGTCAACGCCGAGGTGATGAAAAAAACCGGCAACCCGCGCGCCCGATTCATGCATTGCCTGCCTGCCTTCCACAACACCGAAACCACCGTCGGCCAGCAGATCAAGGACGAGTTCGGGCTCGACTGCATGGAAGTGACCGAGGAGGTCTTTGAAAGCCCGGCCTCGATCGTCTTCGACCAGGCCGAGAACCG
>DDEX01000058.1:0-6475 GCA_002336845.1 Rhodobacteraceae bacterium UBA1943
CAGCAATCGACCATCCCGATCTGGATGCTGGAAGAGCTGATCCGCCCGCGCCAGCGCCCTGTCACCAATGTGGTCGCCATGCTGGTCTTCGCCGCGACCTTCATTCCCATCCTGCTTGCCTATTACCTCACCCGCAACGGCTCTGACGTGGCCGGATCGGGGAAATAACCGGAGGACATCATGACCATCGCCACCGACCTCTTGATCGGTTCCGCGCTAGAGGCCGGAACCGAAACGACCGAGCCTGTTCTGAACCCGCGTACCGGCGAGCTTATTCTGGACGTGGCAGAGGCCTCCACCGCGCAGGTGGACCGCGCCGTCGCCGCCGCCCGCAAGGCGTTTGACGGCTGGTCGCGCACCACCCCGGCGGAGAGGTCCGCCGCCCTGTTGCGCATCGCCGACCGGATCGAGGCTGAGGCTGAGGGCTTTGCTGCATTGGAATCGCTGAACTGCGGCAAGCCGATCAACGCCGCCCGGAATGACGAGCTTCCCGCGATCATCGATTGCTACCGCTTCTTCGCCGGGGCCGTGCGCACCCAGCACGGGGCAATTGCGGGCGAGTATCTGGCGGGGCACACCAGTATGATCCGCCGCGATCCGGTGGGGGTCATCGCCAGCATCGCACCGTGGAACTATCCGCTGATGATGATGGCGTGGAAGCTCGCGCCCGCCATCGGCGCGGGCAATACGGTTGTATTCAAGCCATCGGAACAAACGCCGCTGACCGCGCTGAAACTGGCGCGGATTCTGGCCGAGGAGCTGCCCGAAGGCGTGGTGAATGTGGTCACCGGCCGGGGGCAGACCGTGGGCAACCATCTGATCAACCATCCCGGCGTGGATATGATCAGCCTGACGGGCGATGTGGCGACGGGGCGCAAGATGCTGGATGCCGCCGCCAAGACGGTCAAACGCACCCATCTGGAACTGGGAGGCAAGGCCCCGGTTCTGGTGTTCGACGATGCCGACATTGCCTCGGTGGTCGAGGGCCTGCGGGCGTTTTCATTCTACAACGCCGGACAGGATTGCACCGCCGCCTGCCGTGTCTATGCTGGCAAGAAGGTTTATGAAAACCTTGTCGCCGACCTGACCGCCGCCGCAGCGTCTATTACCCTTGGCGCAGCGGATGACAGCTTGAACGAAATCCCGCCGTTGATTTCACAGCGCCAGCGCGACCGGGTGGCCAGCTTCGTCAACCGCGCGCGCGAGTTGAACCATATCAGCGTCACCACCGGCGGCGAGGCGATGGATCAGGGCTTCTACTATCGACCCACCGTCGTTGCAGGAGCCACGCAAGCCGATGAGATCGTGCGGCGCGAGGTGTTCGGCCCGGTCGTCTCGATCACGCCCTTCGATGATGTGGATCAGGCCGTCGCCTGGGCCAATGACAGCGATTATGGCCTGGCCTCGTCGGTCTGGACGCGCGACGTAGGCCGCGCCATGGCGACAGCCGCGCGGCTGCGTTACGGCTGCACATGGATCAACACGCATTTCATGCTGGTGAACGAGATGCCGCATGGTGGGTTGAAACAATCGGGCTATGGCAAGGACATGTCGTCTTACGCGCTGGAAGATTACAGTGTCGTGCGCCACGTCATGGTAAAACACGGCTAAGCTGCAAATCTTGCGGGCGGCCCGGCCTTGGGGCCGCCCTGCGACCTGCCTCTTTTGCGTGTGCGAGCATGGCAGTACGGCGGTAGAGCGCGAGGTATGCGAGCGTCAGCGGCACGACACCCGTCAGTGCAAGCATGTCGCTTTGCCGCAGCGCGATTGCCAGCACCCCCGCACCCAGCGCCAGACCCCACATCACGACCGCAGTCACCACGGCATGCAGACCCGACGCACCGATCTGGCGCGCCAGTGCAGGGGCTCGGCGGCGATAGAACAGGCTATGCAGATGCAGCCGGTCCGCCTGACCGGGATTTCCCCCCTTGCGCCCGGCGCGGCGCATAACCGTGACCAGTGTTTCGATGACCGGATAGGCCAGAACCAGAAGGCCGAAGAACGGCGACACATCAGGGTTGCGCGCCGGAATGGCCACCGCCAGCCCTGCCAGCAGCACACCGATCAGATAAGCCCCGCCATCGCCCAGGAACAGGCGCCCCTTTGGGAAGTTCAGGACAAAGAACCCTAGAACCGTGCCAAAAATCGCCAGTGCAACCACCAGCATCGGGCCATCCCCTGACAACCCGGCGACAACGGCAAAAACCCCCAGCGCAATCAGCGCCGTGCCAGATGCCAGTCCGTTCAGCCCGTCGATGATATTCATGGCATTGGCGATACCGGCGATGGCAAAGGCGGTGAACAGAAACAGCGGCGGCAGACCGGGAAGATCTATCACATGACCGGTCAGCAAGCAGATAGCGGCGCCTGAAACCAGCGTTGCCGCAAGCCGCAACCGCACACTGACGGCCTTGAAAATATCCTCGGCCAGACCGGCGGCAAAGGCGGGAAGAGCCGCCAGAACGAACAGACACAGGTCTGCAGGGCCAAGGAATGCGGCCACCATCAGCCCGACCAGAACCGCAAGGCCACCGACCCGCGGCACCGGACTGTGATGCACCTTCTGCACGCCGTGAATTCCATCCTCGCTCCACCTCGCATGCCAGCGGCGGGTCAGCAGGGTCAGCAGCCCCATTGCGAGACAAGCCAAAAAGCCTGCGCCACCTACCTGTAGAATCGCCACATCACCCTCCTGACCCGACGCCCGACACGGGCAAGATGAGGCGGAAAGGTGAACGCTCGCTGAATCAACGGCTGGAATCGCAGCCAAACGGCTAGCCTGACGCACTTTCATCGGCGGGCCACCAGCAAGGGGCCGCGCGCAAGGCCAGCCAGCCTGCTTGGGCAGTCTCGAGTGTGGCTTGCGCCCGCCGCTCTGCCTCGCCAGACAGCTTGCGCCCCCTGGCCCTGGCGTTGCGCAGATCGTTCAGATGGCCCAAGGCATCCTGCAACTCCTGCATCTGGTCGTGAAAGGCGGCTTGTGCCGGCCCCGGCCACAGGGGCGTAAAAAACTCTGCCAGATAGCGTAGCGATTTCATGTCCTTGCGAAACTCGTGCTGATCGCGGCCATTCATGCGCGCAATGTCCTTGCCATGGTCAAGGCAGATCTCCCATGCCTCATCCAAAGCACCGTTGGCATAGGTCTCTACCGGCAGGGCACGGCGGGTCTGTCCTTTGGGGCTAACGCGAAAGATCTGCGCGGTTTCGATGGCTTGCCGCAACCGGGGGGCAAAACCCACCGCCCGCCGTTTGCGCAGCGCAACCCGCAGGGCGGCACGGGCCGCATCGGTCTCCGCCTGAATCTTGCGCAGTTTGCGGGCATCGGTCAGACCGGCCAGATACACGTCGGCATCGCGCTGCTGGCCCAGAAGGCGAAATATGTCTTTCGCCTCACGCCGAAAATCGTTGACCACGGGCTTTTTCAGGATCGGCGCAAAGGCATCCAATGCCGTCGTCAGCCGACGCAGCGCCACGCGCGCCTTATGCGGCCCAGACGGATCGTCAGAGCCGAAGAACTGCGCGAGCTGCGCATCGATTTCGGCTGTGAAGGGCAGCACGATCCGCCGGAATGCCTCTTCACAACTGATGCCATGGGCAAGCAGCAAAGGTTCTTCTGTTTCTTTGATCATCATTCATCCGCAAGGCCGTGCCGATGCAGAGCTATGACGTCAGTGTAACAGAAACGCGTCAGCCTGGATCAGAAGTCCAGATCGGCGTAATGCGCGGGGGGCGGAAAGCCGGGAACCTGATCGGCCAGCAGGGGCCGGAACGAAGGGCGCGACTTGATCTTGGCATACCAGTCCTTGACCGTGGCTGAGCGGTTCCAGTCCACATCCGAGATGTAATCCAGCGATGACAGATGCGCGGCGGCGGTGAAGTCGGCCAGCGTCATCTCATTGCCAGCCAGCCAACGGCGCTGATCCAGCAGCCAGCTCAGATAGTCGATGTGATACTTGATCCGGCTGGCGCCTTGCTTGACGTTTTTCGAATCCGGGTAGCCCTGCCCCATCACCTTCTTGTGGACCCGTTCATACAGCAGTTTTGAGGTGACCTCGCTGTGGAATTTGTCGTCGAACCAGGCACAGAGACGGCGCACCTCATACCGCGCCGCCGGGTCGCGGGGCATCAGTTGCGGCGCTGGATAGCTTTCCTCGATGAATTCGCAGATCGCCTGGCTTTCGCTGAACACCTTGTTCTCGATCCGCAGCACCGGCACCTTACCTGCCGGATTGCGGCGCAGGAAATCGGGCGAGGGCTCCCAATACCGCTCCTCGATCAGCTCGACCTCAAGCTTTTTCTCCGCCAGCGTCAGGCGGACCTTGCGGCAAAAGGGCGACAACGGGAAATGGTAAAGACGGATCATTCTGGCCAATCTCGGGACTGGTCCCCTCAATGCCCCGGCTGGGCGCGGAATTCAACACCGGCGTCATATTCCGAGCCGGACAGCGCCTAATCGCGCGTGTCAAAACAGTCCGCGCGGCCATCGACGGCGATGGTTTCGGCGCCAGAGATGATCTGGCCCGCCCGCTTGCGCACATAGGGACCGGGCTTGCCCGCGCTGTAATCCTTGGGGTTGGGCAGCACGGCGGCCAGCCGCGCCGCCTGCGTGGCCGTCAGATTGCGGGCATCTACACCGAAATAATGCCGAGACGCGGCCTGCACGCCAAATACACCTTCGGCAAATTCGGCATTGTTCAGATAGACTTCCAGAATACGCTGCTTGGACCAGAACAGTTCGATCACCGGGGTCAGGCCCGCCTCCATCGCCTTGCGCAGCCAACTGCGCCCCTGCCACAAAAAGACATTCTTGGCGACCTGTTGCGTCAGGGTCGAGGCGCCACGATTTGCGCCTTTGTCGATGGCATCGCGGATTGCGGCCATGTCAAAGCCCCAGTGCAGGCAGAAATTGGCATCCTCGGCCGCCACGACCGACCGGCCCATTACGGGGGCGATTTCATCCCAACCGACCCAATCCTTTTCGATCCCGCCCAGCCGCCAGGATTCCGACAACTGATACAGGTTGATCGGCGGCGGGACAAAGCTGAACAGCAGGATCAGGACCAGATAAAAACCCGCAACCCCGGCCAATCCGCGCCCCAGCCAACGCCGGATGCGCCGCCAGCGCGTTTCGGGCGGCAGGGCGGGCGGGGGCGGGGCCTCATCGGCCTTGGCCTTCTTTTTTCTGGGTTGGCTGGTCATGGGTCACTTAGGCCCGAACGGCCACGAACGGTCAAGCAGGCGAAAGGAAAAGGCCCCCGCAAGGGGGCCTGATCCGGTCACTTCGGAAGTGTTTATTCTGCCGGAACCTTTGCCGCCTCATCCGACAGGGGATGGGGCAGATGGATCAGCATTTCCCTGGGGCAGACCTGAAGGAAGTTCGCCCGTTCCGTTTCCCAGTTTGCCAGAATCCGCTCGGCCTTGCGGCTGCCGGTTTCCTGAAGATGGCGCTGGATCAGGCCCTTCAGTTGCGCCTCCCAATGGGCATGACCGATGCCGCAGGTGACAAGGCTTTCCAGGTTGATGAAATCCTCGGCCACACCGGTCGGGTCATAGACATAGGCCATGCCACCCGTCATGCCCGCGCCAAAGTTGGCACCGATCCGGCCAAGGACAACCGCAACCCCGCCTGTCATATACTCGCACCCGTTCGAGCCGCAGCCTTCGACCACCACACTGGCACCCGAGTTGCGCACGCCGAACCGTTCGCCCGCCCGTCCTGCGGCAAACAGATAGCCATCGGTCGCGCCATACAGCACGGTATTGCCGATGATGGTGTTATCCTCGGCCTTCAACGGGCTTTCCATCGCCGGGCGCACGGTGATCGTGCCACCCGACAGGCCCTTGCCCACATAATCGTTGGCGTCGCCCATCACCTCGATTTTCAGGCCGTTGACCGCAAAGGCCCCCAGCGACTGCCCGCAAGAGCCGGTCAGCTTGACGGTCAGATGGTCGGGTTGCAGGCTGTTCCGCATTCCGAATTTCTTGACGATATGGCTGGACGAGCGCGTGCCGATGGTGCGGCTGGTGTTCCGCACGGCATAGGAAAGCTGCATCTTCTCGCCATCTTCAAAGAAGCGGTGGCCATCCTTGATGATCTCGGCATCCAGTGTATCGGGCACATGGTTGCGCGGCTTCGACCGGTCATAGGTGATCTTCTGCATCGCATCGACCGAGATCAGAAGCGGGTTCAGGTCAAGGTCATCCAGATGCGCGGAACCACGCGAAACCTGTGACAACAGGTCCGCCCGGCCGATGATTTCATCCATCGACCGCGCCCCGATGCTGGCAAGAATCTCGCGCACTTCCTGGGCATAGAAGGTGATCAGGTTCACCACCTTGTCCGCCGTGCCGGTGAACTTGGCGCGCAGGCGTTCATCCTGCACGCACACGCCCACCGGGCAGGTATTGGACTGGCACTGACGCACCATGATGCAGCCCATGGCGATCAACGCGGCGGTGCCGATGCCGTATTCCT
>DDEX01000058.1:6607-14291 GCA_002336845.1 Rhodobacteraceae bacterium UBA1943
ACCTTGGCGCGCGGGTTGATCTGTTTCAGGTCATAGATCAACTGCGCAAGGTCTTCGATGGAATAGATGTCGTGGTGCGG
Organism: Rhodobacteraceae bacterium UBA1943; assembly: GCA_002336845.1. Classification (GTDB taxonomy): domain Bacteria; phylum Pseudomonadota; class Alphaproteobacteria; order Rhodobacterales; family Rhodobacteraceae; genus Fuscibacter. The sequence continues at coordinate 6,688 of DDEX01000058.1, forward strand.
CGGGGGCGAGATCAGCGTCACGCCCTTGGTGCTGTGGCGCAGCCGGGCGATCAGCTCGGTCACCTTCATGCCCGGAAGCTGGCCGCCCTCGCCGGGCTTTGCCCCTTGCGCGACCTTGATTTCCAGCTCTTCACAGGCATTCAGGTATTCGGCAGTCACACCAAAGCGGCCCGAGGCAACCTGCTTGATCTTGGCCGACGGGTTGTCGCCGTTGGCTTCAGGCAGGAAATGCGCAGGGTCTTCGCCGCCCTCGCCGCTGTCGGACTTGGCCCCGATGCGGTTCATTGCCACGTTCAGCGTCTTGTGCGCCTCGGGCGACAGGGCGCCAAGGCTCATGCCCGGAGTCACGAAACGCTTTCGGATCGAGGTGATCGATTCCACTTCCTCTATCGGCACCGCCTTGCCCAATGCCTTGATGTCCAACAGGTCGCGGATATGGATCGGCGGGTTCGCCCGCATCGCGGCCGAATATTGCTTCCACAGATCATAGCTGGCCCGGTCGCAAGCCGATTGCAGCAGGTGCATCGTCTGCGCTTCCCAAGCGTGCTTTTCGCCCGACCGCCGCGCCTTGTAAAAGCCGCCAATCGGCAACACATCGCTGCCGCCCAGCCAGCCACGGGCGTGAACCTCTTCCAGCTTCTGCTCAATGCCGTGCAGGCCGATGCCCGAAATCCGGCTGTGCATGCCGGGGAAATATTCGGCCACCAAGGCGCGGGACAGACCCACCGCCTCGAAGTTCAGGCCCCCGCGATAGGACGAGATCACCGAGATGCCCATCTTGGACATGATCTTCAAAAGGCCCGCATCAATGGCGTCGCGATAGCGGCGCATCGCATCCAGCAGGCTGCCCTCCAGCAGGCCGCGGTTGATCCGGTCGGCAATGGAATCCTGCGCAAGATAGGCGTTGACCGTGGTAGCGCCACAACCGATCAGAACCGCGAAATAATGCGGATCGATACATTCGGCCGACCGCACGTTGATCGAACAGAAGGTCCGCAGGCCCTTGCGCGTCAGCCAGCTATGCACCGCGCTGGTGGCCAGGATCATCGGCATCCCGACCTTGCCTTCGCCCTGATGTTCGTCGGTCAGAACCAACTGGCCCGCGCCCGAGCGCACGGCATCTTCAGCCTCCGCCCGAATACGCTCCAACGCCACGCGCAGGTCGTCATGGCTGGGACCAACGGGGAAGGTGCAGTCGATATAGGCCACCTGCGCGCCGAAACGCTCAACCAGAACATCGAATTCGGCATTGGCGACAAAGGGGCTTTCCAGCACCAGGATCTCGGTCTGCGACGAGTTTTCATCGAGCACGTTCTTGAGGTTGCCGAACCGGGTTTTCAGGCTCATCACCCGGCCTTCACGCAGGGAGTCGATGGGCGGGTTGGTCACCTGGCTGAAGTTCTGGCGGAAGAAATGCGACAGCGGGCGATAGACCGACGACAGAACCGCCGCAGGCGTATCGTCGCCCATCGAGGCGACCATTTCCTTGCCGTCTTCGGCCATCGGGGCCAGTACCTGCTCCAGCTCCTCGACGGTGTAACCCGCCGCAATCTGGCGCTTGCGCAGATCAGCACCGGCATAGACGGCGCGCTCGGGCACATCTTTCAGCAGCGCGTTCAGATCGACGATCTTGCCCACCCAGTCGCCATAGGGCTGGCTGGAAGCCAGACGATCCTTGATCTGGGTATCGTGGTAAAGCTTGCCATCGACCATATCGACGGCTATCATTTGTCCCGGTCCCAGCGCGCCCTTTTCGCGCACCGTGGCTTCGTCCACCGGCACCATCCCGGCCTCGGACCCGGCAATCAGCATCCCATCGCCGGTGATGACATAGCGCATGGGCCGCAGGCCGTTGCGGTCAAGCCCGCCGCAGACCCAGCGGCCATCGGTCATGGCCAGCGCCGCAGGGCCGTCCCACGGTTCCATAACCGAGTTGCAATAGGAATACATATCGGCCCATGCCTTGGGCATATTGGTCGTGGCCTTCGACCACGCCTCTGGCACCAGCATGGTTTTCGCCATGGGGGCCGAACGGCCCGAACGCACCAGCACCTCGAACACCGCATCCAGCGCGCCCGAGTCAGAGGTGCCACCGGGGATGATCGGCTTGATGTCCTCTGCCATGTCGCCGAAAGCCGACGAAGCCATGCGGATCTCATGGCTGCGCATCCAGTTGACGTTGCCCTTCAGTGTGTTGATCTCGCCGTTATGGGCCAGCATGCGGAAGGGTTGCGCCAGCCACCACTGCGGGAAAGTGTTGGTGGAGTAGCGTTGATGATAAATGGCAAAGGCGGATTCAAACCGCTCATCCGTCAGATCGGGGTAGAACACCGCCACCTGCTCGGCCAGCATCATCCCCTTGTAAATGATGCTGCGGCACGAGAGGGAACACAGGTAAAGCCCCTGAATCCCCGCCGCCGTCGCCGCCTTTTCGATGCGGCGGCGGATGATGTACAGTTCGCGCTCGAACTGCTCGGGGTCGGCGCCATCCTCGCAGCGAATCAGGATCTGTTCGATCTCGGGGCGCGTCGCATTGGCCTTTTCGCCCAGAACGGACGTGTCCACCGGGACATGCCGCCAGCCATAGATGTAATGGCCCATCCGCAGGACTTCGGTTTCCACGATGGTCCGGCAGCGTTCCTGCGCGCCGAAATCGGTACGCGGAAGGAAAACCTGCCCCACCGCGATCAGCTTTTTCGTATCCGGCTCATGCCCGGTGCGGCGAACCTGATCGTAGAAGAACTTGACCGGAATCTGCACATGGATGCCCGCGCCGTCGCCAGTCTTGCCGTCGGCATCCACTGCACCCCGGTGCCAGACCGCCTTAAGCGCAGAAATGCCGTTTTCCACAACCTTGCGGCTGGCCTTGCCGGAAATCGACACCACCAGTCCCACCCCGCACGAGGCATGCTCGTCATCCGACTTGTAGAGACCGTTCGCATCCAGCCAGGCGCGCTTTTCTTCCTCTGCCCTTACCCAGGCTTCATCATAGATCGTCATGGCTTACTCCTTCGGGCTGGCGGGCAGAGGGACGCTGATGGAGGCGCGGTGCAACAACGGCACCTCAAGCGCCGACATCTGGGCGTCGCAGTCAAAAATCGGTTGGGTGGCGGCAAAGCCTTTTTCGCCAGACTGGATGAATTGCACCGGTTCGCCGTTCAGGGGCTGCCAGTCGGTGCCATCCCACCAGTCAGAGGTGCCAGAGAAAAACCGGCGCCATTCACGGCTGATGTATTCATGCCCGCGCGACTTGCGGATCAGCGTTCCGGCATCGTCAACCTCGGCGTATTCATACTGGGTTTCTTCCAGGGTCACGCCGTCGATCGTCACGGTTCTGCCAGTCAACTGGTCATAGCCGGTCACATTGGAATGTTCGCCGTTGTCCTTCGACAGCGAAAAGTCGAAATCATCGCGCCCGGTGGCCAGCAGCGTCGAAAAGCTGGCTGGATCCTTGGGGTTCGGATCAAGCGTCTGCTTGACCGTGGGGTTCACCTCGATGCTTTCAACCCATTGCGTCTCGGCGTCGATATGCGACAGGAAGAACAGCCCCTCTTGGTCGAAATCGGCGCGCCATTGGTCGCCCTTGGGGTCGGCCTCGCAGGTGTAGTAGTTGGCCACATAGCAGCCGCGCGACTGCACGGTCAGGTGGGTGGTGCAGCCCTGGGGCGGGGTAAAGCTGCCGGCATGGGCCGCAGCGGGGGCCACCATTACAAAAGCAAGGATCATCGCGTTACGCATTGCCGTCGTCCTTTGACTGGTCTTTGGCCTGCCCGCCGGAACGGGCAGCGTTTACGGGTCACTCGGCCGCGACGGCCGGAGTCTGGGCAAGATAGTCCAGAATCGCTTCTGCCGCCTCGCGTCCATCGCGGATGGCCCAGACCACAAGCGAAGCCCCGCGCACGATGTCGCCCGCGGCATAAACGCCGGGCAGGCTGGTCGCATGGGTGCGGAAATCGGCCTTGATCGTGCCCCAGCGGGTCACGGCCAGTTCCGGCACACCCCAGAGCGTGGGAATCGATTCCGGTTCAAACCCCAGCGCCTGAACCACAAGATCCGCAGGCTCGACATAGTCGGCGCCCTCGATCACCTCGGGCGACTGGCGGCCAGTTGCATCAGGCAGACCCAGGCGCATCTTTTGCACCATCACGCCGTCAACCTTGGTGCCGCCAGCGAACCCCTTGGGCGCCGACAGCCAGACGAACTCCACGCCCTCTTCCTCGGCGTTCTGCACTTCGCGCTGGCTGCCTGGCATGTTGGCCTTGTCGCGGCGATACAGGCATTTGACCGAAGTGGCCCCCTGGCGGATCGCCGTGCGCACGCAGTCCATCGCCGTATCGCCGCCGCCGATCACCACCACCCGCTTGCCCGCTGCATTCAGCGTGCCGTTGTCAAACTCTGCCACATCGTCGCCGAATGACTTGCGGTTCGAGGCAGTCAGATAATCCAGCGCCTTGACGATGCCGGTGGCGCCCGAACCGGGAGCCTCGATCTCGCGGATCTTATAGACGCCGGTTGCAATCAGCACGGCGTCATGCTGGCCGCGAATGGCGTCAAAGCTGATGTCCTCGCCGACCTTGCAGTTCATCACAAAGGTGACGCCCGCCTTTTCCAACTGCTCGATCCGCTGCATCACAACTGGCTTTTCCAGCTTGAAGCCGGGGATACCGTAGGTCAGCAAGCCGCCTGCGCGGTCATAGCGGTCATAGACAGTCACCTGCACGCCCTTGCGCCGCAGCATGTCGGCGGCGGCAAGGCCACCCGGACCGGCGCCGATGATGCCAACCGATTCCGTGCGCTCGGCATGGGGCAGGATCGGCTTGACCCAGCCCTGCTCCCACGCGGTATCGGTGATATATTTCTCGACCGAGCCAATGGTGACAGTGCCATGGCCCGACTGTTCGATGACGCAGTTGCCTTCGCACAGGCGGTCTTGCGGGCAGATGCGGCCGCAGATTTCCGGGAAGGTGTTGGTGGCCTGCGAAATCTCATAGGCCTCTTGCAAGCGGCCCTCGGCGGTCAGGCGCAGCCAGTCGGGGATGTTGTTGTGCAAGGGGCAATGCGCCTGGCAATAGGGCACGCCGCACTGACTGCACCGGCTGGCTTGCTCGGTCGCCTTGGCCTCGGCGAACTCGCGGTAGATTTCGTTGAAGTCATGGCTGCGCGCCTTCGGCTCGCGCTTCTCGGGCATTTCCTTGCCCAAGGTGACGAATTTCAACATCTTTTGCGTGGCCATGGCTGCGCCCTTCGAAAAATCATCGCCGGGAAGGGATATGCCAAGGCACCCACAAATAAAAGTCAGTGCGGCTTACCTATTTGTCGGTTTTCTGGTTGCAGGTTGAGTTTTTTGCGTAAACTGGCAGGAGAATAGGTCAGCATTAGATACCTATAAGCCTATGCCCCCAGCAGCAGCGCGACCAAGGCTGCGCTGCCGATGATGATTCGCCACCAGCCGAACAGCGCGTAGCCATGCTTGGAAACATAGCCCAACAGCCATTTGACCACGACAACCCCGGTGACGAAGGCCAGCACAAAACCTACCGCAATCTGGCTCCATGCTGAAAAATCCAGCATGTCGCGGCTTTTCAGCAAGTCATAGCCCACAGCGGCCGCCATGGTGGGCAACGACAGAAAGAACGAAAACTCTGCCGCCGCCCGCTTTTCCACCTTCAGGAAAAGGGCGCTGACAATAGTTGCCCCCGAACGCGACACGCCCGGAATCATCGCAAGACATTGCGCACACCCGATCAGCAATGCCTTGCGCAGCGGCAGGGCACTGGCGTCGAAATCTTCGGGCGGGGGCGCAAGGCGGTCAACGAACAGCAGCAGGATGCCACCCAGAATCAGCATGACCGCGATCAGCATCGGGGTTTCGAACAACACGCGCTTGATGAAATCATGTGCGAGGACACCGACCACGACGGCAGGCAAAAAGGCCATCAGAACCGAGACGATGAACCGCAGGCTGGCCGGGTCACGATGCGCGGTCGAAAATACCTGCCACAGCTTGGCGGCATAGACCGTCATAAGCGCCAGAACAGCACCCAGCTGGATCACGACCTCAAAGGTCTTTCCCGCGCTGTCAAAGCCCAAGAAGTGGCTGGCCAGCAGAAGGTGCCCGGTGGAGGATACAGGAAGAAACTCGGTCAGCCCTTCCAGCAGACCAAGAAGGGCGGAAATTCCGAGATGATCCACAGGGTCAGGCCTTTCGCAGGTTCTTGGCCGATTCGGTGATGGCCGCGTACTGTCCGGTCGGCCGATAGCGCCACAGGTACTCGGGCAGCACCGCATCCATGTCGGTCGGGGAAATTCCCAGATCGGCCAGCGTTCTTGCACCCGCGCCGACCACATTGTCCGCCTTCAGGCTGCGCACCTGATCGGCAGTCAGCAAGGTGTTCCGCCCCAGCCCCATGGTCAAGGCCGACCCCAGATCCGCCAGCGTGCCAATAACCGAGCCGGCAAAGAACGGCAGGTTCAACACCAGACGGCGACGGCGGATCACCGTCAGCATCTTGGAAACCAGACCTTTCAGGCTGTCCACCTCCGGGCCGCCCAGCTCATAAATGCCGGGCGCGGCATCGCCGGTTGCGGCCTTGACAGCCGCCGCCGCCACATCCCCCACATAAACCGGCTGGAACAGGGTGTTGCCCCCCACCAGCGGCAGAATCGGGCCTAGCCGCGCCATGCCCGCAAAACGATTGAACAACCCGTCTTCCGGCCCGAAAATCACCGAAGGCCGCAGGATGACAGCCTGGGGAAAGGCGGCCAGAACCGCTTGCTCTCCCTGAGCCTTTGAAGCGGCATAGACGCTGGCCGAAGCCGCGTCGGCCCCCAGCGACGAGATATGCACCAGCGCGCCCACCCCTTCGGCTGCGGAAATACGGGCGACCCGGGCCGCGCCATCGGCGTTCACCGCCTCGCAAGTGTTGCGCCCCATCCGGTCGAAAGTGCCAACGCAGTTCACCACCGCGTCCGCACCCCGGATTGCGGCCGCCACACTGGCGTCATCGCGGATATTGCAAAGGATCGGCTCTACCTGACCCACAGCCCCATAAGGCTTGACGAACAGCGCCTCGTTCGGTCGGCGAACGGCGACGCGGACGCGCCAGCCCTCTTTCGCCATACCACGCGCAATGTAGCGTCCGACAAAACCCGAACCGCCGATGATCGTCACAAGCTTGCTCATGGGGAACCCTTTGGCGCAGTGCTGAAACCTGTTTCTGAATACCCCCCTGCCCCTGCCCCGGCAAGGCCAATTGCCGCACCGCGGCTTGCGACGAAAAAACGCGCGAGGCCTGTTGACACCCCCGAACGGCCCGGCTAAATCCCGCCGCACTGAAGCGTGCCCAGATGGCGGAATTGGTAGACGCACTGGTTTCAGGTACCAGCGCCGCAAGGCGTGGAGGTTCGAGTCCTCTTCTGGGCACCAGATCCTGTGGTGACAACGGATTGATCTGATTACCGGCAGTACTGACACCGGCCTGTACCCGCTGATGGGTCTGGAATAAATTCCCGTTAAAAGGCTGAAGCACCTGTCCGGACACCGATGCTTTTTTATTAACCACCAGCATCCGCTTTGTAAAAACAAGCCGGGACGTATCATCATT
>DDEX01000005.1 GCA_002336845.1 Rhodobacteraceae bacterium UBA1943
GGGGTCTTCCTCGCGGCCCATCGACAGATAGGACAGGGTGCCCGCGATCAGCGAGACCACCATCAGATACCACAGGAAGGACCGATGCCGCAGCGCCCAGTCTGAAAGGTTGAAGCCTGACTTCATTCGACCCGCGCTCCCACGATCTGTCCTTCGGTCAACGAGTCAGCCCCCCGGACCACGATTTCATCGCCCGCCGCGATGCCTTGCGACACCACGACCCGGTCGCGCAGCACCTTGCCCGGTGTCACCGGCACGGCGTGAACCGCACGGTCGGCGGGGTCAACCCGCCAGACCACCCTTTTGTCGGGCGGGCCGGATAGCGCGGCCAGCGGCAGGGTGACGACAGGGGTCGATCCGGCGACGATGGTGGCGGTGATCAGGCTGCCCAGCCGGTATTCGGGGGGTGTTGCCCCCATGGTCAGGCGCAGGCGGCGGGTGCGCAGGCTGGCACCGGCCTCGGGTTCGATCAGGCGCAGCGTTGCAGGAAAGGACTGGCGGACGCCCTGGCTGGCGCGCACCTCGAACCGGGCATCGGCGGGCAAAAGAACGACGAATTCCGCCGGAACGTCGATGACCGCTTCGCGCCCGCCCTTGCCGGCCAGCGTCAGCACCGGGCTGCCTGCGCTGAGCACGCTGCCCACTTCGGCCGCCGTGGACAGGACGATCCCATCGTCAGGGGCAGTCAGTGTGCCAAAGCGCGCGGCATCGCGGGCGCGGGCCAGATCGGCCTCGGCTGCGGTGGCCTGCGCCCCGGCGGTATCGGCCGCGGCCTGCGCCTGTTCCAATTGCGCGGCAGAGGCCACATTGCGCCGGACCAGCTCTCGCACGCGGGCCAGGCTTTGCAGTGCAAAATCGGCCTGCGCGCGGGCGGCATGGGCGGCGGCCTGGGCCGCCTCGACATCTTCCTGCAAGGTCACCTGATCCAGCGTCGCCACCACATCGCCCTTGCGCACCATGTCACCGGGCGAGACCGGCAGCGTGGCCAGCCTCCCCAGGGTCTGGAACGCCAGAACCGTCTGGGTCTCTGCTGCGATGACGCCGGGAAAACTGCGCTGGCGGGTTGGGTCGGCGATCACGATTTCGGTCACCACCGGGCGGGGGGCTGGGGGCGGGGCGCTGGTTTCGGCCCAAAGGGGCAGGGGCAACAGCACAAGAAGGGCAAGCCGTTTCATTGGGTCACCTCTGCGGCCACAACCGCCCGTCCGGGATACAGCATCTGCGACCCGGCAGCGACGACGCGCGCGCCTTCGGCCAGCCCGCTTGCGATTTCAATGGTCTGGTCGCCATAGCCGCTGACATCAACCGAGGTCAGCCGCGCCGTGTTGTCTTCGCCAAGTGTCCAGACGGCCGGGCCATCGGCGGTGGCGGTCAGCGCCGTCCAGGGCAGGATGATGCGGGCGCCGTCGCTGAATTTCGAGTGCCCCACAATGGCGGTGCCGATCGGCAGGTCATCGGGCAGGCCGGTGCTGACCCGGGCCTTGACCCGCACGGTGCCGTTTTGCGCCACGATGGGCGACACCTCGGTCAGGACGGCCGCAAAGGTGACATGCGGCTGGTCGATGGGCGACAGGGTCAGCGTCTCGCCCAGATAGGATTCCAGGTCGATGCCGTCGGGGGCCAGAAACACCGCCTCGCGCCCCGCCGCCACGGCCAGTTGCAAGACGGCTTGTCCCGCGCCCACGACCTGGCCGGGTTCGGCGTTTCGGGCGGTGACAATCGCATCCTCGACTGCGCGCAGGGTCGTGTCATCCATGGCGCGTTGCGCCTTGGTCAGGGCGGCCTGTGCCTGATCGCGCTGCGCCTGCGCGCCCAGCCAGCCTTCGGTGGCGGCGTCCAGCTCGGCCTGTGTGCCGCTGCCGCGCTGCAACAGGCCCTGCGCCCGCTCGCGCGCCAGCCCGGCCTGCAACAGCGCCGCCTCGGCCCCGTGCAGGCCAGCCTCGGCCCCGCGCAGCGCGCTTTCGGCCTGCGTCGGGTCCAGTTGCGCCACCACGGCCCCCTTTGCCACCCGGTCGCCCACATCGGCCGCCATCGCGATGACCCGCCCGCCATCGCGGAACGAGGCGGGATAGCTGTCGGTTGCCTCAAGCGTGCCTGCGAGGGCAAAGTCCTTTTCGACCGGCGCGGTATGAGCCACCACGATCTCGACCGGCAGCGGGGGTTCGGCATGGGCCGAAGCCGCGGCAAGACAGCAGGCCAACAGGACGGCGGAACGCATGGACGGCACCTTTTGCAAAGATATCTGATCATCCGTCATGGTGACGGGCCGGTCAATATGAACTTTTCAGTTTACTTCGCCTTGCCCGCCCGCAACGTGCCTTTTCCTCGCTCATCAGCTGGCACCGGCCTGGCACATGCTCTGGATGGGCGACCCTTCCAGCCAGGTGCAAATGCCGCAATTCCCCGGCAACTGGTGGCTTTGGTCTGGCAGGCAATCGCCCCCTGTGCGCCAGTGGTGATTGGCGGCAAGGCGTGCCTTTGTCCGGCTGACGGGCAGGGAGTGGCAGGATCGTACAAAAGGGATCGCGTGCATCTGAAGGCATTTACGTTTTCCGGCATCCCCTTGAAGTGACGTATTTATTGGTGAATCGATTGCAATCGTGGCCTGCGATCCCCATGTGCCATGAAGATGTTTTCAGGCTTTGAGGCGCATATGACCCGCAACACCGTCAAGCTGATCGTTGCCGCATTGATCGTGGGGGCCATTCTGGCCGGGGATCTGCTGGCCAGCCTGTCGATCTGAGGCATTCGCAAGACGGGCTTGCACCGGGCTTCGGGGCGGCTTACGCCTAGGTGATGTCCGATCATTCCTTTCGCTTTACCCATGCGATCTGCCGCCTGCCTGCGGCCTCGATCTCCGATGGCTTGCGCGCCGTTGATACCGGCACCCCCGACCTGACGATGATGCTGACGCATCATGCCGATTATGTTGCCGCCTTGCGGTCAACCGGGGCCGATGTGACGGTGCTGCCCGCATTGTCCGACTATCCCGACAGCGTGTTTGTCGAAGATACCGCGTTGTGCCTGCCGCAAGGGGCCGTGATCATGCGCCCCGGCGCCCCCACCCGTCTGGGCGAGGCGGCAGAGATGGCGCCGCATCTGGCGGCCCTTTATGGCGATCTGCGCCGCATCACCGGGGCAGACAGTTTCATCGAGGGTGGCGACATTCTGGTGTCCGAGACCGAGGTTCTGGTCGGCCGCTCGGCCCGCACCAATGGGGCAGGCATTGCCGAACTGACAGGTCTGGTGGCCGATTGGGGCTGGCCGGTGCGCGAGGTGCATACGCCGCCCGGCGTGTTGCATTTCAAGACCGATTGTTCGCTGATGGATGGCGAGACGGTGCTGTCCACCCGGCGCCTGTCGGCCTCTGGCTGCTTTCAGGGCTACCGCGTGCTGGATGTGGCAGAGGGCGAAGAGGCGGCGGCCAATGCCATTCGCTTCAACGATCTGGTGATCATGCCCGCAGGCTTCCCCCGTACCCGCGAAGTGGTGGAGCGGGCCGGATATACCGTGCGCGAGGTCGGCAATTCGGAATGCGCCAAGCTGGATGGCGGCATGTCCTGCCTGTCCTTGCGTTTTACGCCGAAGGGCTGAGGGATGGCCTTCAACATTGTCGCCGTGATTCAGGCCGGGCGACTTTCCTACGAGGCGATGCTGCTGGCGGCTTCGTTGCGCGCCATGTCGCCGGGGTTTCAGGGAAAGCTCTTTCTGGCCGAACCGGGCGGACCGCTCTGGCCCGGTGACCCGCGTCTGGCCAACCCCGCCTTGCGCGCCATGCTGGAAGCGTTGGGGGCGACCTTCCTGCCATTTGAGAACCGGGTGTTCGGCGCGAGCTATCCCCATGGCAACAAGATCGAGGCGCTTTTGGCTTTGCCCGATCAGCCTTTCCTGTTTCTTGACACCGACACGCTGGTCACCGGCGATCTGTCGGCGGTGCCCTTCGATTTCACCCGCCCCTCGGCTTCGATGCGGCGCGAGGGGACATGGCCCACGGTGCCAGTCTATTCCACGCATGAGGCGATCTGGGGCGCGCTCTATGACCGCTTTGGTCTGGACATGGCGCCGACGCTGGACCTGTCGTATCCCGCCGATTACTGGCAGCGATTCATGTATTTCAACGCGGGCTGGTTCTTTCACGACAGCCCCAAAGCGTTCGGCTCGCGTTTTCTGGAATATGCCCGCACCATCCGCGATGACACCCCAGCCGCGCTGGCCGCACAAGAGCTTTACCCGTGGCTTGACCAGATCGCGCTGCCCCTGGCGATCCATGCGCTTGGCGGCGGCAGGCCGGGGCCAGAGCTGGCCGGGCTGGATGGCGATGTGACTTGCCATTATCGCAGCCTGCCGCTGCTTTATGCCCGCGAAAGCGACCGTGCGGTTCAGGTGCTGGAGGAGGTGGCAGGCCAGAAAGAGCTGCGCCGCCTGTTGCGAGAGCATGAGCCGATCCGCGAGCTGGTTTACAAGAACCGGGGTCGCAAGATCCGCGAGATGTTCGATCGCGGCGACCTGCCGCGGCGTGAGCAGGCGATCCGTGGCCGCATCCGCGAAGCGGGCCTGTGGCTGCGCTAATCGGGCGCAGGGAATGGGACGAGGGGGATCTGGCCGCGATAACCGGATATTAAACCCGTCAGGGCAAACAAAGCGGGAACGCATCCCTTTGCAACTGACCCGGACACCCCATGCTGCGCGTCATGACCGCCTTTCTTGCCCTGCTTCTGGCTTCACACCCCGCGGCTTCGGCCCCCATTTCGTCCGAGTTTGGCGGGTTTCCCGTGCTCTCCGATCCGGTTGCTGCCATTCCCGCCGATGGTCGTGCGGGGCTGCCGGGGGCCTTGCCGCGGCCCTATATTCTTATCCTGAATGATGCGGCGGGCGATCTGCGGCCCTGGAAATACCACCCGGAACTGTCGCGGGTGTTCGAGCTGCGCTTTCTTGCCCTGTCGGCGCGGCAGCCTGCCTATCTGATTTCGGGTTCTGCCGGTTCGCGCACGCCGATTCTGCCGGGGTTGTCCGGCAGTTCGGTCACGGGGCTGCCGGCGACGTTCCGGACACTCGTTATTGACAGGCGTGCTAACGGGTCTTTTTTACGCATCGGCGACGCGGACGGGACGGAAAGCCTTGGCGGCACTGGCGTGATGCCCCCCGATTCCGCGCGCGACCCGGCACCTGTGCCAGTGCCCAGTGGGGCAGCCGGGCTTGGCCTTGCCCTGGGGCTTGCGGCGGTGTTTGGCAGATTCAGGGCGCCCAGCGCAGGAAGTTCGCGATGATGCGCAGGCCCGTGGCTTGTGACTTTTCCGGGTGGAATTGGGTGCCGACCATGTTCTGCGCCCCGATTATGGCGGTGATGTCGCCGGCATAATCCACATGCACCAGCCGCTCGGCCGGATTTGCGACCCGGAAGGCATAGGAGTGGACGAAATAGGCGTGATCGCCGGTGGTTACGCCTTCCAGCACCGGATGGCTATGGTCGATCACCAGATCATTCCAGCCCATATGCGGCACCTTCAGCGCCGGGTTGGCGGGGGTAATGCGCGTCACCTCGCCGCCGATCCAGTCGAACCCGCGCGTATCGGTATATTCGCGGCCCCAGGTCGCCATCATCTGCATTCCGACGCAGATGCCCATGAACGGGCGGCCCTTGACGCGCACGGCCTCTTCAATTGCCTCGAACAGCCCGCCATGTTCACCAAGCGCGCGGCGGCAGGCCGGAAAGGCCCCGTCGCCGGGCAGAACGATCCGGTCGGCGCGGGCCACATCCTCGGGGCGCGAGGTGACAAGGATATCGCCCGCCCCGGTTTCCAACGCCATGCGCTGAAATGCCTTTTCGGCGGAATGCAGATTGCCGCTATCGTAATCTACCAGGACGGTCAGGGGGACGGTCAGGGGCATCGGTCAGGCTTTCACAGGCAAGAATTTTCGAAAATTCTTGTCCGGGTTTTGCAAAATCCGGACAAATGTCTTCGAAGAAATTTGGCGCTTACAGCGCGCCCTTGGTCGAGGGCAGGGCGCCCGCCATGCGCGGATCAGGCTCCACCGCCTCGCGCAGCGCACGGGCGAAGGATTTGAACGTGGCCTCGGCGATGTGGTGGCTGTTGATCCCGTGGATCAGGTCAAGGTGCAGGGTGATGCCGCCATGCACCGCCACCGCCTGAAAGAATTCGCGCACCAGTTCGGTATCGAACGTGCCGATCTTTGCGGCGGTGAAGGGCACGTTCCACACAAGGAAAGGTCGCGCCGACAGGTCCAGCGCGCAGGCCACTTGCGTGTCATCCATCGCCAGCCGGAAATGGCCATAACGGCGGATGCCGCGCTTGTCGCCCAAGGCGCGCACCAGCGCCTGACCCAGCGCGATGCCGGTATCCTCGACCGTGTGGTGATCATCGATATGCAGGTCGCCCTTGGCGGTGGCGGTGATGTCGATCAGCGAATGGCGCGCCAACTGATCCAGCATGTGGTCAAAGAACCCCACGCCGGTCTGAACGCTGCACTTGCCCGTGCCGTCCAGATTGACCGCGACCGAGATCGCGGTTTCATTGGTGTTGCGGGTGACTTCGGCCTGACGCATGGCGACCTCCTGCTTTGCCCGCCTTATAGGGGGGCGGGGGCTAGAGGGAAAGCCTTACGAACGGGCCAGAAGGGCGTCGATTTCGGCCCGTGTCGGCATGGAGGCCGCAGCCCCGCGCCGCGTTACCGAAATACCCGCCGTGGCGGCGGCAAAGCGCAACGCCTGTTCCACGGGCTGCCCCTCGGCCAGTGCCACGCAGAACCCGCCGTTAAAGGCATCGCCTGCGCCCGTGGTATCGGCCACCTGACCCGCGCTGATGATCGGCTGGTGCATGCTGCGCGTCTTGTCGCGGTAAAGCGCGCCATTGCCGCCCAAGGTCATCACCACCGCGCCAACGCCCTTGGCCAGCAGGGCATCGGCGGCCTTTTCGGCCTCGGCATGGGTCGTCACCGGCAAGCCGGTCAGCAGTTCGGCCTCGGATTCGTTGGGGGTGAGATAGTCGCACAGCGGAAAGATATCGCTGGGCAGTTCGGCCGCAGGGGCGGGGTTGAGGATCGTGGTCACGCCCGCCGCCTTGGCGATTTGCAGGCCCCGAAGGGCCGGGGGAATGGGCTGTTCCAGTTGCGTGATGAAGACGGCGGCGTCTTCAATCAGGGCGCGGCGGGCTTCGATGTCGGCTTCGGTGATCCGCCCGGCAGCGCCCGGCGTCACGATGATCGCATTCGCGCCAGAGGAATCATCCACCAGAATGGCGGCGGCGCCGGTAAAGCTTTCATGGTCCACCGTCACCTCGGGCACCACCCCGGCCTTGCGCCAGATACCATCGGCCATGGCGGCGAAATCATCGTTCCCCAGCCGGGTGATGAAATGGGTCTTGCCCCCTGCCATGGCGCTGGCGACCGCTTGGTTGGATCCCTTGCCCCCCGGCCCAAGGGCAAAGCTGTTGCCCAGAATGGTCTCGCCCGTCTTGGGGAGGCGGGCCGAGCGGAAGGCGCAGTCGGCAACGAAGATTCCAAGGTTTACAATAGGTTTCACATCATTCCTCCGGCGGGATCACGCCCTTGCGGAACATGAAGCACCCATAAAGCCGCCGCTCGCTGGTTTGCACGATGGCATAGGCCCGTTTCGACAGGTCGTAAAAGGCAAAGCGTTCTATGCCGGGCAGGGGGCGGGGGCGTCCTTCGGCGGCATCGACCACCCGCTGCACCTCGGCCTGAACGTCCGTCACAAGCTCAGGCTCACCTACAACCTCCATCCGGCCCGCAAAGTCGGGCACGAAGGTATCCAGCGGCAACAGCGACAGGATGGCCCGTGCCGCCTGGGTCGCGGTCAGGTTCTCCATGGTCAGCACCTTGCCCGCGACGGTGTGCTTGGCCAGCGCAGCGGCAGGAAAATTCGCATCGACCAGCATCAGCATGTCGCCATGCCCCATGGCCCGCAGACATCCCAGCAGATCGGCGTTCAGCCGGTTGTCGATTCCCTTCAGCATGGCATCCTCCCGTTCCGGCCAACCTGCCGGGGCGGGCCGCGGTGGTCAAGGTCAGCCGTTCAGCCGGTCCAGCCGCGCGCGGACCGAAAGGCCATGCGCCTCAAGGCTTTCGCTGATTGCCAGCCGCTCGGCGGCGGGGCCGATGGCGCGCAACGCCTCGGGCGTCATGCGGGCGAGCGTGGTGCGTTTCAGGAACTCCATCACCGACAGGCCAGAGGAGAACCGGGCCGACCGCGCGGTCGGCAGCACATGGTTCGGCCCGCCGACGTAATCGCCGATGGCTTCCGGCGTCCAGGCGCCAAGGAAGATCGCCCCGGCATGGGTGATTTCAAGGCTAAGCCCCTCGGGGTCATCGACGCACAGCTCCAGATGTTCTGGGGCGACACGGTTCGACAGGGCAGCGGCTTCGGAAAGGTCGCGCGTCACGATCACCGCGCCGAAGTCGCGCCACGAGGCACCGGCAATCTCGCGCCGTTCCAGCGTTTCCAGCCGCTTTTCCACGGCGGCAACCACGGCTTGGGCATGGGCGGCATCGGGGGTGATCAGGATCGACTGCGCGCTTTGGTCATGCTCGGCCTGCGACAACAGGTCCAAGGCCAGCCAGTCGGGGTCGGCGCTGCCATCGGAAATCACCAGAATTTCGGACGGCCCGGCAATCATGTCGATGCCCACCCGGCCAAAGACCCGCCGTTTGGCGGCCGCCACATAGGCATTGCCCGGCCCGGTGATCTTGTCCACCGCCGGAATGGTCGCCGTGCCATAGGCCAGCGCCGCAATCGCCTGCGCGCCGCCGATGCGGTAGATCACATCCACGCCCGCCAGCTCTGCCGCCAGAATGACCAGCGGGTTCACCACGCCGCCCGGGGTCGGGCAGGCCACGGCCAGCCGCTTTACCCCCGCGACCTTGGCCGGGATGGCGTTCATCAGCACCGAGGAGGGGTAAGAGGCCAGCCCCCCCGGCACATAAAGCCCCGCCGCCGTAACCGGCGTCCAACGCCAGCCAAGGGTCGCGCCGGTTGGTTCTTGCCAGCTTGCATCCTGTGGCATCTGGCGGGTGTGATAGGTGCGGATACGCTCTGCTGCGAGTTCAAGGGCCGCGCGGTCCTCTGCTGTGACCTTGGCAATCTCGGCGGCGATTTCGGCGGGCGAAAAGGCCAACGTCTCGGGCGTCAGGGTCAGCCGGTCGAACCGTGTGGTCAGGTCGATTACCGCCGCATCGCCGCGCGCCCTAACATCGGCGATGATGGCGGCCACCGCCTGATCGACATCCTCGGCCTCTTCGCGCTTTTGGCCCAGAAGGGTGGTGAAGCGGGTTTCGAAATCGGCGGCGGCGGTGTCTAGGAAGGTCGGCATGGCATGGTCCTTCGGGCTTTGCGCCTTCCTTATGGCTTTGCGCGCCCCGGCTCAAGCGGAAGGCGGGGGCGGTTTGCAGTAAACACATATTGACATTAGAATGTGAAAATATATCTGTCGGACAACAGAGGAGTGACGCCATGCGCAAACCCGTCCTGACCGCCATCTGCCTTGCGCTTGCCAGCCCGGTTTTTGCCGAGGCTGCCTCGCCCGTCAAGCAGGTGCAACTGACGGAATGGAAAGCGGTTTACGGCACGGTCGAGGCACGGTTGCGTGTGCCCGCGCGGGCGCGGATCGGCGGGACGATTACCGAACTGGCGGTGACCGAGGGCGATGTGGTGACGGAAGGGCAGGTTCTGGCGCGGGTCGTCGATCAGAAGCTGGGCTTTCAGCTTTCTGCGCTGGAGGCGCAGAAGACGGCGGCAGAGGCACAGCTTGCCAATGCCCAAGCAGAGTTGAAGCGCGGTCAGGAATTGCTGAAGCAAGGCGTCACCACGGCGCAGCGGATGGATGCCCTGGCCACACAGGTCGATGTGGTGGGAAGCCAGATTGCCGCACTTGAGGCGCAGGCCCGCGTGATTGCCCAAAGCGAGGCCGAGGGCGATGTTCTGGCCCCGGCAGCAGGCCGCGTGCTGGAGGTACCGGTGGCAAAAGGTGCCGTGGTGATGCCGGGCGAGGCCGTGGCCGCGCTGGCGGCGGGCGGCACCTTCCTGCGTATCTCGGTCCCCGAACGTCACGCCGCCAGCCTGCACGAGGGCGATACGATCCAGATCGAAGGGGCCGAGGGCCGCTTGGCCAAGGTTTATCCGCTGATCACGGCGGGCCGGGTCACGGCGGATGTCGAGGTGCCGGGTCTGTCCGACCATTTCATCGACGCCCGTGTTCTGGTGCGGCTGCCGGTTGGGCAGCGCATGGCGCTTGTGGTGCCAGAGACGGCGCTGACCCAAGCGTCGGGCCTTGATTTCGTGCAGGTTCAGGGCGCGGAAGGGCCAGTAGCCCGCGCTGTGGTGCCCGGTCAGCATCAGGTGATCGACGGCCTGCCGATGGTTGAAATCCTGTCTGGCCTGACGACGGACGACAGCCTTGCAGGGGGCGGCAATGAGTGAGCCGCACCTTGGCCTCGCCGGGCGGCTGACGCGGGCCTTCATCGCCTCGTCGCTGACGCCGCTCTTCATCCTTGCCGCCTTTGCCGCCGGTCTGGTCGCCCTTGGCGCCCTGCCGCGCGAGGAAGAGCCGCAGATTTCCGTGCCCATGGTGGACATCCATGTGCAGGCGCCGGGCCTGAAGGCCGAGGATGCGGTGAAACTGGTGACGGAGCCCTTGGAGGTGCTGGTCAAAGGCATCAACGGGGTCGAACACGTCTATTCCCAGACCCAGGACGACAATGTTCTGGTCATGGCGCGGTTTCAGGTTGGCACCCGGTCGGAAGATGCCATTCTGCGTGTGCATGACAAGATCCGCGCCAATATGGACCGGATTCCTGTGGGTATCCCCGAACCGCTGATCGTCGGGCGCGGCATTGATGACGTGGCGATCCTGTCGGTCACGCTGTCGGCGAAACCGGGGCAGGCGGTGCAGGCCAATGACCTGACCCGTATCGCCCGCGCCGTTCAGGCCGAGGTGATGAAGGCCGACAACATCGGCCTGACCTATCTGGTGGGCGAGGCGACCGAAGCCATCCGCATCGCGCCCGATCCTGACCGGCTGGCCCTGTATGGCGTGACGCTGCAACAGCTTGCGGGCAAGGTGGCACAGGCCAACCGCACGCTGAACGCGGGCAAACTGCGCGATGGCGGGGAAGAAATCGACCTTGTGGCCGGTGCCACCCTGACCGCGCCCGCCGAGGTGGCGAACCTGCTGATCACCACGCGCGAGGGGCATCCGGTCTATGTGGCCGATGTGGCCGATGTCAGCTTTGTGCCCGACACCTCGGACCATATCGTGGCGAACCTGACGCGGGGGCCTGATGGCACGATCCTGCGCAGCCCCGCCGTCACGCTGGCGGTGGCCAAGCGCGCCGGGGCCAATGCGGTGGTGGTGGCCGAAGAGGCGCTGCACCGGATTACGGCGCTGCAAGGCCGGGTGATCCCCGATTCCGTGCAGGTCACCGTGACCCGCGACTATGGCGAGACGGCCAATGAAAAGGCCAATGAGCTCTTGTTCCACCTTGGCCTTGCCACAGTGTCGATCATCGCGCTGGTGTTCGTCGCCATCGGCTGGCGCGAGGCCATGGTGGTGGCCATCGTCATTCCGGTGACGATCCTGCTGACGCTGTTTGCCGCCTGGGTCATGGGCTACACGCTGAACCGCGTCAGCCTGTTCGCGCTGATCTTTTCCATCGGCATTCTGGTCGATGACGCCATCGTGGTGATCGAAAACATCGCCCGCCACTGGGGCATGGGCGACGCGCGGCCCCGCGCGCAGGCGGCGGTGGATGCGGTGGCCGAGGTGGGTAACCCCACCATCGTCGCCACGCTGACCGTGGTGGCGGCGCTGCTGCCGATGCTGTTCGTTTCCGGCCTGATGGGCCCCTATATGTCGCCCATTCCGGCCAATGCCAGCGCGGCGATGGTGTTTTCCTTCTTTGTCGCCGTGATCATCACCCCCTGGCTGATGGTGAAAATCGCGGGCCGCGCCAAACTGGCCCACCACTCTGGCCACGGCTGGATGGAGCGCGTCTATATCGCCGTCGCCCGGCCGATCCTGGCCACGCGCCGTCGCAGCCTGATGTTTCTGCTGATCACGGCGGCGCTGTCTTTCGGCTCGCTCGGCCTGCTTTACACCAAGCATGTCACCGTGAAACTGCTGCCCTTCGACAACAAATCCGAACTGGCGGTGATGATCGACCTGCCCGAAGGGGCGGCAACCGAGGCGACCGATGCCCTGGCGCAAGAGGTGGCCCGCGTGGCGCTGGGCCTGGCCGAGGTGACCTCGGTGCAAACCCATGCAGGCACGGCGGCGCCCTTCAACTTCAACGGCCTTGTCCGCCATTATTACCTGCGGCAGGAACCGCATCTGGGCGAGGTGGCGATCAACCTTGCCCCCAAAGCCGACCGCAGCCGCACCAGCCATGCCATCGCGCTGGACCTGCGCCAGCGGCTGGCCGGGCTGACCCTGCCGGCAGGTACCGCGCTGAAACTGGTCGAACCGCCACCCGGCCCCCCGGTGATCTCGACCCTGCTGGCCGAGGTTTATGGCCCCGACGCTGAAACCCGCCGCAAGGCCGCAGCCCAGGTCGAGGCGGCCTTCCGCGCCGTTCCCTTTATTGTCGATGTCGATAACAGCTATGGCGTTCAGCCGCGCCGGTTGCGGGCCACCATTTCCTCCGACGATCTGGATTTCTACCGGGTGCAGGAACAGGACGTGTTCGACACCATCGCCGCGCTGAACGGCGGGCAGACCGTGGGCTATTCGCACCGGGGAGAGGGGCGCTATCCCATCCCGCTGGTCTTGCAACGGGCCAAGGGCGACCGGGTGATGGACGAACGCTTTCTGTCCACCCCCATTCCGGCCAACAGCCTGCCCGGCGGGCGCGATGTGGTGGAACTGGGCGATGTGGTCAGGGTTGCGCCGGAGAAAGCCTCCTACCCGATCTTCCGCCACAATGGCCGCGCCGCCGAGATGGTGACGGCGGAACTTGCGGGCGATTACGAGGCGCCGCTTTACGGCATGCTGGCGGTGGACAAGGCGCTGTCCGGCCAACCCGACGCCCCGCAGATCGCCCTGCACGGCCAGCCGCAGGATGAAACCCGCCCCACCCTGCTGTGGGATGGCGAATGGGAGGTGACCTGGGTCACCTTCCGCGACATGGGGGCGGCCTTTGGCGTGGCGCTGTTGGGCATCTATATCCTCGTCGTCGCGCAATTCGGCAGCTTTCGCCTGCCGCTGGTCATCCTTACGCCGGTGCCGCTGACCTTTCTTGGCATCATGTTCGGCCACTGGCTGTTCGGCGCGCCGTTCTCGGCCACCTCGATGATCGGCTTCATCGCGCTGGCGGGCATCATCGTGCGGAACTCGATCCTGCTGGTGGATTTCATCCGCAGCGAAGGGGCGGTGACGGTCGAAAGCCTGATCCACGCAGGAACCATCCGCTTCAAACCCATCTTCCTGACCGCCGTCGCCGCCATGATCGGCGCGGTTGTGATCCTGGCAGACCCGATCTTTCAGGGCCTCGCCCTCTCGCTTCTGTTCGGCCTTCTCACCTCGACCGCGCTGACGGTGGTGGTGATTCCCGCAATCTACCGGGTGTTCCGCACCTGATCCCTGAAAGGAGACTTCAAATGACCCTCGATCGTTCCGTAATGCTGTTTGCCGGCTTCATGGTGCTTTTGTCCGTCGTGCTGACCACTTATGTATCAGGCTACTTCGTCTGGTTCACGGTGTTCATCGGGCTGAACCTGATCCAGTCGTCGTTCACGGGGTTCTGCCCGGCAGCCATGGTGTTCAAGGCGCTGGGGGTGAAAGAAGGGTGTGCGTTCCGATGACGGAAATCATCATGTCCGACGGTTTTGACCCTCTGGGTTCGGACGGCGCGGCGGCAGACCGGGCGGTGGCGTTTTTGAAAACGCTGTCGCACGCGGGGCGCCTGCAAATCCTGTGCCACCTGATCGAGCGTGACATGAACGTGACCGAGCTTTGCGCGGCGCTGAACGAAAGCCAGGCGACGATCTCGCAGCAACTGATGCGCCTGCGCGCCGAAGGCTTCGTGACCACCGAACGGCAGGGCAAGAACGTGATCTATCGCCTCACCCAATCCGAGGTGACCCCGGTGATCGCCGCCCTGCGCGAGGCGTTCTGCAAAAAGGGCTGACGCCCCCATCATCTGTTCATAAATATCCTCGGGGGGGCGGGGGGCGAAGCGCCCCCGCTGCCAACCTCAGCCGCCCGGCGCGCCCGCCAGCCCGAAATGCGAAAACCGATAGGGCGACACGCCGTATTTCTTGCGGAACGATTTCGAGAAATGCGAGGTCGAGGCATAGCCGCAGGCCACCGCCACCTCTGTCACCTTCAGGTCGGTTTCCGCCAACAACGCGCGCCCCCGCGCCAGCCGCAGGTCGTTCATATATCGCACCGGGGTGGTATTCAGATAGCGGTGGAACAGCCGTTCGATCTGGCGGCGCGACAGGTCAAGATGCTCGGCGCAGGCATCCAGATCAAACTCTTCCTCGACCCGCGCTTCCAGAAAGGCGGCGGCCTGCAACAGCTTGTCGTGGCGGGTGCCCAGGCGGGCGGCAAGGCTGGTGGTCTGCTGGTCGGTATCGTCGCGCCGCTGGGTCAGCAGGCACATGTTCATGACCTCCTGGCTGACCTTCGCGCCAAAGCGGTCGTGGATGATCTTCAGCATCAGGTCCGCCGCCGCCACACCACCCGCACAGGTCATCACCCGCTCCTCGATGGTAAAGACCTGACGGGCAGGGGGCAGGTCGGGATAGCTTTCGGTAAAGCCTTCGATGTTTTCCCAATGCAGGGTAAAGCGCCGCCCCTTCAGGATGCCCGCCTTGGCCAGCGTATAGGCCCCGGTGCACAGCCCGCCGACGATGCGCCCGCGCCGCCACAACCCGCGCAGCCAGTCGGCCAGCGCCGGGCTGCCCTTGGTTTCCGGCTCTACTCCCGAACAGACAAAGATCAGCCCCTCGGGCTGGGTGCCCTGCCAAGAGCCGTCGGCGATGACCTGCAATCCGTTCGAACAGGCCATCGGCTTGCCGTCCTCGGTCAGCACCTGCCAGCGGAACAGTTCTTGCCCGGTCAACTGGTTGGCCATGCGCAAGGGTTCGATGGCCGATGAAAACGCCAGCATGGTAAAGCCGGGAAGCAGAACGAAGGTCACGCTGACCTGTTCGGCCCCCGGCGGCAGGACGACATGGGCCACACCTTTCGAGATATATCTGCGGTTCGCCTCAGCCATGGCTGCCTCCTGTTGGCAGCATAGCCGAAGTTGCGGGTCGGCGCATCAGGTGCGCACACCGGCGAACCGGGCCTGCCAGTCGGCGCGTTCCTCATCCGTGATCTTGCGGAACAGGTTTTCCGGCACCGAGAAGGCATGGCCCGCGGGCAGGGCGCGCAGCGCCTCGGCCGCATCCTTGGGCCAGGACCAGTCCTCGCAATGCAGGGCCGCCATCATGGTCGCCGCCGCATCGGGGATGAAGGGGGCCGAGATCACGGCGTAAAGCCGGATCAGGTTGAAGGCGAGGCGCACAATGGCTTCTGCCCGCGCCGGGTCGGTTTTCACCGCCGTCCAGGGGGCCGAGGATTGCAGGTATTCGTTGCCCACCACCCAGATGCCGCGCAGTTCGGCGGCGGCCTTCCTGACCTCCATCGCCTGCATATAGCCTTCATAGTCGCGCAGGCGTGCGCCCAGATCGGCGATCAGCGCCGCCTCTGCCGGGCCGTATTCGCCGCCTGCCGGAATGGTCTCCCCCAGCTTGGACTTGGCGAATTTGGTGACGCGGGAAACGAGGTTGCCCAGAACATCGGCCAGATCCTTGTTCACGCTCGCCTGGAAATTTTCCCAGGTGAATTCGCTGTCCGACGACTCGGGGGCGTGCGACAGCAGCCACCAGCGCCAATAATCCGATGGCAGGATCGACAGCGCCTGATCCATGAACACGCCGCGCCCGCGCGAGGTGCTGAACTGGCCGCCGTCATAGTTCAGGTAGTTGAACGATTTCAGATAATCGACCAGCTTCCAAGGCTCGCCAGACCCGAGGATCGTTGCGGGGAAAGACAGCGTATGGAAGGGCACGTTGTCCTTGCCCATGAACTGGTAATAGGTCACGTCATGGGCGCCCTTGTCGGTGCGCCACCAGCGTTCCCAGTCGGCATCGGCCTTGCCGTTGGCATCGGCCCATTCGGCGGTGCAGGCGATGTATTCGATGGGGGCGTCGAACCAGACGTAGAAAACCTTGCCCTCCATCCCCGGCCAGGGCTGATCGCCCTTCATCACCGGAATGCCCCAGTGCAGGTCGCGGGTGATACCGCGGTCTTGCAGGCCGTCGCCGTCGTTCAGCCATTTCTTTGCGATCGAGGTGGTCAGCACCGGCCAGTCGGTCTTGCTGTCGATCCATGCCTCCAGCTTGTCGCGGAGCGCGCGCTGCATCAGGTAAAGGTGCTTGGTTTCCCGCACCTCAAGATTGGTCGAGCCGGAAATGGTGGAATGCGGGTTGATCAGGTCGGTCGGGTCCAACTGCTTGGTGCAGTTGTCGCACTGGTCGCCCCGCGCGCTTTCGTAACCGCAGTTGGGGCAGGTGCCCTCGATATAGCGGTCGGGCAAAAAGCGGTTGTCGTCGATGGAAAACACCATCTTTTCCGATACTTCGCGGATCAGGTGGTTTTCATCCAGCTTGCCCGCGAAGTGCTGGGTCAGCGTATGGTTGCGCTGACTGGACGAGCGGCCGAAATGGTCGAACGACAAGCGGAAGCCCTTGGCAAGCTCTGCCTGAACCTTGTGCATTTCGGCGCAGTATTCCTCAACCGGCTGGCCCGCCTTGGCGGCGGCGAGTTCGGCGGGCGTGCCATGTTCGTCGGTGGCGCAGATGAACATCACCTCATGCCCCATCGCGCGGTTGAAGCGCGCGAACAGGTCGGCGGGCAGTTGCGAACCCACAAGGTTCCCAAGATGCTTGATGCCGTTGATATAGGGAATGGCGGAGGTGATCAGAATCCGTGCCATGGCGCGCCCTTTTCCTTAGGTCGGGCGCTGTTTAGCGCCCGACGCGGCAAAGGGCCAGAGCTTTGACCTATTTCGCCGTATAGCCCCCATCAACAAGGTGATAGCTGCCGGTGATGAAGCTGGCGTGATCCGACAGCAGGAACAGCGTCAGCGCCGCGACCTCTTCGGCCTTGCCCATCCGGCCCGCCGGGTGCAGAGAAATCAGCCAGTCGCGCGCGGCCTGATCGAAGCCTGCCAGCAGCGGTGTGTCGATGAAGGCAGGGCCGACCGCGTTCACCCGGATGCCTTGGGTGGCATATTCCATCGCGGCGTTCTTGGTCAGGCCCACAACCGCATGTTTCGCCGCCACATAGGCGGGCGCGCCGGAGAAGCCGACCGATCCGAGGATCGAAGCCATGTTGACGATCGCCCCGCCCCCCGATTTCAGCATGGCCGGAATGCCGAACCGCAGCCCATAGAAAACGCCGTTCAGGTTGATGCCGATCACCTGCGCCCAGCCATCAACGGGGTATTCCCCGGTTGGCGCCGATGGGCCGCCAATGCCTGCATTGTTCACCAGCAGGTGCAGCCCGCCGCCCCACGATACGGTATCGGCCACCATCGCCTCGACCGCCGTCGGATCGGCGACATCCCCGGCCAGCGCCTTGGCCTCGCCGCCCCGGCCGATGATGCGGGCCACAACGCCTTGCGCCTTTTCCAGCGAAATGTCCTGCACCGCGACCTTGGCACCCGCCTTGGCCAGCGCAATCGCGATCGCCTCACCGATGCCGGAACCGGCCCCCGTGACAAGCGCAGTACGACCTTTGAAGGTAATATCCATTGGCGTCTCCTTTGGTTTGATATGGGCATCCTACACGAAATTGCGGGCCGGTTTATTGATCTGGCGCAGATGGGCCGAGATTCCCGGCTTGCCATGGCCGTGCAGGGCGATAGCTTGCGCCCTGTCGATGGAGGGCAGGATGAAAACCATTTCCTTGGGGCGCACCGGGCTGACTGTGCCCGAAATTTGCCTGGGCACCATGACCTGGGGCAGCCAGAACACCGAGTCCGAGGGCCATGCCCAGATGGATATGGCGCTGGATCATGGCGCGACCTTCTGGGACACGGCCGAGATGTATCCGGTCAATCCGGTGCGGGCCGAAACGGTGGGCAAGACTGAAGAAATCATCGGTTCCTGGCTGGCGGCACGGGGCGGGCGCGACCGGCTGGTGATCGCCACCAAGGTGACCGGGGTGGGCCAGATGGTGCGGCCCGGCCAGCCGATTTCGGCCGCCACCCTGCGCGCGGCGGCGGAAGCCTCGTTGCGCCGTCTGGGCACCGATTATATCGACATCTACCAACTGCACTGGCCCAACCGGGGCAGCTATCATTTCCGCCAGCACTGGGATTACAAACCCACCAGCGACCGCCCTGCGGTCGAGGCCGAGATGCTGGATATCCTGGCCGAGGCGGCGCGTCTGATCGGCGAGGGCAAGATCCGCCACATTGCCCTGTCGAATGAAAGCGTCTGGGGCGCGGCAAAGTGGCTGTCTCTGGCCGACCGGCACGGCCTGCCGCGCATGGCGACGGTGCAGAACGAATATTCGCTGCTGTGCCGCCAGTTCGATACCGACTGGGCCGAACTGGCCGCGATGGAAGAGATGCCGCTCTTGGCGTTCTCGCCGCTGGCGACCGGGCTGCTGTCGGGCAAATATGCGGGCGATGTGACGCCCGAAGGCTCTCGTCGCAGCCTGAACCACAACCTTTCGGGCCGGATCACGCCGCGGGTGTTTCCCGCCGTTGCGGCCTATCTGGGGGTGGCGGCGCGTCATGGGCTTGATCCCTGCCAGATGGCGATTGCCTGGTGCCGGACGCGGCCTTTTCCCTGCGTTCCCATCATCGGCGCGACCAGTCTGGCGCAGTTGCAGACGGCCATTGGTGCGGCAGATGTCACCCTGTCGCCAGAGGTTCTGGCCGAGATTGAGGCCGTGCACCGCGACTGGCCGATGCCATACTGACGACGCCCGGCCGAACCCCGGGCTTGCGGCGGTCGCGCGGACCTGATTCACTGGGCGGCAAGGCAAGGGGGCGCGGGATGCGGTATCTGGTTCTGGTCGCTGCGGTCGCGCTGTCGGCCTGCACGATGGGTCTGGGCGGTAAGGGCGGCAAGGCGGTGACCGCCAATCCGATCACGGGCGGCGATGTTTCGGTCACGGCATTGTCCGGGCCGCCGGGGGCTGCAAGTCCCGGCGCGTCGCCCGCGGCGGGGGCAAAGCCGCCGCTGCCGAACCCCGCCCGGCCACATCCGGCCGCTGCTGGTGCGGCTGGGCCTGACAAGTCTGCGCCCGGCAAGCCTGCACCAGATGCGCCTGCTGCAAAGCCGGGCGCACCCGGCGCGAAGCCGGTCGATGCGGCCGCCACGGCCCCAGCCGCCGAGGAGCCGAAACCAGAACCGCCCCCCGCCTCGCCAGAGGAAGCCGCCTGCCGAAAGAAGGGCGGGCAATGGGCCAAGGTTGGCAAGGGGGCCGGGCAGACCTGCGTGCGGCGCACGCGCGATGCGGGTAAGGAATGCAGGAAAGCCTCGCAATGCGAGGGGCTGTGCCTTGCCCGTTCCGGCACCTGCGCGCCGATCACGCCTTTGTTCGGCTGCAACGATATTCTGCAAAATGACGGTTCAAGGGTGACATTGTGCATCGACTAGGGGTGACAAGACTGCGGCTTCTGGCCTGTCTGGTTGTGATGGCCTGTTCGGCGCCGGTGGCGCCGCCTCAAGGCGGCTATCGCGCGGCGGGGGTGCCGATCTATTCCTCGGTGCAGGTCGCGACAGACCGCCTTGCCGGTGACTGGCGGCAGGAGGCCGCTTTTGGCCCGGCAGGCTGCGCGCCGGGCGGGGTGACGATTTCCGGCAAGGCGGCGTTGCAGGCCAGCTATCGGCTGTGCCTGTCGGGCCGCGAGATGAAGGGCGGCGGCGCGATGCAGCCCGCCGGTCCGGGGCGCTTTGTTGTCGGCGGGCGGGCGTGGTGGGTGCTGTGGGTGGATACCAACTATCGCACGCTGGTGATTGGCACGCCCGATGGCAGCTTTGGCTTCATCCTTGACCGCACCGGTGCCATTTCGCCAGACCGGCTGAAGGCCGCCCGCGAGATATTGGAGTGGAACGGCTATGACCTGTCGCGCCTGACGGTGTTCTAGCACGCGAAATCTGGCCTATTGGGTGCCAAGGCGCTGGTCTTGGCCCCAAGCGAAGTTCAGGAGCAGACGTGGCCTATATTGTTGAGCAATCCTACGAGAAGAACCACTTCGTCCATGTCGAAAGCCTCGACGACGGCGCGGCTTGGCTAACCTTCAACAAACCTAAGGATACCCGTGGCATGGCGGCTGGCATCCCGGTGCCGTCCGAGATTGTGCCGCGTCGCTATGTGGTGACCGACAAGCAGGTGCCCGTACACGGGTTCTTCAGTTGCATGTACGGGAGTGCCGTTGACGACCGGATGGTTGCTGCGGTCGAGGCGATTGAGCCGGGGGTGCATCGGTTTCACCCGGTCGAGATCACGATGAAGGCCGACGGGCGGCCCCTGCCGCGCCCGCAGTTCCTGTTGAACTGCTGTACAAGTATCGATGCCGTTGACCCGGACCATTCGCGGGTCAAGATCAAGCGCGTGCTGCCCGAAGAAACCCACCCCGACCTTTGGTACTATGCGCGCCAGATGGGCGGCCCGCTGCAACTTGCCGTCTATCGCGACCGGGTCGCCGGGCGCGCCATGTGGTGGGACAACAGGTTCAACCGCCTGTTCTTTTCCGATGCCTTGGTCGCGGCGCTTCAGGCTGCCGGGGTCGAGGGATTCAACCTCAGCCCGCATGTTGCAGAGACCTGAGCCGCAGCCGCGCTTTTCCGTGGGACATGACAGGAGCTGCGGATGGTTGTCATCACGGGTTACTGCCGTCACCCAAGCCGCGATTCCCCTTGACCGCTGGCCCGTTTCTGCCCTCATAAGTCCAGCTCTTCCTGCGATTTGAGGCCAGAATGTCGATCCCTGCCGAAGCCTTTGTTTTGCCGCCCGCCGGGCGGGGCAGCCTGCAACAGCGCATCCGGCAGATGGTGACCGAAGGCATTCTGGCAGGCCGGTTCCGCCCCGGCCAGCGGATGCCCTCTTCCCGTGGTCTGGCCGAGCATCTGGGCATCAGCCGGATCACCGTGACGCTTTCCTATGCCGAACTTGTGTCGTCCGACTACCTTACCGCGCGGGGCCGGTCTGGCTATTTCGTTTCCGAAAACGCCCCTCATGCGCCCGAGGTGCCCGCACGCGGCCCTCGCGCCGAAAGCCCCGATATTGCGCGCCTGCTGGCGGGCCGCGTGCTGTCGGCGGGGCAGGTGGACCGGCCCGCGGATTGGGAGGCCTATCCCTATTCCTTCATCTATGGCCAGGCCGATGCCACGCTGTTTGACCATCAGAACTGGCGGCTTTGTGCGGTGCGGGCGCTGGGGCGGCGCGACTTTGCCGCCCTGACGCAGGATTACTATGACCGCGACGACCCCCTGCTGATCGAGCATGTGCTGCGATCCATCCTGCCCCGTCGCGGCATTGCGGCGGAACCGGATGAGGTGTTGCTGACCATGGGGGCGCAGAACGGGCTGTGGCTGGCCTCTCAGGTGCTGTTGGGGCCGGGGCGGCGGGCGGCGGTGGAAAACCCCTGCTACTCGGGCTTGCGCGGTGTTCTGGTGGCGACGGGAACCCAGATCCTGCCGGTGGATGTGGATGCCGACGGCCTGCCGCCCGAGGCGGTGCCGAAGGGGGTGGATGCCGTCTTCACCACCGCCAGCCACCAATGCCCGACCAACGCCACCATGCCGCTGGACCGCCGGCTGGCCCTGCTGGAGGCGGCGGGGCGCGAGGGGTTTGTGATTATCGAGGATGATTATGAGTTCGAGATGTCGTTCCTTAAGCCGGTGTCACCGGCCTTGAAAAGCCTCGATAGCGACGGGCGGGTGATCTATGCCGGGTCGTTTTCCAAATCGGTGTTTCCGGGGATGCGATTGGGCTATCTGGTCGGGCCTGCCAGTTTCATCCGCGCCGCGCGTGCGCTGCGGCTGACCACCCTGCGCCACCCGCCGGGGCATATTCAGCGCACGGTGGCCTATTTCCTGTCGCTGGGCCATTACGACGCGCTGATCAACCGGATGCGGACCGCCTATCGCCGCCGCCGTCAGGTGATGGAGGAGGCGATCCGCGACAACGGGCTGGTGGTGGCGGGGCAGGGCGGCTTTGGCGGGTCGTCCTTCTGGATGCGTGCGCCGGCGGGGGTGAATACCGAGGTGCTGGCCGAACGCCTGCGCGCGGATGGCGTGCTGATCGAACCGGGGAGGGTGTTTTTCGACCCGGCAAGCGCGCCGCGCAACTATTACCGGCTGGCCTATTCCTCGACCCCGCCGGTGCGGATCCCCGAAGGCATCGCGCGGATTGCCCGCGCAATAAGGCAGGGCGCGGGATAGCGGAAAGCGCCGGGGGCGCTGCCCCCCGCGACCATGGCTCCTCGGACCAATGGCGGAACCATGGCCGCACCCGGGATATTTATGAACAGATGAAGGGACATCTGGCGCTATCAGCCCGGAGGCACTGGCCCTAAGAGGGCCTTGGGCGGGGGGCTATCAATCGTTCAACGCGATATGCCGGGGAGGATAGACCCATGAAGATGACCACCGAGGAAGCCTTTGTCAAAGTGCTGCAAATGCACGGCATCGAACATGCCTTCGGCATCATCGGTTCCGCCTTCATGCCGATTTCCGACCTGTTTCCCCGCGCGGGCATCCACTTCTGGGATTGCGCGCATGAGGGCAGCGGCGGGATGATGGCCGACGGCTATACCCGCGCCAGCGGCAAGATGAGCATGATGATCGCGCAGAACGGGCCGGGCATCACCAATTTCGTCACCGCCGTGAAAACCGCCTACTGGAACCACACGCCGCTGCTGCTGGTCACACCGCAGGCTGCGAACAAGACCATCGGCCAGGGTGGCTTTCAGGAAGTCGAGCAGATGGCGCTGTTCAAGGATATGGTCTGCTATCAGGAAGAGGTGCGCGACCCGTCCCGCGTGGCCGAAGTGCTGAACCGGGTTATCCTGCAAGCCAAGCGCCAGTCGGCCCCGGCACAGATCAACTTTCCGCGCGATTACTTTACCCAGGTGATCGACATCGATCTGCCCGCGATTGTGGAGTTTGAACGCCCCGCAGGCGGGGAAGAGGCGATTGCCGCCGCCGCAGCACTGCTGTCTTCGGCCAAGTTCCCTGTCATTCTGAACGGGGCGGGCGTGGTCTTGGGTGGGGCGATCCCGGCAAGCATGGCGCTGGCCGAGCGGCTGGATGCGCCGGTCTGCGTCGGCTATCAGCACAACGATGCCTTTCCCGGCAGCCACCCACTGTTCGCGGGCCCCTTGGGCTATAACGGGTCCAAGGCCGCGATGGAGTTGATTTCGCAAGCGGATGTGGTATTCTGTCTGGGTACCCGACTGAACCCGTTTTCAACCTTGCCGGGATACGCGCTGGACTACTGGCCACGAGAGGCCAAGATCATCCAAGTTGACATCAACCCGGATCGGATCGGGCTGACGAAGAAAGTCACGGTTGGCATTGTCGGCGACTCCAAGAAAGTAGCCGAGGCGGTTTTGGCGCGGTTGGCCTCTACCGCAGGTAACCATGCGCGCTCGGAACGCAAGGCGAAGATCGCACAGACCAAATCGGCCTGGGCGCAGGCGCTGTCTTCGATGGATCACGAAGATGATGACGTGGGCACCACCTGGAATCAGCGCGCCCGTGCTGCCAAGCCGGACTGGATGAGCCCCCGCATGGCCTGGCGCGCGATTCAGTCGGCGCTGCCGAAAGAGGCGATCATCTCCAGCGACATCGGTAACAACTGCGCGATTGGCAACGCCTATCCGACGTTCGAGGCGGGGCGGAAGTATCTGGCGCCGGGCCTGTTCGGGCCGTGCGGCTATGGCCTGCCGTCGATTGTGGGCGCCAAGATTGCCTGCCCGGATGTGCCCGTTGTGGGCTTTTCCGGCGACGGCGCCCTTGGCATTGCGGTGACCGAGCTGACTGCCATTGGCCGCCCGGAATGGCCCGCCATCACGCAGGTGGTGTTCCGCAATTACCAATGGGGGGCGGAAAAGCGCAACTCGACCCTGTGGTATGACGACAACTTCGTCGGCACCGAACTGGATACGCAAGTGTCCTATGCCGGGATCGCGCGGGCCTGCGGTTTGCAGGGCGTGGTGGCGCGCACGATGGACGAACTGCGCGATGCGCTGACACGCGCGATTGCCGACCAGATGGCGGGCAAGACCACGCTGATCGAGGCGCTGATCAACCAGGAACTGGGTGAGCCCTTCCGCCGCGATGCGATGAAAAAGCCGGTTGCGGTGGCTGGGGTTTCGGCCGCCGACATGCGCCCGCAGGTCATCTGATGCTGTTCGGCCTGGGGCTGGGGGCAGCCTTGTGGATGGCGGTTGCCATTCTGGTGGCGGCCTTCATCCGGGGCTATTCCGGTTTCGGTTACTCGGCAATCGTCATCGCGGCCTCGGGCGTGGTGACGAACCCGCTGCATTTTGTGGCGACCGTGGTGATTTTGGAAACCGCGATGAGCCTGCAAGCCTTTCGCGGCATCGGTCATCAGATCGACTGGCGGCGTGTCGGACTGATGATGGCCGGGGCGGTGGTGGGGCTGCCCCTGGGGCTGTGGGTGCTGACCGGCGTGTCGGAAACCACGGCGCGGGCGGTGATTTCGGTCTATATCCTGATCATGTGCGGCGTGCTGCTTGCGGGCTGGCGTTTGCAGCATGAGCTGCGAGGCGGGGCGAATGTGGTCGCGGGGCTGATTTCTGGCCTTGCCAATGCGCCGGGGATGGGCGGGCTGCCTGTGGCAGCCTTCTTTGCCGCGCAGCCGATGGCGGCGGCGACGTTCCGGGCGACACTGATCGCCTATTTCCCGATCCTGGATCTGTACTCAGCGCCGCTTTACTGGTGGCATGGGCTGGTGACCTGGAACACATTGTGGATCGCGCTGGCCGCGTTGCCCTTGACCTTTCTTGGCAACTGGCTGGGCAGCCGCCATTTCCTGAACACCGACCCCAAGGAGTTCCGCCGGTTTGCGATCATCCTGCTGGCCCTGCTGGCTGCGATGGGGCTGGTCAAGGCGGTGATCTGATGCTGCTGGTGGTCAATGCCGGGTCATCCTCGGTCAAGGTCGTGCTGTTCGATGCGGGGGCCGAGGTGGCGCGCGGCGTGGTGGCCGAGATCGGCGGTGCTTCGGTTGTCGAGGTGGGGGGGACGAGACTGGCCCGCCCGGTGGCCGACCATGGCGCGGCACTGCTGGCACTGGTTCAGGGGATGGGGCTGTCGGTCGGCGCGCTGACAGCCGTCGCGCATCGGGTGGTGCATGGCGGAGCGGCCCTGACCGCATCCTGCCGCGTGACGCCCGAGGTTGAGGCGCAGATTGAGGCTTGTGTGCCTTTGGCGCCCCTGCACAACCCGGCGAACCTGATGGGCATCCGGGCGATGGCCGCGCTGGTCCCCGGCCTGCCGCAATATGTCAGCTTTGACACGGCGTTTCATGCGACGAACCCCGAGGTGGCGACCGCCTATGCCCTGCCTTTGGCAGAGCGGGCGCGGGGCATCCGCCGCTACGGCTTTCACGGCATCAGCTACGCGGCACTTGTTCGAAAAGTGCAAGAATTGGCCGTTAATCACCTGCCAGAACGGCTTCTGGCATTGCATTTAGGCAATGGCGCCTCGCTTTGTGCCATTCACGCAGGGCGTTCTGTCGCCACCACGATGGGTTATTCACCGCTGGACGGCCTGACCATGGGCACCCGCACGGGCGCGATTGACGGCAATGCCGTGCTGCGGCTGGCAGAACTACACGGCATCGAAGGTGCGGCCCGCATCGTGAACCGCGAAAGCGGCCTTCTTGGCGTTGGCGGGGCCAGCGACATGCGCGCCCTGCGCGCCGCAGGAACGCCCGAGGCCGCCTTTGCGCTGGACCATTTCGCCTATTGGGTCGTGCGCCACGCGGGCAGCATGGTGGCGGCGATGGGGGGCCTTGATGCCGTGGCCTTTACGGGTGGCATTGGCGAGAATGACCGGGCGATGCGGGCCGCCATCGTTCAGGGACTTGGCTATCTGGGGGCAGACCTTGACCCCGCCGCGAATGAGGCGAATGCGCCACAGGTGCAGTCTGCGACATCGCGTGTCGCCATTCATGTGGTTCCCGCCGAAGAGGAACGCCACATTGCAAAAGAGGCCATGGCAATCATGGCCAGCGAGGCAAGCGGATGAGCCAGCCAATCCTGAACCTGTCGCCCGCCGTCTCGGATGAGGTGCGCAAGACCACCTGCTACATGTGCGCCTGCCGCTGCGGGATCAACGTGCATCTGAAATCGGGCAAGGTCAGCTATATCGAGGGCAACCGCGCCCATCCGGTGAACAAAGGGGTTCTGTGCGCCAAGGGGGCGTCGGGGATCATGCAGGTCACCGCTCCCAGCCGCCTGCGTGCGCCGTTGCGGCGGGTGGGGCCACGCGGATCGGGGGCGTTTGAGGAGATCAGTTGGGACGAGGCGCTGGAACTGGCGGTTTCATGGATGAAACCCCTGCGCGAAACCGCGCCTGAGAAGCTGGCGTTTTTCACCGGGCGCGACCAAAGCCAAAGCCTCACCGGCTGGTGGGCGCAGAATTTCGGCACGCCGAACTATGCCGCGCATGGCGGGTTCTGTTCGGTGAATATGGCGGCGGGCGGCATCTACACCCTTGGTGGCGCGTTCTGGGAGTTTGGCCAGCCCGACTGGGACCGCACCAGGCTGTTCGTGATGTTCGGTGTGGCCGAGGATCACGATTCCAACCCCATCAAGATCGGTCTGGGCAAGCTGAAGGCACGCGGCGCGCGGGTGATTGGCGTCAACCCGATCCGCACCGGATACAATGCGGTGGCCGATGACTGGCTGCCGATCACGCCGGGAGCGGATGGGCTGCTGATCCTGTCTCTGATCCATTGCCTGTTTGAAGCGGGCAAGATCGACCTTGAGTATCTGGCGCAATGGACCAACGCGCCCCTGCTGGTGAATGAGGCGGAGGGGCCGGAAAAGGGCCTGATCCTGAAGAACGCCGAAAGCCAGCCCTTCGTGATTGATCGCCGCACCGGGATGCCCGCGCCGTGGGATGGCACGGGCGTTCAACCTGATCTGGGTGCGGTTTGGGAAGGCCACCGGACAGTGTTCCAGCATATGGCTGAACGCTATCTCTCGCCCGAATACGCACCAGAGGTTGTGGCCGTGCGTTGCGGTATTCCGGCAGCGCGCATCCGGGCGCTGGCGGCGGAACTGGCCGATGAGGCTTTCAATCAACCGATTGAAATTGCGCAAGGCTGGACCGATTTCCGTGGCAACCGGCATGAGAAAATGACCGGCCGCCCCGTCAGTTTCCACGCCATGCGCGGCATTTCCGCCCATTCCAACGGGTTCCAGACCGCCCGCGCGCTGCATCTGTTGCAGATCATCCTCGGCACGGTCGAGGTGCCGGGCGGCTATCGCTTCAAACCGCCTTATCCCAAGCCGGTCGAGGCGCATCCGACCCCGAACTTCGTTGCCGTGCCGGGCAAGCCGCTTAGCGGCCCCCACTTGGGTTATGTCCGGGGCCCCGAGCAACTGGCGCTGAAGCCCGACGGCTCGCCCGCGCGGATCGACAAGGCGTTCACCTGGGAAAATCCGTTCTCGGCCCATGGGTTGATGCATATGCTGATCCCCAATGCCCATGCCGGAGACCCGTATCGCATCGACACGCTGTTCCTTTACATGGCGAACATGGCGTGGAATTCTTCGATGAACACCGCCAAGGTCATGGAGATGCTGACCGACCGCGGCGAGGACGGCGAATATGTCATCCCCCGCATCATCTATTCCGATGCCTATGCGTCCGAAATGGTCGCCTATGCCGACCTGATCCTGCCCGATACCACCTATCTGGAACGCCACGACTGCATTTCCCTGCTGGACCGCCCGATTTCGGAACCCGATGCGGCGGGCGACAGCATCCGCTGGCCGGTGGTGGAGCCTGACAGGGATGTGCGCTGTTTCCAGACCGTCCTCCTT
Source organism: Rhodobacteraceae bacterium UBA1943 (assembly GCA_002336845.1). Classification (GTDB taxonomy): domain Bacteria; phylum Pseudomonadota; class Alphaproteobacteria; order Rhodobacterales; family Rhodobacteraceae; genus Fuscibacter. The sequence continues at coordinate 28,129 of DDEX01000005.1, forward strand.
GACCTCGGCGCCCGGCTGGGCCTGCCGGGGATGGTGAACGAGGATGGCAGCCCGAAATTCCGCGACTATGCCGATTACATCGCCAACCATCAGCGCCGCCCCGGCGTCGGCCCGCTGATCGGGTTCCGGGGGAATGGCGACGCGGAAGGCAGGGGCGCGCCGAACCCCGACCAATTGCAACGCTATATCGAGAACGGCGGTTTCTATCAGGCCCATGTGCCGGAAGAAGCCTTGTTCTATAAACCGTGGAACAAGGCCTATCAGGATTGGGCGGTGGCGACTTCGTTCTACGAAACGCCGCAACCCTATCTGTTCTCGATCTGGTCAGAGCCGATGCGGCGGTTCCAGCTTGCCGCCGAGGGGCAGGGCGCGATTCAGCCGCCCGACCATATGCGCGCGCGGCTGAAACAGGCGATGGACCCGCTGCCGGTCTGGTATCCGCCCTTTGGGGATGAAGGGACGACGGGTTATCCGATCCACGCCCTGACCCAGCGCCCGATGGATATGTATCATTCCTGGGGCACGCAGAATGCGTGGCTGCGACAGATCCGGGGGATGAATTTCCTCTATCTGCCGACGAAAATCTGGGAAGAACATGGCTTTGCCGACGGCGACTATGCCCGTGTCACCAGCCCGAATGGTGAAATTACCGTGCCGGTTGCCCATATGGCGGCGCTGAACGAAAACACGATCTGGACCTGGAACGCCATCGGCAAGCGCAAGGCCGCCTGGGCGCTGGACGATGCCGCGCCCGAGGCGACAGAGGGGTTCCTGCTGAACCACCTGATCTCCGAACTGCTGCCGGAAAAGAATGACGGGATGCGCTGGTCGAACTCGGACCCGGTGACAGGGCAGGCGGCGTGGTTCGACCTGAGGGTGCGGATCGAGCGGGTGGGGCCAAGGGATCAGTCGGAACCGGCCTTTGGTCCGATCCCCCGTGTGGTGCCCAAAGGGGAGGGCCGGGCGTGACGCAATTTTCTTGGAAGAAAATTGCAAGTTCCTTCCAGGGAATTTGCTGCAGGAGGAGCCGGAGATGACCGCACTTCCCGGACCCACGCCCAGGAAACTGGGCCTTGCGATCGACCTCGATACCTGCGTCGGCTGCAACGCCTGCGTGACGGCCTGCAAGGGCTGGAACGATCAGGGCTATGGTGCGCCGCTGTCGGACCAGAACCCTTACGGATCAGAGCCTTCCGGCACCTTCCTCAACCGGGTTCACAGCTATGAGGTTTTGCCTGCGGATGCCCCGGCGCAGGTGGTGAACTTCCCCCGGTCCTGCCTGCATTGCGAGGCGGCACCTTGCGTCACCGTCTGCCCGACGGGTGCGAGCTATAAACGCGCCGAGGACGGGATTGTTCTGGTCAATGAGGATGCCTGCATCGGTTGCGGCCTTTGCGCCTGGGCCTGCCCCTATGGCGCACGGGAACTGGACGCGGCGGCGGGGGTGATGAAGAAATGCACCCTGTGCGTGGACCGCATCTATAACGACAACCTGCCCGAGGAGGACCGGGTTCCCGCCTGCGTGCGCACCTGCCCGACCGGGGCACGGCATTTCGGCGATTATGCCGACCCCGATTCCACCGTCAGTCGCCTGAGTGCGGAACGTGGCGGGATGGAGCTGATGCCGGAGCTGGGCACCATGCCGGTCAACCGCTATCTGCCGCCAAGGAAAAAGGGAGTCGAGCAGGCTTCGCCCCTGGCACCCCTGTTGGACATTCGTGCAGCCGGCCTGGCAGGCTGGCTGGACCGCGTGTTGTCGAGGATCTGAATGCACCCGGCGCCCTCTGTCATCCTGTTCACCACGCTGTCGGGTCTTGGCTTTGGCTTTCTGGCCTTTCTGGGCGCGGGTTGCCTGCATCCTGCCGGTCTGACCGCGTTCCTGCTTTGGGGGCTGGGCTATGCGCTGGCCATCGGGGGGCTGTTGTTTTCAACCTTTCATCTTGGCAATCCGCAGCGGGCTTGGCGGGCCTTCACCCAATGGCGCACAAGCTGGCTGAGCCGTGAAGGCTGGGCCTCGGTCCTCACGCTTCTTCTGTTGGCGCCTGTGGCGCTGTCGGATTGGCTGGGCCTAGGATGGTCGGGTCTGCCCGGCGTCATCGGGGCGGCGATGTGTTTTGTCACCATCTTCACCACTTCGATGATCTACGCGCAGTTGAAGACCATTCCGCGCTGGAACCACTGGGTCACGCCGGTTCTGTTCCTGTGCTTTGCAGGAACGGGCGGCGCGATACTGGCGGGCAAGGTCGCGCTGGCGGTGGCGGCTTGCTTGGTGCTGGCGGCGGTGATGGTGGCGGGCTGGCAAATCGGCGACCGCCGCTTTGCCGACGTTGGGGCGACGATGGAAAGCGCCACGGGCCTTGGCGCCATCGGCAAGGTGCGGGTGTTCGAGCGCGGCCATACGGCGGGCAATTATCTGCTGCGCGAGATGATCTTTGTCGTCGGGCGCAAACATGCGGCGCGGCTGCGTGTCATCGCACTTGTGCTGACGGCGGTTGTTCCGGCGCTGATGCTGCTGCTGGCGGGGCCGCATCCGGTGGCCATAGCCCTTGCCGCCCTTTGCCATCTGGCCGGTGCCATGGCGCAGCGCTGGCTGTTCTTTGCCGAGGCCGAGCATGTCGTGGGCCTTTACTACGGCCAGCGCTAGAACAGCGCCAACAATGTCCGGGCCCGGACTGGGCTGGTACCTTGGTTCGGATCACGCATCCTGCCCGGCGTGCGGTTTTTGCGCAACCCTCCAAGGAATTGGCCGCAGCCTGCGATCCTTTCTTGAGATTGTGATCCTGCTGGGATAGCGAGCGCCGCAAAAGGAGCCGCAATGTCCCAGACCCTTCGCCTAGCCGCAGGAAGCATCATTGTCGGCTTTATCGTTCTGGGCCTGAAGATACTGGCCTGGTGGATGACCGGATCGGTCGCGCTGCTTTCTGACGGGCTGGAAAGCCTGGTGAACGTGGCAACGGCGATTGCCGCCTTGATCGCCATTCGCGTCGCGGCCAAGCCCGCCGACGCCGATCATCCCTATGGCCACCACAAGGCGGAGCTCCTCAGCGCCATTCTGGAAGGGGTGATGATCATCCTGGCCGCCATCCTGATCCTGCGCGAGGCGTGGTTTGCCTTTCAGGCGCCGCGCGCGCTGGATGCGCCGCTGTCGGGGCTGCTGGTCAATGCCCTCGCCGGCGTGTTGAACGCAATCTGGTGCTGGGTGCTGATCGGGCAGGGGCGGCGGCTACGCTCGCCCGCTCTGGTGGCGGATGGCAAGCATCTTCTCAGCGACGTGATTTCTTCGGCGGGTGTCTTGTTTGGTGTGCTGCTGGCCATCGAAACCGGCTGGGCACTGTTGGATCCGGCGATGGCGGCGCTGGTGGCGCTGAACATCCTGTGGTCGGGCTGGAAGGTGATGAGCCATTCGGTTTCGGGCCTGCTGGATGAGGCGGTGCCCGAGGATGTGATGGTCAAGGTGCGCGAGGCGATCAGCCGCGAAGGGGAGGGCGCTGTCGAGGCGCATGACCTGCGCACCCGTCACGCCGGGCGCGCGACCTTTATCGAGTTCCATTTTGTTGTGCCGGGCAGCCTGACCGTGACCGAAGCGCATGAAATGTGCGACCGGGTAGAGGTGGCCCTGAAAAAGGTGGTGCCCGACTGCGTGGTGACGATCCATGTCGAGCCGGAGCACAAGGCCAAGCATTCCGGCATTGTGGTGATTTGAGCCTGTCAGACTCGGGCGGTCAGATCGCGCGCTGGCGCAGACGGATGATCTGGCGCAGGGTTTCGGTCACGGGAACAGTGGCGAAGATGTCGCGCATCATCGCGATGTCGCCCCTGATCCCCTGCCACAGCCCGCCGCGTTTGGCCGATTTGGCCGGGCTGGCAACGCCGGGCCAGCGCACCACCGCCACCTTGCCCCCCTGCATCAGGATCTGGCGGTTCAGATAAACCTCGAACCCAAAGCGGGGCAGACGGGCCAGTGCGCCCTCGTGCCCCGCGATCAGGGCGCGGGGGATCACCCGCTCGCCGCTGATATAATCAAGGCCAAGCATCTGCCAGGTTCGGGGGGCGTTGCCGCGCAAGGACAGGCTGGCAAGGGCGCGGCCCTGCGCCACCGGCTCGATCAGCGCATCAATGTCGGCAGCCGTCAGGCCGGTCAGATCGGCGTCGATCAGCACCAGATGGCTGCCGTCTGCTTGCGCCAGCCCGGCCAGCAGGGCCCCGGTCTTGCCCATGTTGCCGGGGGTGCGCAGGACGGTCACCCCAAAGGAACGCGCAACAGCACCGGTGTCGTCGGTCGAGCCGTCGTCAATCACGATGACCTGAGCAAGGCGCGGGTGGTTGGCAACGGCCTTCAGGACACCACCGATCCGCGGGCCCTCGTTCCAGGCGGGGATAAGGCAGGAAAAGCGTGGTCCGCTCACGATGTCGGCTCTGACGTGGGGGCCGCCATGGCGTTGCCGCGCCATTCAATGTCCCGGCGCAAGAACGTGGCGAGCCAAAGCGCAGGCAGCAAGGCGTCGCGCAGCGGCATGGCCAGCACGTCGCGCAGACCCAGAGGCCAGCGTGCAAGGCGGCACAGGGTGATTTCCGCGCCATACCACAGGGCAAGATAGGCCAGCAGCCAGACCGGGCCGGCCCCGGCAACGAAGGTGGCCGCAATGGCCAGCCCGACAGGCAGCAGCGCGCCATTCAGCGGCTCCAGCAGGAACAGCAGGGGAAAGCCGTCGCGGCGCACCCGGCTCCACCGCAATTGCCGATCCCAGACCGAGCGCAAGGTGCGCCTCCCGATCGGCTGCGCCCATGGCCGCGGCGGCAGGCTGACCCGCAAGCCCTGTTCGCGGGTGATCTGGGTGGCGGTGACATCCTCGGCCAGATGGCGGCCCAGGGCGGCAATGCCGCCAGCAGCGTCCAGCATCGGTTTTGACCAGAACAGCGTCTTGCCTTGGGCAAACCCGATGCCCAGCCGTGCGGCCGCCAGTTGCAGCCGCGCCTGATTGCCGTTCAGGAACGCACATTCCAGATGGCCGCCCAGTCCAACGGGCCGCACACCGACCGGCGGGCAAGAGACAAGGCCGGTCGTCTCGCCCCAACTGCCGGTGACGGTCGCCAGATAATCCGGCGGCAGCAGCAGGTTGCTGTCGGTCATGCACACCCAGTCATGCGACGCGGCGCGCCAGCCCTTGGCCAGATTGGCCAGCTTGGGGTTGGCCAATCCGTCAAGCCCGGTAAGGACTTGCGCCGGCACCTGCGGATATTGCGCCACAAGGCGGCGGCACAGCGCGACCGACGGGTCGGCCTCGTCCGGCGCGCAGAAGATCACCTCATAATGAGGGTAATCCTGTGTGAAGGATGATCGCAGGGTCTCTTCGTCGAACGGGTCGCTGCCGCAAACGGGGCGAAGCAGGGTCACGGCTGGCTGACCGATCCGGTGGGGCAGGCCGCGGCGGAACTGGGCCAGCCCAAGGCCGACCGTTGCCAGATGGGCAAGCAACAGGCCAAGTGCTGCCAGCCCCAGACCCAGCGCCATCATGCCCCCAGCGCGCCTGCGGGCAGTGGTGCGGGGCTGGTATGGGGCACCAGCGCCGCCCGCCCGCCAACCAGACGCAAGCGGCCATCGAACCCTTCGGCCAGCGCGGTGAAACTGTCCACCCAATCGCCGCAATTGGCATAGGTCAGCCCGTGGTCGTCATGCAGGGCGGCAATGTGGAAATGCCCGCAGATCACGCCATCCACTCCATCGGCCCGGGCCAAGGCCACCAGTTGCCGTTCGTGCCCGCGCCCAAGATACATCAGCGCGTTGACCGAGGCTATGAGGAACTCGATCACGCTGCGCCGTTCGGCCGGAACCTGGCGGCGCAGGCGGGCCAGAAGCCGGTCGATGCTGCGCAAGCCATGGTCGATCCGGCTGCCAAAGCGGGTCATGGCATGGTGGCGGATCAGGCGGCCGTCGATCACATCGCCATGGGTCACCAGATAGCGCCGCCCGTTCGCGGCCTCGTAAACCAGCGCGGCAGGAGAGGGCTGCGGCAGTTGGCGGCCCTGAGGCGCCGGGGTGGCCTGCGGATCGTGGTTTCCGGGCAGATAGACCAGCGTCGCACCCGCGCGTTCGCGCTCGGACAGATGGTCCAGAACCGCCTGATGCCCGTCCGACCAGAAGGGCAGCAAGGGCGACCACAGATCCAGAACATCGCCGACCAGATAATAGGTTTCGGCCTGATTGGCGGTCAGAAAGTCCAGCAGCAGGTCAGCCCGACATCCGATCGCGCCCAGGTGCAGGTCGGACAGGAACAGGCAGCGGTGGCGCTGGGGGGGATGCGTCTGGGGCATGGCGGGCTCCGTCGCTGGAAACTGGCGGGACGATGGTGCGGCACCGGATTCCGTTTGATGACAGTAATGCTGCATTCGCATGAAGGCGCAAGCCGGAAGATGCTGCGATGCAGCAAAATCCTGTCTGGCCCGCAACACCTGGCGGTGACATTGCCCGGCCTGCGCAAGTCGGCTTGCGCCCGTATCAGGTGGCGCTACAGTCGCCGCGATATTTTAACCCGTGGGGGCCTGTCGTGTTGCGTCGTCTTCTTTGCCTTTCCTTTGCCGGTCTGATGATATCTTCGCCGGGCTGGGCCGCACCCTGCGGCAATACCTCTGCCGGGTTCGAGGAGTGGAAGGGCATCATGGCCACCGAGGCCAAGGCCGAAGGCGTCGGCCCCGCCGGGATCAAGGCGCTGAAAGGGGCCAGCTATTCCAAGGCGACCATCGGCGCCGACCGCAACCAGAAAAGTTTCAAATACTCGCTGGACAAGTTCATGGAGGTGCGGGGCGCCAAGGCGATTGCCGCGCAGGGCCGCAAGCGATTGGCCAAGAACCGGGCCTTCTATGACGCGCTTTATCAGCAATACGGCGTCGATCCAGGCGTGCTGATCGCCATTCACGGGATGGAGACGGGCTTTGGCAACTTCATGGGCGATACCAACGTGGTCTCGGCGATTGCAACGCTGACCTGGGATTGCCGGCGCAGCGACTTTTTCCGCCCGCATCTGCTGGGCGCGCTGAAGCTGGTCGATCAGGGCTCGATCAGTTCGGCCACCGTCGGGGCCAAGCATGGCGAGCTGGGCCATACCCAGTTCCTGCCCGGCAATGCGCTGACCTATGGCGTGGATGGCAATGGCGACGGGCGGATCGATCTGTCGGGGCAGGCCGATGCGCTGGCGACGACTGCGCATTACCTGCAACAGAAAGGCTGGCAACCGGGGCAGGGTTTCCAGCCCGGAGAGCCTAATTTCGCGGTGATCGGTGCCTGGAACGCGGCCTCGGTCTATCAGAAGGCGATCGCGCTGATCGCGGCAGACATAGATCGGTGATTTTCACTCTTGCACAGCCCTGGGGCAGCGGCTAAAAGCCCGCCGTGGCCCGTTCGTCTATCGGTTAGGACATCTGGTTTTCAACCAGGCAAGAGGGGTTCGACTCCCCTACGGGCTGCCACTTACCCTTTGTATGTTGTTGCTTTCATTGTTAAACCCAAAAAGCAGCAAAACTCTACTCCCGCTCTACCCACAGCAAAATCGCCCTGAAAGCTGGCTCTTTTGGCGCTGGATCGGGCCGGAAGTGATCACGCATTCGTGAACAAAAAGCTGGCACGGTTTCCTCGGTCAGGTTGGCTATGCAACACAACGGCCTGTGCTTCGCGAACTCGCGGTAGCAAAGTGATGTGTGCCTTTGCCTGCTTCTATCGGCTTACCCGTTGCAACGCTCCGCTCCGTCGCAGTAAGATACTTGAAGCCTTCAACGTGCGATGCTAACTGGAATTTCGGAGGCGCGGTGGAAACACCGCTCTCATTCCAGGGCCCGCACAGCAATGTGCGGGCTTCTGAGCTTATGATCTTCGTTTACTTGGATGAATTTGGCCACATTGGCCCCTTCGAGTCGCGAACATCGCAAAAGCACAACGAAAGCCCCGTTTTCGGCTTGGCAGGGATGATGCTGCCTGAACGCGCAGTCCGCCCTTTCGCAACTTACTTTCTCAAGCAGAAAGAGTTCCACTTCGCCGATGAAATCAAGAAGTCGAAGAAGATGGCGGCAAAGTGGGAGAAGAAAGGAACATCGTTCATCCGTCCCAAGCCCATCGCTGAGTATGTCGAAGCTCGGCGTGTCCTTCATCGCGTTCTCAAGAAGATCGACGAACTAGGCGGTAACGTCTTTTACTATGGTCGCGAAAAAATAGTAGGAGCCAAAGACCTCAACTCTATCGGCCTATACACGACGTGTCTGTCTTATGCCCTTCGCAACATTGACGCGGAATGCGAGAAGAAGAAGGAGCCATTCGTCGTAGTTGTCGATCAACACTCAGCGCGAAAAGAGCTTCTCGAATGCGCCGCGAAGACCATGTATGGCTCACAGCCATGCAGGAACTTGAACCGCTCCGGGTTTGCC
>DDEX01000098.1 GCA_002336845.1 Rhodobacteraceae bacterium UBA1943
GCCCGCACGGCGGCGCGGATCGACCGCGCCAACGGCGCCCGGGTGCAGCGCGCCTGGGAAGTGCTGCACGCCACCGGGCGGGGCCTGGCCGACTGGCAGGAGGACACGCCCCCGCCCGTGCTGGCGCCCGGCCAATGTGACGCCTGGGTTATTCGCCCGCAGGTGGAATGGCTGGATGCTCGGATCGCGCGCCGGTTCCATGAGATGATCGAGGCCGGCGCACTAGAGGAAGCGCAGGCAGAACTGCCGTTCTGGAACCCCGCCGCCCCTTCGGCCAAAGCCATCGGCGCGGCAGAGCTGATTTCGTATCTGAAAGAAGAAACAATACTTTCCGAGGCGATCCTCGCCTCGATTCTTGCCAGCCGCCAATATGCCAAGCGCCAGCGCACCTGGTTTCGAACCCGGATGCGCGACTGGCGCGAAATTGCGCTGCCGTAAACCGCCCACAGGGTTATCCACAGATTTGATCCACAACTGTGGACAAGATCATCCGGCGGAGAAATTTTCGCTTGGGTTGGCCGCGCCCACCGGGTTATCTGGGGTCCAAGAACAAGAATGCAGGCCCCCGCAATGCCCTCGCCCCAATCGCCGACGCCGATGCCACCGCAAGACCCGACGCAGATGCGCCTGATGGCCATCTCGCGGCTGGCCTCTGGCGGGCGCTGGCGGGTCGAGGCGATGCGCAGCCTGTCCGAGGGCTGCCTGTTGTGGTTCACCAAGGGCCAGGGCCGCGTAACGGTGGCGGGCCAGACCCGCGGCTATACCGCGCATAATGCGATCTATATTCCCCCCGGCGTGATGCACGGGTTCGAAGTTGGGCCGCAAGTCTTTGGCACGGCAGTTTTTTTTGGGCGCGGCTGCACCATAGACCTGCCAGAGCGGCCCTTGCATCTGCGCATCCGCGAGGTGCACGCCCAGCAAGAGGTGAACGTGACGCTGGACATGATCCAGCGAGAGCTGGACAGCGACACCCCCGGCCATGAACGCGCCGCGCAGCATCATCTGGGCCTTTTGGGCGTCTGGCTGGAGCGGCAGGCCGCCAAGGGCGCTGCCGAGACCGTGCAGCCCGATGCCGCGCGCCGCCTTGTCGCGCGCTATACCGCGCTGATGGAGACCGAGTTCCGCAAGGGCAAGGGTGTCGGAGAGATCGCGGCGCAACTGGGCGTCACGGCGACCCATCTGACGCGCTGCTGCCGGGCCGCCTGTGGGCGGTCAGCCATCGACCTGTTGCAGGACCGCAGGATTTTCGAGGCGCGCCGCCTGTTGGCCGAAACCGATACGCCGGTCGGGCATATCGGGGCCAGCCTTGGCTTTGCCTCGCCCGCCTATTTCGCGCGAGCCTTTCAGCATCTGACCGGCCTGTCGCCTTCGGCATTCCGTCGTACACAAGACGGCCCTGCAACGAATCGACCGAACTGACGGAAACCCCGAAATAATCCGCGTCGCAACCTTGGCCACGGCAATGTCGGCTACCGATACGGCATTTGTGACTTTTCGCCGCATTTATGTCGCAAACAGCGCATGAACAACCGAATCCCGGCGTTGACGCATGGCCGAAAACGGTGCCGAATATCGCACACGAAGTGCCTTGCCAAACTGTTCGACCGGAAACTGCCGTGGGGGCGGTCTGTCGCGCTGTAAGACGCTAACGTACAAAAAATGACAACCGGGCAATGCCCCGACAGGGAGACGACAATGAAGGACATGATCACGGATGATGTGCTGCATCCGGCCGCTCAGATGTATGCGGAAGAGGTTCGCGCCGGAAAACTGAGCCGCCGTGAATTCCTGACCCGCACCACTGCGCTTGGCGTCTCGGCGGCGGCGGCTTATGGCCTTCTGGGGCTGTCGGCTCCGGTCAAGGCGCAAGAGGCCAAGGTGGGCGGCGTGGTGCGCTGCGCCATGGAAGTGAAGGCGCAGAAAGACCCGCGCACCGCCGACTGGCCGCAGATTGCCAACATCTATCGCGGCTGGCTGGAGTACCTGATCCAGTATAACGCCGACGCCACCTTTGAAGGCCGCCTGCTGGAAAGCTGGGAAGCGAATGCCGACGCCACCGAATACACGCTGAAGGTGCGTCAGGGCGTCAAATGGCAGAACGGCGACGATTTCAACGCCGATGACGTGGTGCGCATGTTCACCCGCTGGTGCGACGGCTCGGTCGAAGGCAATGCCATGGCCTCGCGCTTTGCCGGTCTGGTCGATGCCGACAAAAAGCAGCTTCGCGAAGGCGCCGTGGTCAAGACCGACGATTACACCGTTGTGCTGAAGATGAACCAGTCCGACATCGCCGTTGTGCCGAACCTGGCCGACTATCCGGCCGCCGTGGTCCACAAATCCTATGTTGACGGCTCTGACCCCTCGGTCAACGCCATCGGCACCGGCCCCTATGTGCCCAAAGAGGTCATCGCCGGGCAACGCGCCATTCTGGTGCGCGCGCCGAACCACACCTGGTGGGGCGGCACCTCGCCGCTGGACGAGATTCACTATATCGACTTCGGCACCGATCCTTCGACCATGGTCAACCTGGCCGCTTCGGACGAAATCGATGCGAACTATGAAACCACCGGCGATTTCATCGACCAGATGGACGCGCTTGGCTGGCAAAAGCTTGAGGCGGTGACGGCCTCGACGATCGTGGTCCGCATGAACTCGGCCAGCAGCGATCTTTACAAGGAAAAGTCGGTCCGTTCGGCCATTCAGAAGGCGGTCGATCCCAAGGTCGTCCTGGAACTGGGCTATAACGGCCTGGGCACCACTGCGGAAAATCACCATGCCTGCCCGATCCACCCGGAATACGCCAAGATTCCGGCGCAGGTCATCGATCCCGCCGCGCTGAAGCCTGCGCTGGAAGCTGCGGGTCTGGGCGATGCCGAGCTGGAGATCATCTCGCTGGACGACGGCTTCGAAGCCGCCACCACCGATGCCGTCGCCGCCCAACTGCGCGACGCGGGTGCCAAGGTGAAGCGCACCGTGATGCCCGGCTCGACGTTCTGGAACGACTGGCAGAAGTATCCGTTCTCCTCCACCACCTGGAACCACCGTCCGCTGGCGGTGCAGAACATGTCGCTGGCCTATACCTCGACGGGTTCGTGGAACGAGACCGGCATGGCTAACGCCGATTTCGACGCGGCGATGACCAAGGCCCTGGCGCTGGACAACGCCGATGCCCGCCGCGAGGTGATGGTGACGCTGGAGACGATCCTGCAAGACGAAGGCTATATCATCCAGCCTTACTGGCGGTCGCTGTTCCGTCACGCCAAGGAAGGCGTGAAGGTGGAAATGCACCCGTCCTTCGAACACCACCACTACAAATGGTCGATCGGCTGATCTGACCCGACAAAGGGGCGCCCCCTCGCGGGCGCCCCGATCTTATAGCTGCGCACCGTGATCGGCTTTTTCCGACCGCGCTTTTTAGCCATTCTACGAAAGTAGGTCCGCCATGTTTCCCTTTGTCCTGCGCAGGCTGGGTCTGATGCTGCTGACAGCCTTTGTGCTGACTTTCGCGGTCTTCTGCCTGACCAACCTGCAACCCAACCTTGAAAAGCTGGCGCGCAGCGAAGGCTCGGTCCGCATGTCCGACGATGCCATCGCAAGCTGGATCGTGAACAACGGCCATGGCGGGTCGATGCTGAATCGCTATGGTGAATGGCTGGGCGTCGTGCCGGGCTGGGTGCGCACCGATGACAAGGGTGTCACCCGCGGTCGCTGCATCGCCGACGGGTCCGACCCGGCGCAGGCGGCAACCTATTGCGGGATCCTTCAGGGCAACTGGGGCTTTTCCACCTTTGCCAAGGTGCCGGTCACCACGGTTCTGGGCCGCTCGCTTGGCCATACCGGCTGGCTGATGCTGGCCGTGATGCTGGTGATGGTGCCGACGTCGCTGTTTCTTGGCGTGCTTTCGGGGATGAGAGAGGGGTCGCGCACCGACCGTGTTCTTTCAACCCTTGCCATCGTGACAACCGCAACGCCGGAATATGTTTCGGGCGTGATTTTCGTGGCGCTGCTTGCCTCGGCAACCGTCGGTGTCTCGCCGCATCTGAACGAATGGGGCTGGATCAGTGACAAGACCCTGTTTCAGGGCACCGCCACATCGGCCATGGACGACATCACATGGCGCAACTTTACCCTGCCGGTGATGACCATCGCCCTTTACGGCATCGGCTATATCGCCCGGATGACCCGCGCCTCGATGACCGAGGTGATGACACAGCAGTACATCCGCACCGCGCGCCTGAAAGGCGTCAGCTTCCGTCAGGTGGTGATGAAACACGCGCTGAGAAACGCCCTGATCGCCCCCTTCACCGTGATCATGCTGCAATTCCCCTGGCTGTTGAATGGCGTGGTGATTGTCGAAACCCTTTTCAATTACAAAGGCTTCGGCTGGACGCTGGTTCAGGCTGCAGGCAACAATGACATCAACCTGCTGCTGGCCTGTTCGGTCGTGGCGGTCTTCGTGGTTCTGGTCACACAGCTCATCTCCGATGTCGGCTATGTCTTCCTGAACCCCCGCATCCGCCTGGCGTAAGGACAAGATCATGGACGCACTTTCCTGGGGCTCGATCCTTGCCCATTCCGTCGCCCGGTTCCTGCCGGTCTGGATCGCGATGGCCGTGACCTTCGCCCTGTCGGTCCGCTACAAGCGCCGCCTTGGCCTTTACGGCAAGCTTTATGACAGCCCGGTCGGCATGGTCGGCTTTGGCATCGTGCTGTTCTGGATCTGCACCGCGATCTTTGCCGATCTGATCATCACGCAAGATCCGCTCAAGGTCTTGTCCGGCATGAAGAACGCCCTGCCCGGCAGCCCGGCCAAGGGCGTCGCCGAAGACGCCTATCAATACTACCTGCTGGGCGGTGACAACGGTGCGCGCGATGTGTTCAGCCGCATGGTGATGGGCGCGCGCGAGGTGCTGATCATCGCGCCCGCAGCCACCCTGTTTGCCTTTATGGTCGGCATCACCCTGGGCCTGCCGGCGGGCTATTTCGGTGGGCGGCTGGATACGGTGCTGTCCTTCATCGCCAACCTTGTGCTGGCCTTCCCGGTGATCTTGCTGTTCTACCTGCTGGTCACGCCGGAAATCGTGCAGATCGGCATTCCCACCTATATGGCGGCGGTGCTGTTCCTGTTTCCCATCCTGTTCGTGGTGGTGTTGTTCAACAGCCGCTACTTCATGGTGCCTGCAAGGCGAAACCTTTATGTCGGCATCGTGCTGGTCATCGGGTTCTGGGCCTATGCCGGCCTGGCCTTTGACGCCGACCCGACCGGCCTGTGGCACATGGACCCGAACCTGCTGAACGTGTTCGTCTCGGTCGTGTTCGTCAACTCTCCGGGTGTGTTCCGCATCGTGCGCGGCATGGTGATGGACATCAAGGCGCGCGACTATGTGGCCGCAGGCCAGACCCGCGGCGAAGGCCCCTGGTACATCATGCTGTGGGAAATTCTGCCCAATGCGCGCGGGCCGCTGATCGTCGATTTCTGCCTGCGCATCGGCTATACCACCATCCTTCTGGGCACGCTGGGCTTTTTCGGTCTTGGCGTCAGCCCCGAAAGCCCGAACTGGGGCTCGACCATCAACGCGGGGCGCAAGCTGTTGAACCTGTTTCCCCATCCCGCGCTGGTGCCCGCGTTTGCGCTGATGCTGCTGGTTCTTGGCCTGAACCTTCTGGCCGACGGACTTCGCGAAGAAAGCCTGAAGGATTGAGCCGCCCCCGCGCCTTCCCCTTCTTCAAATATCCCACGGGGGTCCGGGGGTGTGAAACCCCCGGTCCCGACGCCAGCCAGAACGAGGCACGCCATGTCTGACAAGATCACCGACTGGGACCCTTCGACCCCGATCCTTCAGATCGAGAACCTCTCGATCAGCTTCTTCACCCGGATGCGAGAGATTCCGGCGGTGATGGATTTCTCCTGCACCGTGCGGGCTGGCGAGGCGATGGGCCTTGTCGGCGAAAGCGGCTGTGGCAAATCCACGGTGGCGCTGGCGGTCATGCGCGACCTGGGCAAGAACGGCCGCATCACCGGGGGCCGCATCCTTTTCAAGAGCCGCGACCTGACCACGATGAGCGATGAGGAACTGCGCCACATCCGTGGCAGTGAAATCGCCATGATCTATCAGGAACCGATGGCCAGCCTGAATCCGGCCATGAAGATCGGCGCGCAACTGGCCGAGGTTCCGATGATCCATGAGGGCATGGCCAAGGCTGACGCCTGGGCGCTGGCGCGCCAGATCGTGGCCGATGTGCGCCTGCCCGACCCCGACCGCATCATCAACTCCTACCCGCACCAGCTTTCGGGCGGCCAGCAGCAGCGCATCGTCATCGCCATGGCGCTGATGTCGAAGCCCGCGTTGCTGATTTTGGACGAACCCACCACCGCGCTTGATGTGACGGTCGAGGCCGGGATCGTCGATCTGGTCAAGGATCTGGGCGAGAAATACGGCACCTCGATGCTGTTCATCAGCCACAACCTTGGCCTTGTGATGGATGTCTGCGACCGGATCTGCGTGATGTATTCGGGCGAAGCGGTCGAGACCGGCAATGTCACCGAAGTCTTCGACGAGATGCGCCACCCCTATACCCAGGCGCTGTTCCGCTCGATCCCGCTGCCGGGGGCAGACAAGAATTCGCGACCGCTGATCTCGATTCCCGGCAACTTCCCCCTGCCGCATGAGCGCCCGCCGGGCTGCAACTTCGGCCCGCGCTGCGATTATTTCGAAAAGGGGCGCTGCGATGCCGCCGATGTGGCGATGGACGAGGTGCCGGGCGGCGACCGCCACGGCACACGCTGCCTGAAATGGCGCGAAATCGACTGGACCGCCCCGCCCGCAGCCCGTGTGGCAAAAGAAAAGACGCCGATCGGCAAGGTCGTTCTGAAGATGGACGATCTGAAGAAATACTACTCGGTCAGCTCCGGCGCCTTTGGCGGCGGCAACAAGAAGGTGGTCAAGGCCAATGAAACGCTGAGTTTCGAGGCGCATGAGGGCGAGACGCTGGCCATCGTCGGTGAATCCGGCTGCGGCAAATCAACCTTCGCCAAGGTGCTGATGGGGCTGGAAACCGCCACCTCCGGCTCGATCATGCTGTTTGACGAAAACGTGCAATCGACGCCGATTCAAAAGCGCAATACCGATACCGTCAGCCGGGTGCAGATGGTGTTCCAGAACCCGTTCGACACGCTGAACCCGTCGATGAACGTCGGCCGCCAGATCATCCGCGCGCTGGAAATCTTCAAATACGGCAATTCGGACCAGGAACGGCATAACCGGATGCTGGAACTGCTGGATCTGGTGAAATTGCCGCGCGCCTTTGCCGACCGGATGCCGCGCCAGCTTTCCGGCGGGCAAAAGCAGCGCGTCGGCATCGCACGGGCCTTTGCCGGGGGGGCAAAGGTCGTGGTGGCGGATGAGCCGGTATCGGCGCTGGACGTCAGCGTGCAGGCCGCCGTGACCGACCTGCTGATGGACATCCAGCGCGAGAACAAGACGACGCTGCTGTTCATTTCGCACGACCTTTCCATCGTGCGCTATCTCAGCGACCGCGTGCTGGTGATGTATCTGGGCCATGTGGTGGAAACCGGCACGACCGATCAGGTCTTTGCCCCGCCCTACCACCCCTATACCGAGGCGCTGCTGTCGGCCGTTCCCATCGCCGACACCCATGTCACACGCCAGCGGATCGTGCTGGAGGGCGACATTCCGTCGGCGCTGAACCCGCCGCCCGGCTGCCCGTTCCAGACACGCTGCCGCTGGAAATCGCAGGTGCCGGATGGATTGTGCGACCGCGAGATGCCGCCCATGCGCGATGTCGGCGGCGGCCATCAGATCAAATGCCATCTGTCGGCGGAAATCCTGGCGCGGATGGAACCGGTGATCAAGGTCGCTGCCGAATAGCCCGGCTTCACGGGGCGCGTGCCGCCACGCGCCCTACCCCGGCCAGCGAATGCCGAGGAGATAATAAATCAACTGAAACAACGGCTTTACCATCACGGCGCCCATGAGAACACCGCACAGGACCAAGGCGCTGAACCGCTTTGGCTGCTTCTGGGGATCGACCGTCTTCCAATCCATCGGTGCCGCCCGCTATCCCGTAACTCACCCATTTCTGCGGCAACGCTAGAAACCAGTTTCGACCAATTTGTGGCGAACCCAAGGGCGGATGCGCTTGCCCATCCTGCCCCTTCCTGCGATCGGCCAGCGAAATGGCCATCCTGCGCATGTCCCCAGCGATGAACAGCTTGTGATCCGGCCTGCGACGGATCACCTTGTCATCCGCGTATCACAGCCACAGACCATCAGATTGCCCTGACCGGCAATCTGATGCCGCAGTTTTTGACGAAGGAAGATCATGCCCCGAAACCTGCCGCTCCTTCGTCGCCTCGTCGCCCTGATCCTGATGACGCCGCTGCTTGCCACGCCACCGCTTCTTGCCCAGCAGGCGCCCGCCCCGCAACCCGCCGGCAAGGCCGGTTATATGGAGGCCGCATCCACGCAGGTGCCGGTGACCATCACCCTGACGGGCCGGGCGCTGGCGCAGAATGCCACACAGGTCCGGCCAAGGGTGGGCGGGGCGCTGACGGCCATACTTTACGCGCCGGGAACCGAGGTTGCGGCGGGAACGCCGCTGTTTTCCATCGACCCGCTGACCTACGAAGTCGCCCTGTCGGCCGCAGAGGCAGAGCGCACCCGCGCCGATGCCGATTATCGCAGCGCCAAGCTGGCCTTTGACCGGGCCGAGCGGTTGCAGGGATCGGCCACCAGCCGGTCAACCTTCGAGGATGCCCAGGCGGCGCTGCTCAAGGCGCAAGCCACACTGGGGGCTGCGGAATCCAGCCTGAAACTGGCCAAGGCGCAGTTGGACTGGGCAACAATCCGCGCGCCGATTGCCGGCATCGTCGGGGTACCGCAGGTTTCGGTCGGCGATCTGGTGACGCAGAACCAGTCCGAGGCGCTGGCCGAGATCGTGCAGGTCGATCCGATCCATGTCGATCTGACCGAACCCTACCCGACCCGCCTGCGTATCGAGGCGCGGGCGGCAGCGGGCGAGGTGACGCTGACCGACCCGCAACTGACGCTGATCCTGGACGACGGACGCCGCGTGGAAGGCACGGCGCGGCTGATCTCCACCGGCGCCACGGTTTCCACCACCACAGGCACCCGCACCCTGCGGTTCGAGGTTGCCAACGCGGGCGGGCTGATCGCACCCGGCATGTTCCTGCATGGTGAGTTGCAGGTCGGCCAGACCACCGCCTTTCTGGTGCCCCAACGGGCAGCCCAGCGCCAGCGCGACGGCAGCCTGACGGTCTGGCTGGTTGTTGACGGCAAGGCCAAAAAGCAGGCCGTGGTCGAAAGCGGCACCTATGGCAATGCCTGGGTGGTGCAGTCCGGCCTGACGGCAGGCGACCGCATCCTGATCGACGGCACAACCAACCTGCGCGACGGGCAGGCGATTGACCCGGTGCCCGCCACCATCGACGCGAACGGCGTGGTGCAGGATGCCACCGCCGCGGCCCCTTCCACGGCGGGGAACTGACCCGTGGCGCAGTTTTTCATTACCCGCCCCGTCTTTGCCTGGGTCATCGCCATTGTCACCATGCTGTTCGGCACCTGGGGCCTGATGACCCTGCCGATTGAACAATACCCCGACATCGCACCCACCCGCGTGACCATCACCGCCACCTATCCCGGCGCCTCGGCCGAGGTGACCGAGAACTCGGTGACTTCGGTCATTCAGGACGGGATGACCGGGCTTGATGGCCTGCTGTTCATGACCGCGACCTCCAGCGCCACGGGCCGCTCGCAAGTGGCGATGACATTTTCGGACACGACCGACCCCGACACGGCGCAGATGCTGGTGCAGAACAAGCTGCAACGCGTGCAGAACAGTTTGCCGGATACGGTCGTGCAGCGCGGCATCTCGGTGGCGCGCAGCGGCGAATCCTCGCTGATGGTGGGGGCGCTGGTGTCGAAGGACGGGCGCTATTCCACCGTTGAACTGGGCGATCTGACCGGGCAGTTGATCGAAGATGCGGTGCTGCGCACCGATGGCGTGGGCTCGATTGACAGCTTTTCCTCGGGCTATGCGATGCGGGTCTGGCTCGACCCGATCAAGATGGCGGAATACCAGATCACCACGGCGGATGTGTCGTCGGCGATTGCCGACCAGAACTCCACGGTCTCGGTGGGTTCCCTTGGCGCGCAGCCGGTGGTGCCGGGCCAGCAATTGACTGTTGCCCTGTCGGCGCAGACCCAGCTTTCGACCGTCGATCAGTTCGCCCGCATCCAGCTCAAGGCGGAAGAAAACGGCAGCCGCGTGCTGTTGGGCGATGTGGCGCGGATCGAAATCGGCACCGAAAGCTATGGCTCTTCGGCGCTGCTGAATGGTGCGAATGCCGCCGGTTTCTCGGTCACGCTGGCCTCTGGCGCCAATGCGGTTGAAACCGCCAACCGGGTGCGCGCGGTGCTGGACAGCATCAAGCCCGCCCTGCCCGAAGGCGTGGACATCGCCTATCCCTATGACACCTCGCCCTTCATCGAGCAATCCATCGAAAAGGTCTATCACACCCTGTTCGAGGCGGTGGGGCTGGTGTTCCTTGTCATCCTCGTCTTCCTGCAAAGCTGGCGGGCGACGGTGATCCCCACCATTGCCGTGCCGGTCGTTCTGCTGGGCACCTTTGGCGTGCTGGCGGTGTTCGGCTTTTCCATCAACACGCTGACCATGTTCGCCCTTGTTCTGGCCATCGGCCTTTTGGTCGATGACGCCATCGTCGTGGTGGAAAACGTGGAACGAGTGATGGAGGAGGACCATCTTGACCCGCTGGAGGCCACGCGCCGGTCGATGAAGCAGATCACCTCGGCCCTTGTCGGCATCGTGCTGGTCCTGTCGGCGGTGTTCCTGCCCATGGCCTTCATGTCGGGATCGACCGGGGTGATTTACCGGCAATTCTCGGTCACCATCATCTCGGCCATGATCCTGTCGCTGGCGGTCGCGCTGATCCTGACGCCGGCGATGTGCGCGGCCCTGTTGAAACGGCGGGCGCATGGCGGCGGCAATGCACTGGCACGCGGCTTCAACCGGGGGCTTGATGCCGCGACGCGCAGCTATGGCAGCATTGCCTGGTCGGCGATGAAAAAGCCCCTGCTGATGCTGGTCCTGCTGTTGGGCATCGGTGGTGGCGCGGGCTGGCTGTTCCAGCGCCTGCCCTCGTCTTTCGTGCCACAAGAGGATCAGGGAGTGCTGATGGTCATGCTGCGGCTGGCCGAAGGATCGACCACAGCCCAGACAGCCGCGGTGGCGACCGAGGTGCAGGACTGGCTGCTGACCAAACAGAAAGACAGCGTGGACACCGTGATGACGGCACTTGGCTTTTCTTTTGGCGGCGGAGGTCAGAATACCGCAATGCTGTTTGTAAAGCTGAAAGCCTTTGCCGACCGGCCGGGCCAGACGGCCGCGATGCTGCAACAGGCGGGCACCCAACGGTTCCGCGGCCACCGGGCGGGCAACATCACCTTCATGCAGCCGCCGCAGATTCAGGGCCTTGGCCAGAACGCCGGGATTTCGTTCTACCTGATCGACCAGGCAGGCAGCGGGCAGACCGCGCTGGAGGATGCCGCCCAGGATCTGGTGGCGCGGGCCGAGGCGGCGGGGGTTGCCAGCGGTTTCCGTGGGCAGGAACCGAACCGCCGCCCCTCGCTGAAGCTGGACATTGATCAGGAAAAGGCCCGCGCCATGGGCCTGACGGTCAGCAGCGTGAATTCCATGCTGTCGGTCATCTTCTCCGGCTCTCAGGTGAACGACTTCCAGTTGGGAACCGAATTGCGCCCCGTGATCGTGCAAGGTGCGCCCGAATGGCGGATGCAGCCCGAACAGATCGACAGTTGGAGCGCGCGCAACAGCGCGGGCGAAATGGTGCCATTCGCCGCCTTCATGAACAAGGTCTGGACCGAAAGCTCGCCCTCGCTGGACAGTTACGGCGGCACACGGGCGATTTCCATTTCAGCCAACCCGGCGGACGGGGTTTCCACGGGCGAGGCGATGGCCAAGATCGCCGAACTGGTGAAAGAGGTGCCCGGCGGCTACGGCATCGCCTGGACCGGGCTTTCGTATCAGGAACAGCTTGCGGGCAATCAGGCGCCGCTTCTCTTCGCCATGTCGGGTCTGGTGGTGTTCCTGTGTCTTGCCGCCCTGTACGAAAGCTGGACGGTGCCCTTTGCCGTGATGCTGGCGGTTCCGGTTGGAATCTTGGGCGCGCTGGTCGCGGCCTGGGCCTTTGGCCAGTCGAATGACGTCTATTTCAAGGTGGGCCTGCTGACGACCATCGGCCTTGCCGCGCAGAACGCCATTCTGATCGTCGAATTCGCCGAATCCTTGCGCAAACAGGGCAAGGGGCTGCTGGAGGCAACGCGAGAGGCGGCCGAGATTCGTCTGCGGCCGATCCTGATGACCTCTTTCGCCTTTGCGCTGGGGGTGCTGCCGCTGGCCCTTGCCAATGGCGCCGGCGCGGCGGCGCAGCACGCCATCGGCATCGGGGTGCTGGGGGGTATGGTTGCCTCAACCGTGATCGCATTGTTCATGGTGCCTGCGCTTTATGTGCTGGTGAAAACGGTCACGCGGCAGACATAAGTTTCCGATCCGCGGCGGGATGTGCGCAAACAATCGGCAGTTGGCGAAAGGCGGCAAATTTGCGTCGCTTTTCGCCCTTTGTTTTGCAGCCCATGGATTGACATAGGCCCATGCGCCACCCAAGCCTCGCCCGCAAGTTCCGGCAGGCAACCTGCCGACTTGTAACAGGAATCTGAAAGGAAAACTGGCATGACCGCCTATGTCCTGACCGTGCAATGCACCTCGCGCCGAGGGATCGTCGCGGCCATCACCGGCTATCTGGCCGACCAGGGCTGCAACATCACCGACGCCTCGCAGTTCGATGACGAGCTGACCGGCCAGTTCTTTACCCGCATCACCTTTCGGTCGGAAACCGGGGTAACGCTGGCCGCCCTGCGCGACGGGTTCGAAGCCGTCGCCAAGCCGTTCGAGATGGCATGGGCCATCCATGACGGCGCGCACCGCATGAAGGTGCTGCTGATGGTGTCGAACTTTGGCCACTGCCTGAACGACCTGCTTTACCGCTGGAAGATCGGCGCGCTGCCGGTTGATATCGTCGGCGTGGTGTCGAACCACCTGACCTATCAGAAGGTGGTGGTGAACCACGACCTGCCCTTCCACCACATCAAGGTGACCAAGGAAAACAAGCCCGAGGCCGAAAAGCGCCTGCTGAATCTGGTTGATGAATCCGGGGCCGAGCTGGTGGTGCTGGCGCGCTATATGCAGGTGCTGTCGGATGCGTTCTGCGAAAAGATGTCTGGGCGGATCATCAACATCCACCATTCCTTCCTGCCCTCGTTCAAGGGTGCCAATCCCTACAAGCAGGCCTATGAGCGGGGGGTAAAGCTGATCGGCGCGACCAGCCATTACGTCACCGCCGATCTGGACGAAGGCCCGATCATCGAACAGGACATCGTGCGCATCACCCACGCCCAATCGGCCGATGACTATGTCTCGCTGGGCCGCGATGTGGAAAGCTCGGTCCTCAGCCGTGCGATCCACGCCCACATTCATCACCGCGTGTTCATGAACGGCAACAAGACGGTGGTCTTCCCCGCCTCGCCCGGCAGCTATGCCAGCGAGCGGATGGGCTGACGCTTACGCGCGGGTGTGGGCAAACTCGACCTGCACCACATCCGCGCGACCCGTTGAAAACGCCCCGGCGCAACTGCCCAGATAATACAGCCAGTTGCGCCGGAACCTGTCGTCAAAGCCCATCCGCACCAATCTGGGCGCCATATCTTGCAGGTTCTCGCCCCAGATCCGGCAGGTGCGGGCGTAATCCTGCCCGAAGGCAAAGCTGCCCACCATTTCCAGACCCGCGCGCCGGGCGTGATGGGCCATGGCCGCATTGCAGGGCAGCATTCCACCGGGAAAGGTGTGATGGCGGATGTAGTCGGTTGTCTTGCGATACAGCGAAAATTCGGCATCCGGCACGGTGATGGCCTGCACCACCGCGCGGCCCCCTTCGGCCAGACACTCTTTCAGCTTGGCGAAGTAAACTGGCCAATAGGCCTCTCCCACCGCCTCGATCATCTCGATCGACACGATTGCGTCGAACCGCCCCTGCACGGTGCGATAGTCTTGCAGCCGCACCTCGGCCCGTCCGTCCAGCCGCGCATCGGCATAGCCCTTCTGGCTGGGCGACAGGGTTATGGCTGTCACATCGCGCCCGGTTTCCGCCGCACGCTCGGCAAAGCCGCCCCAGCCGCAGCCGATTTCCAGAACCCGCTCGCCCTGCCCCAAGCGGCCAAGGATGCGGTCGTATTTGGCGTCTTGCGCCCGGCCAAGATCGGTTTCGCCGGGGGCGAACAGGGCCGAGGAATAGGTCATCCCCCGATCCAGCCAAAGCTGGTAGAACTCATTGCCCACATCGTAATGCGCCCGGATGTTGCGCCCCGCCCCGCGCAGGGAATTGGGCCGCATCATCCTGCCCAAAAGGTGCAGCTTGATCTTGCTCCACAGGCTTGGCGTGGCCCAGCCTTGCAGATGATCCAGGTTGCGCAGGGCCAGGGCCGTCAATGCCTCGATGCTGCCGGTGTCCCACAGGCCCGCGACATAGCCCTCTCCCAGACCAATCTCGCCCCGCGTCAGCAGCAGCGGCAGCAAGGCCCAGTCGCGAAGGACCAGGTCGATCTCTGGCCCAGAGCCAAATCGATGCACCTGCCCCTCTGGCGTGGTCAGCACCAGCGTGCCGTGGCGCAGCCCCTCCAGCGCCGAAAGGAAACGGGTTTTCACAAGGCGGCCTGCAATCATCATCAGCGACTGATTTCCTGAGAGGGAGGGGTGGGTTGGGTGCGATAGCGCGCGCCTTTCAGCCGCAGCCGCAGCGCGTTCCAGAAGATAAGCGCCAGCACCCGCGCCGCGCCGCCGGGGCGACGGATCAGACTGGCCAGCAGATCGCGGGCATGTATCGGGGTGATGGGGCCGGACATCGTGGCAATCAGCCCGTCGGCGCCATCAATCTGGGCGATGCGCACCCCAAAGTGATCGGCCCGCAGATCAAAGCGGAACAGATAGTTTCCCGCAATGCGCTGAAAGGGCGAGACGTAGAACACCTTTTCTGTCGCCACCTCCTTTTGCGGGGTCATCGGGGCAAAGTCCGGCAGGTGGCACAGATAGCTGTGGCGCTGACCGAAGGTGTTGTTCACCTCGGCAATCACCGCCAGAAGGTCTTCGCCACGAAGGGCAATCCAGAAGCTGACAGGTGTGAACCACAGGCCCAACAGGCGGGGCTGCGTGATCAGCGCAATTGTCAGCCCCGCCGTATGCAGACCCGCATCGCCCAGAACCTCGCGTGCCCAGGCTGCCCCGCGCCCTTGGCCGCGTGGGCCACCATGATCGCGGGTATGAAAAGAGAGCAGATTCAATCGGTCGATTGAAAGCATCGGGCGCGATATGGCCACCTCGGGGCATAGGATAATGTAATCAAGGCTATAACGGAAGGCATGACGAATGGCGCCGCGCCGCGCATGGATGGTATGGGCCGCGATTCGCCACACCTCGCCAGCCGCCAGCCGTGACACAAGCTCTGTCAGTTCCGCATCGCCCGTCATGGCAGAAACCGTCACGCCAGCACGGGCGCCAGCCGCCGGGCCACGCGCAGCGCGCTGGCAAAGCCGTCCTCGTGAAAGCCGTTGCGCATCCACGCGCCGGCGAACCAGCTTCGGTTCCGGCCTTGCAAACCCGCCAGCCGCCCCTGCGCCGCAAGGGCCGCATGATCGAACAGCGGATGGCGAAAGGTGACCTGATCATAGACCAGTTCGTCCCGGATCGGGCGCGAGGGGTTAAGCGTCACGAACAGCGGGTCGCTATCGGGAATGTTTTGCAGCCGGTTCATCCAGTAGGTCACGCCCAGAGGCTTGTCGGACGGGCGCAGGCTGTCGGTGCTATAGACCCAGGAACTCCAGCACGCCCGGCGGCGGGGCATGAAGCCGGGGTCGCGATGCAGGACCGTGTGGTTGTCCTGAAACCGGAACGCGCCAAGGATCTCCCGCTCCTGATCGGTGGGCTGGGTCAAAAGTCGCAGGGTCACATCGGCATGGGTGGCAAAGATCACCTGATCAAAGCGGCGCGGCACATCGCGGGCGGTGTGCAGGGTGACGCCACCGGTATCCCGCGCCACCCTGTGCACCGGGGTTGCGGGGCGTAGCTGCACCCCGCGCGCGGCAAGTGCCCCGGTCAGGCGACTGACATAGGCGGCACTGCCACCACTCACCGTCCACCACTGATGCTGCCCGGTGGGCTGCATCAAGGCATGATTGCCCATGAACCGCACCAACGCCTGCGCCGGAAACGCGCCAATGGCCTGCGGCGGCGTGGACCAGATCGCCCCGCAGATCGGATACAGGTAATAATCGCGGAACCACCGGCCCAGCCGCAGCCGCGCCAGCAACTGGTCGATGGTCAGCGACGGGTCCGCCGCCTCGTCCGCCGCCCGCGCGTTGAACCGCAGGATGTCGCGCAGCATTGCCCAGAACCGTGGATTGGCCGCATTGACCCGTTGCCCAAACAGACCGCCCAGCGAGGCCAGCGCATATTCCAGACGCCCGCCGCCGATGGAAACGCCAAAGCTCATGTCGCTGCGCTCGACCGGCACGTCGAGATCGCGGAACAGGCCGGTCAGATGCGGGTAATTGGCATAGTTGAACACGATAAAGCCGGTATCGACAGGCTGATCCCCGCGCAGCCCTGCCGTCACCGTGCGGGCATGCCCCCCAAGGCGCGGCTCTGCCTCGTACAGCGTCACCCGATGCTGCCCGCTCAGCACCCAGGCCGCTGACAGGCCGGAAATGCCCGCGCCGATGATCGCGATGCTTTGGGCGGTCGTCTGGTCAAAAGGCACAGAGTGGCCTCGCTGGCTTGTTGCGCTTGTGTAAGGGGTTACGCAAGACGGCAGCGGGCGGATCAGCCAGCGGCGCAAATATTCTTCCTTCGTCGGGTGATCCGCCCTGCACCCCGATGCGTATCCTGCCCATGTCGCTTGAATGTCCCCTTGTCGATCCTGTCGGTCTTGCCGATGCGCCCCTGCACGCGGGCCTGTTGCCGGTCTTGTCAGACCGCGCGGCAGCGGGGCATGGTGCACCGATGGAACAGGAGCGCGGCGTGCAAGAGACCGTCTCGGAACAGACGCTGTGGCTGCTTGCCGTACGCGACCAGCGCGACCGCCAAGCCTTTGCGCGGCTGTTCGACCACTTTGCCCCCCGGATAAAGGCCATGCTGCTGCGCGGCGGGCTGCGGGACGGGATGGCCGAAGATGTGGTGCAGGATGTGATGCTGGCGGTCTGGCGCAAGGCGGACCAGTTCGACCCCCACCGCGCCCCGGCCTCGGCCTGGATTTACCGCATCGCGAGGAACCGCCAGATCGACCTTGCACGCCGCCGCCCCGCGCCATTGCCCGAGGTGCTGGACGAACCGCCCGAGACCGAGCCTGACGCCGCGCAGATCCTGGCGCTGGAGCAAGAGACGACGCGGCTGAAGGCGGCCCTTCAGGCGCTCAGCCCCGAACAGACCCGCACCATCGAACAGGCCTTTCTGGAAGAGCTGACCCATAGCGAGATCAGCCAGCAGACCGGCCTGCCCCTTGGCACAATCAAATCGCGCATCCGCCTGGGACTGGACCGGCTGCGCAAGGAACTTGCAGATCTGAAACGCGAATGACCGTCATTTCTCATCATATTGGCGAAACGCTGATCGCGGCCCATGTCGCCGGGCAATTGCCGCATGTGTTCTCGGTGGTGGTGGCCGCCCATATCTCGGTTTGCGACGAATGCCGCGCCCGGGCCGAGGCGGCCGAGGCGCTGGGTGGCGCGCTGATCGAGGGCATTCGCCCCGCCACCTTGTCTGTCGCCGCGCGCGACCGGGTGATGGCCGCGCTGGACGATGATGCCCCGGAACCGGCGCCCATCCCACGCTCTGGCATCTTTCCCGCGCCCGTGATGCAGGCAATGGGGGGCAAGCCGCCCCATTGGCGGATGCTGGGCGGCGGGGTGCGCCAGCAGATTCTGGCGGCGGACCGCGAAGGGTCGCTGCGGCTTCTCTACATCCCGCCGGGGCTGGCCGTGCCGGAACATGGCCATCGCGGGCTGGAACTGACCATGGTGCTGCAAGGCAGCTTTTCCGACAGCGAAGGCCGCTTTGCCGCGGGCGATGTCGAGGTGGCGGGCGGCGAGCTGGATCATCAGCCCATCGCCGGGCCGGATGGCCCCTGCATCTGCCTTGCGGCAACCGACGCGCCCTTGCGCTTTCATGCGCTGTTGCCGCGCCTGTTGCAGCCGCTGTTCCGCATATGAGCGGCTTTTTTGCGGGCAAGCAGTATTGGATCATCGGCGCCAGCGCCGGAATCGGGGCGGCGCTGGCGCGCGAATTGCACCGCCGGGGGGCTGACCTGATCCTGTCGGCCCGCGACGCCGGTGCCTTGCACGCGCTGGCACGGGACTGCGGCAATGCCAGGGTTCTGCCGCTTGATCTGGGCCAGCGCGAAACACTGGCGCAGGCGGTGGCCGGGCTCGCGGCCAGCAAGATCGATGGCGTCATCTGCACCGCCGCCCTTTATGACCCCTCGCGCATAGCCGACCTTGATCCGGCCCGCACGGAAGAGCTCGTGCGCGTCAATCTGCTGGGCAGTCTGGATGTTGCGCGCCTCTGCCCGCCGCTGATTGCCCAGGGCGGACAACTGGTTCTGTTCGGCTCTGTCGCTGGGTATTTCGGGCTGCCGAACGGGCAGGCCTATTCGGCGACCAAGGCCGCGATCATCAATCTGGCCGAAAGCCTGCGCAGCGAGCTGGCCCCGAGGGTCGATGTGCGGCTGGTCAGCCCCGGCTTCGTGCAAACCCGGCTGACCGCGAAGAACAGGTTTGCGATGCCCGCCCTGATCACGCCCGAAGCCGCCGCCCGTTCTGTCGCCGACGGTCTGGCTCGGCGCGGCTTTGAAATCCATTTCCCCAAACGCTTTACCTTTGGGATCAAGCTGCTGCGCGCCCTGCCCTATGGGCTGTCGCTGCGGCTTGTCGCGCGGCTTTAGCTTTAGGCCAGCCGTCCCATCATCACCGCCACCCCGGCCCAGGCCGCCACACCGCACAGCGCCGTGCCCCACAGGCAATCCACCACCACCTGCCGCAAGGTCCAGTCGGCCAATGTGGCGTAATTGGTGAATTCATAGGTGCCATAGGCCAGAAGACCCAGCAGCGCCCCGCCCGCCAGTGCCTGCAACGGCGCCCCGGCCTTCAGCGCGGGGATCGAGACGAAATACAAAAGCCCCGCCGTGAAGCCCAGATAGAACACCGCCGCCGGACCCAACCGCATCGGATCGGCCAGCAGATGGCCCACCGCGCGTTCAAACGCTGGCAGCACCAGATAGCGGATGCCCAGTATGTCCAGCCCCAGAAACAGCGCCGTCGTGACGGCATATAGCAAGATCATCTGCATCGTCGGGCCCATCCGCTCTGGCCCCCGCCGGGGGCATTGTGCAAAGACTACGCACAGCGCGCGACCCCGGATCACCTCGCGCCACCTTGGGAGGGGGGAATGCCCGCAACGCTGGAAATCTGCGTCGATACGGTCGCAGGCCTGACCACCTGCCTTGCCGCCGGGATAGACCGGATCGAATTGTGCGCGGCACTGGATCTGGGCGGGTTGTCGCCGGGCATCGGCCTGTTGCAGGCAGCCGCTCAGGGCACCGGGCGGGTGCATGTAATGATCCGCCCCCGCGCGGGCGACTTTCTATGGTCCCCGTCCGAGCTTGACCTGATCTGCGCCGAGATTGCCACCGTCCGCGCCATGGGGCTGGCGGGCGTGGTGATCGGGGCGGCAACCGCCACCGGCGAGTTGGATGTGGCGGCGCTGGCACGGATGATGCAGGCGGCGCAGGGCCTGTCGGTCACCCTGCACCGCGTGGTTGACCTGCTGCCCGACCCGGTTCAGGCGGTGGCGGTGGCGGCAGATCTGGGCATGGACCGCATCCTGACCTCGGGCGGGGCCGCGCGCGCGGTTGACGGGGCCGCAACGCTGGCGCGGATGGTGCAGGCGGCAGCCGGGCGGGTCGAGGTGATGGCAGGTTCCGGCATCACTGCGGCGCTGATCCCGGCACTTGCCCGCGAGACGGGGGCAAGGTCGTTCCACGCCTCGGCCAGCCGGGAAGGCACAATCGATCCGCGCCTGTTGCAGATGGGTTTTGCCGCGCGCGGTCCGCGCGAAACCGATCCTGCGCTGGTTCAGGCGATGCTGGCGGCGGTGCGCGCCTTGCCATAGGGCACCAGCCTCTGGCCCGCGCGCCACACCCCTTGCAGTGCCCAACCGGGCGACAGATGCACGAAATCCGCCCCCCGGCCCGCCGCCAGATGGCCAAGGCTGTCCGCCTTGCCAATGGCCCGTGCCGGAACCGAGGTGGCCATGGCCAGCGCCCGCTCTGGCAGGATGCCGACCGTCTCGACCAGCACCTGCAAGGCGCGCGGCAGCGTCAGGTCGGCCCCGGCCAGTGTGCCATCCTCCAGCGTCAGCCTGCCCTCCCGGCGCAGGATGCGCCGCCCGCCCAGGGTCATCTCGGTCAGGTCGGTTCCGGCAAGGCCCATGCAGTCGGTGACCAGAAACACCCCCTCTGGCTTTGCCGCCAGCGCCACCCGCATCGACAGCGGATCGACATGCAGGCCATCGGCGATCAGCCCGGCAAAGCCGTTGCCGCCCAGAATCGCCCCGACCATGCCCGGCTCCCGGTTGCCCAACTGGCTCATCGCGTTGAAAAGATGCGTGGCACAGCCAGCCCCTGCCGCCATTGCCGCCCGCGCCGTCGCCGCCGGACAATCGGTATGACCAAGGCTGACCACCACGCCAGCCGCCGCCAGAGCCGCGATCTGTGCGGGCGTCACCGATTCCGGCGCAACGGTGCAAAGCAGCGTCGGCAGGTTGCGCGCGGCGTGCAGCAACATCTCCAGATCGCGCGCCTGCATCGGACGGATCAGCGCGAGGTCATGCGCCCCCTTGCGGCGCGGGTCAAGATGCGGGCCCTCCAGATGCAGGCCCAAGAAACCGGGCACGCCCGCGCGCGCCGCCGCAATTCCGGCCTCGATCACCCGTTCGGTCGCCTCTGGCGTATCGGTGATCAGCGTCGGCAGGCAGCCCGTCGCGCCAAGGCTCGCCTGACTGTCGCAGATGGTCCGCAACCGGTCCACATCTGCCTGCCCGTCCAGTTGAACCCCGCCAGAGCCGTTGACCTGCAAATCCAGGAACCCCGGCGCGAGGATGCCGCCGCCCAGATCGACCACCTGGCCCTGCGCCGCCCCGATCCCGATGACCCGCCCCCCCTCGACCAGCAGCGCGCCGTCGCAAAACCGCGTGCCATCGAAAACCTGTGCGCCCGTGTAGGAGGTGACCGTCATCACACCGTCTCCGTCACCTTGCGCAGATGGGGCGGGGTGTCGGGGTCAAACCCGCGCCGCCGCGCCAGTGCCTCGACAAAACCATAGAACGACACGGCCAGCACAAGCGGGGCGACTACGGGGTGCAGGCCGGTCACGGCAGGCAGGGTGACGGCACCTTGCGCCGCAGCGCCGGTCACGAACACATCCGCCCCCTGCGCCGCCAGCCTTTCGCACGTTTGTAGCACACCCGCCTGAGCGGCGTCTTCCACAGCCAGCGCCAGCACGGGGAAATTCGCCTGCACAATCGCTGCCGGGCCATGCAGAACCTCTGCCGCCGAATAGGCTTCGGCGTGCAACCCGCAGGTTTCCTTGAATTTCAGCGCCGCTTCGCTGGCAATCGCAAAGGCCGGTCCACGGCCCAGCACAAAGGCCGATTGCGCCCGTGACAACCGCGCGGCAAGGGGCGACCAATCCGCCGCCAATGCCCGGTCAAACGCCTCTGGCAGCCCGGCCACAGCGCGGCGCAACCCGTCATCCTGCTGCCATTCCGCCACCAGCGCCAATCCGGCCAGAACCGAGGTGACAAAGGTCTTGGTCGCCGCGACCGACTGTTCCACCCCCGCCAGCAGCGGCAAGGCATGGGCCGAAGCCAGCGCCATGGGGCTGTCGGCGAAATTGGTGATCGCCACCGACAGGGCCCCCCCGGCCCCGGCGGACCGCATCATCTCCACGATATCCGGGCTGCGACCCGATTGCGAAATGCCGATGCAGGCCGCACCGCCCAGCCGCAACTGCCGCCCATAGACCGAGGCGACCGATGGCCCGACCGAGGCGACCGGCACCCCCGCCAGCAGCTCTACCGCATATTTCAGATAGGTCGCCGCGTGGTCGGACGACCCGCGCGCCACTGTCACGATCAGGCCCGGATCGGTGGCCCGCATCGCCGCCGCCGCCTCTGCCAGCGCCGGGGCCGACTGGTCCAGAAACCGCGCCGCGACCTGCGGGATTTCGGCCACCTCGCGGGCCATATGGCTTTGGGTCATCGTTCAGTCCTTTCCTCATCCGAGGGCAGTTTCAGTTCCACGGCAAAGTCATAGGCGTCGCCGCGATAAAGCGAGCGGGTGAATTCCACCACGCGCCCGCTGCGCAAATAGCCGATCCGCTCGATCTTCAGCCCCGCCGCGCCGGGGGTCACGCCCAGCAGCTCGGCATCGCGGGGCGACAGGTTGGCTGCCGAAATGCGCTGCACCGCCCGCACCGGGCGCAAGCCGCGCAAGTGCAAGACGGCGTAAAGCGAGGTTTCGACCGCCGACGGATCGGGCAGAACATCGGGCGGAAGCGAGGCGCGCTCGATCGCCAGCGGCACCCCGTCAGACCGCCGTACCCGCTCGATCCGGGCCACACGGTCGCCCGCACCCAGCCCCAGCGCCATCACCTCTTCGGGGGACGGCACATGAAGTGCGCGTGACAACCATATGGATTCCACAGATTTCCCGCGCCGCGCCATATCTTCTGTAAAAGAGGTCAGCAGGCTTAGGGCCTGCTCCAGCCGCTCGACCTGCGGGGCCACGAAGGTGCCCGATCCGCGCCGCTGCACCAGTTGACCCTGCGCCACCAGCCCCTCGACCGCCTTCCTGACGGTCACGCGCGACAGGCCGGTCATCGCCGCCATATCCCGCTCTGGCGGCAGGCTGTCACCGGGGCGCAACTGCCCGGCCGATACCGCCCCGGCGATCCGGCGTTGCAGTTGCAGGTAAAGCGGCCCGGCGTGCGGGTCATCCAGCCCTTCAGGGGAAAAGATCGTCTCGCTCATCCGTCCCTCCGTGCCAGTCGAAGCGCCCCATCCAATGCGGTGCCCCGGGCCGGCCGGATCGACCAGCGCCCGGCCAGACGGGCCGCAAAACCGGGGCCAAGGCCACCCAGAAATACCACCGGCAAGTCCCGCCCGCCCTGCAACACGGCAATCGCCGCCGCGACATGATCGGTGGCGGCCTGCATCACCGCCTGCGCCGCGGCATCGTCCGAGGCAAG
This sequence comes from Rhodobacteraceae bacterium UBA1943, assembly GCA_002336845.1. GTDB lineage: Bacteria > Pseudomonadota > Alphaproteobacteria > Rhodobacterales > Rhodobacteraceae > Fuscibacter. Next base: position 23,484 of record DDEX01000098.1, read on the forward strand.
TATGCGTGGCGCCAGCGCCGCATAATCGGCGGGCCGCGCCGTCAGGGAAAACGCCACCACGCGGTCATCGCCGCCCGCCTCGTCGATCAGGGCGCGCAGCAGCGGTGTCATGGCCTCCAGCCCATCCGCCGCCCGCAGCGCGCGGGCCAGGATCGCGCGGCCAATCCAGGCACCCGAGCCTTCGTCGCCCATGGCAAGGCCACGCCCGCCGATCTGGCGCACCACGCCGCCACTTTGCGCGCCAAAGACCGATCCGGTGCCCATTGCCGCGACAATCCCGTCGTCTTCGCCCAAGGCCCCCATCACTGCCGTGACCGCATCGGTCACCACCCGCACCCCGGCAAAGGGCAAGGCGGCGGCCAGTCGCCCCGCCACCCCCGCCGCGTTG
>DDEX01000051.1 GCA_002336845.1 Rhodobacteraceae bacterium UBA1943
TACTCAACGTGCGCCGTCGAGATCGTGATCCCGCGAGCACGCTCTTCCGGCGCCCCGTCAATCTGGTCATAGGCCCGGAATTCACCGAAATACTTCGTGATCGCAGCCGTCAGCGTCGTCTTGCCATGGTCAACGTGACCAATGGTCCCGATGTTCACATGCGGCTTGTTACGTTCAAACTTTGCCTTTGCCATGATGGCGCCCTCGGTTTTGGGGGCCCGGCAGCCGGACCCTATTCTACACGCGCGGCGACTTATCTGCTGGCAAGGGGAAAATCAAGGGCCAGTTGGCTCAGGGAACCGTTCCGGCCGGATCGGGCAGCAGCAGCGGCGTCTTGGATGGTTTGGCGCTGCTCTTCTTTACCGTCTGCGGGGCGACCTTGACTGGCGCCGCAGGTGCCACGGCGGTTGCCGGGGAAGCAGCGGCTGACGCAGGCGCCTGAGCGGCAGGTGCCGAAGCGGTGGGGGCTGAAGCGGCTTTGGTTCCCTTCGGCGGCAGCCCGAACCATTCGGGGTTGGTGAGAAGCCACTGCTCGACCTTCTTGATCGCGTTGTAGCTTAGAATCTCCATCTGCTTTTCCTTGGACTGGGTCAGACCCGATCCGATGAAGGTCTCGGGCGAGGCCTTCTCGAACACCATGATCTGCTTGCCTTCAGGGTTCAGCTTTTTCTTCGCGGCATCGTCCCAGATGTTCGCCGTGATCACCAGGATCGACTTGGGCTTCAGCACCACCGGAATGCCGGGCGGGGCCAGAGCATAGCCATCGATCGCGATGCCGATGTCATAAAGTTTGTCGCCCTGATACCGTCCAAAGCGGTCTTGCACGGCCTTTTCAATGGCGGCCTCCCACTCTGCCTTGGTCGCCTCGCGAGAGATCGGAACCTTCTGGATATTGTCGGCCACCGCGATATTCAGGCCCAGCCGGAACGGCCCAAGCGGCACCGGAGGCTCTGCAAGATCGCTTTTCTGGCAAGCCGCAAGCGCCAATAGGACAAAGCTGAAGGCAATCGGACGAATAGCTGGCATGGCGCTCCTCGGGCTAATGTTTACGGGATACAGAGCGGCGTGCGCTAAAGCAACTCTGCCTCTCGGCGTTCGACGGCGGATTTACGGGAATTCGCCGAACCAGGTGCGGTCTCCCCGCCAAATAGCTAAAATGCCGGACCTTAAGCTCCTGTAAATCGCGATAAGGCAGGCTGAACCCGGGTGTGAAATACTGGGTGTGTGAATGGCCGGGCAGACGAATGCCGCGCCAGTCATCATCAAGCGGAAGAAGATCGTAGTCGGCGGTGGTCACCACGGTGGGGCGTGGAAAGTGGCCTATGCCGACTTTGTGACGGCCATGATGGCCTTCTTCATGCTGATGTGGCTGCTGAACGCGACGACGGAAAAACAACGCAAGGGGATTGCGGATTATTTCAACCCGACGGTCCCGGTCAGCCGGATTTCCGGAGGAGGCGATGGTGCCTTCGGGGGGGATTCCGTAATGACCGAAGATACACTGGCGCAAAACGGCACCGGGGCGTCCAACCTTTATCCCTCCGACAGCGACAAGGCGCGCGGCGACAGCGGAACCAATTCGCAGGCGGGCAAGCAAAACGGGCGCAAGGGCGATGAACAAGAACAGCAAAAGGTTGAAAAGCAACTGACCGCCCTTGGCGGCGAAAGCATGGTGATGGCGCGGCTGTTGCGCCATGTGACCACCCGCGTCACCGACGAGGGGTTGGTGATCGAGCTGTTCGACATCGAAGGCAAACCCCTGTTCGATCTGGATACTGCGGCCCCGACCGAAGAGGCCCGCCAGATTGCCGCCCTTCTGGCCGAAGTCCTGGCGGTGACCGAAAACCAGATCTCGGTGGATGGCTATGTTCATGCCTATCCCGTGACCCTGATCCACAACCCTGCCTGGTCCCTCTCCTCGGAACGCGCCCAGGCTTTTCGTGCTCTGCTGGAGGAAAAGGGTTTCGCTGCGCCGCGAATCGCCCGGATCACCGGGCATTCCGACCGAAAGCCGGCGGTGGCCGACCCGATTGCCCTGCGAAACAACCGTGTCGAGCTGATTTTGCTGCGAAATCAGCCGTAGCATCACAACCTGCCGTAAATCGGCAATGCCATTAGCGGCATCTTAACCCGCCGGACGCAGTGTGGCCGATGACAGGCCAGACACTGCAGAAAGGCGCTTCCGATGACGATCTCTTCTTCGCTGCAAGCGGGGGTGGCGGGGCTGAATGCCAATGCCAACAAGCTGGCGGGCATCGCCGACAACATCGCCAACTCGTCAACCTATGGCTACAAGCGGGCCGAGACGGATTTTTTCTCTTTCGTGGTGCAGGGGGCAGGCAACAGCTCTTACACCGCAGGCGGCGTGCGGACCTCGTCGGTACGGATGATCGACGATCAGGGGCCGCTGATCGGCTCTGACAACTCGACCGATATCGCGGTGGACGGGCGCGGCTTTATCGCTGTCACTGATGTTTCAGCCTTGGCAGCGGGCGGTAATTTTCCGATTTCCCTGATGACCACTGGCTCGTTCCGTCAGGATGAGGATGGGATTCTGCGCACACCCATGGGACAGGTTCTGATGGGATGGCCCGCGAATGCCGACGGCACGATGGGAACCTTCCCGCGGGACAGTTTTTCGGGCTTGGTTCCCATACAGATCAACGAAAATCAGGCCGTGGCCAACCCGACAAGCAAGGTCGGCCTTGGTGTCAACCTGCCGTTCTCCTCCACCAAGGCCGGGGCCGCCGGAACGGTGGAGGCGATGTCGGTCGAATACTTCGGAAACCTCGGCAATTCGGAATCGCTGGATATCACATTTACCCCAACGGTCGCGGCAAGCGGTGCCTCCAACACCTGGACGATGAAGATCACCGACACCGCCTCGGGTGGCGCGGTGGTGGGCGAGTATCAGTTGACGTTCAACACCGCACAGACCGGCGGCGGAACCCTGGCCAGTATCACCGCAATCAGCGGTGCGGCCTATGACCCGGCGACCGGCGCGATCCCGGTCACTGTCGGGGGCGGCACCATCGCGCTGGATGTCGGCAAACTGGGCGCCACGGGCGGCATCAGCCAGTTGGACGCAAATTTCTCGCCCGTGAACGTGACCAAGAACGGCTCTCCGGTCGCGACAATCGCCTCGTTGGAGATTGACGATAGTGGTAATCTGCTTGCCGTCTATAATCAGGGCTTTACCCGGACGCTGTTCCAGATTCCGGTCGTAAGCGTGCCCAACCCGAACGGGCTGGTTTCGACCAGCAACCAGACATACAGGGTCTCGCCCGAGTCAGGGGCGATCAGCCTGTGGGATGCGGGCACCGGGCCCGTGGGCAAGGTCGTCGGTTATTCGCGTGAGGAATCGACCACCGATGTCGCCGCCGAACTGACCCAGCTTATCCAGACGCAGCGCGCCTATTCGTCCAATGCCAAGGTCATCCAGACGGTGGACGAGATGTTGCAGGAAACCGCCAATCTCAAGCGCTAGGATAGTCCGCCATGTCATTTGCCGCAGGTCTGTCCAGCGCCGTATCCGGCCTGACTGCCGTCAATAAACAGGTCGAGGTCATCTCGAACAATATCGCCAACGCGACAACCCCCGGCTACGGCAGACGAGAATTGGTGACCACCGCCTGGTCGGCCGGCGGTCAGGGGCTGGGCGTTCGGATCGTGGGGGTCAGCCGCCATATCGATCTTGCCTTGCAGAATGACCGCCGCGCGGCACAGGCGGCGGATGCCGGCAATGTGGTGACCGCCGAAGCCCTAAAAACTATCGAGCAGACTATTGGCACGACAGACAGCGCCACTTCGCTGCAAGCGCGTGTTGCCGATTTCGACAGCCGCCTGATCGAGGCCGCCAGCCGCCCCGACAGCGAGGCCCGGCTGCAAGCCGTGGTCGATGCGGCGGATGCGCTGGCCGACCACATCGGATCGGCTGCGACAAAGGTACAGGCCCTCAGGTCTGAGGCCGATGGCGCGATTGCCAGCAAGGTCGAGGCACTGAACACCTCACTGGCGCGCGTCGCGGAATTGAACACCAAGATCCGGGTGATGAGTTCGGGGGGAAATGACCCCTCAGCTTTGATGGACCAACGCCAGCAACTGATCGACGAGATCGGCAAGGAAATTCCCGTCCGGGTCGCCCAGCGCGACAATGGTACGGTGGCTCTGTTCAGCACGGGCGGTTCCGTCCTGCTGGACGGGACGGCTTCGACCTTTGGTTTTGCCAGAACCGGGCTTGTCACTGCCGACCTCGGTCTGGCAGGCGGAACCCTGTCTGGTCTGACCCTGAACAATCGCCCGATCAGCACAGCATCCGACAGCAGTCCGCTGGCGGGAGGTGCGCTGGTCGCAGAGTTCGCCGTAAGAGACGAGATCGCCGTCACTGCGCAGGGCCGTCTGGATGCAGTTGCGCGCGATCTGATCGAGCGATTTGCCGCAGGGGGGCTGGATGCGACACTGCCCGCAGGTGCAGCCGGCCTGTTCACCGATAGCGGCCTGGCCTTCGATCCTGCAGATGAAACCGGGCTGGCCCAACGCCTGACCCTCAACCCTGCGGTCGATCCCGGGCACGGCGGCTCGATCTGGCGAATTCGCGATGGCCTGGGGGCCGCGACCAGCGGCGACAGCGGCGCGACCGGCTTGCTTGTGGCCTATCGCGGTGCCTTGCTGGCCCAGCGCCTTCCGGTTTCCGGTGGCTTCATGCCGGGCCAACGCAGCTTTGCCGCTCTGGCTTCCGATCTGATCTCCGGCATCGCCTCCGATCGGCTGACGGCAGAATCCGAACAGGGCTTCGCTGCGGCCAAGGCCCTTGCCCTCGGCACGCAGGAGGCTGCGGGCGGTGTTGATACCGATCAGGAAATGCAGGCTCTTCTGATGATGGAAAAGGCCTATGCGGCAAATGCCAAGGTGATCTCGGCCCTCGGCTCGATGATCGACCGTCTCCTGGAGATCTAGACATGGTTCAGATACGTTATGGCGACCTTGCCAAGACGCTTTTGCTCACCAATACCACCAGCACCGCAAAAAGTGCGATTACCCGACTGCAACAAGAGGTCGCAACCGGCCTCAGCAGCGACACGGTTCGTCATCTCTCGGGCAATCTGGGGCAGATCAACGCCGTTGACAGCAGCCTCGCGCGACTTTCGGCCTTCAAGACAGCCACGAATGAACTTGGCTCTCTGGCAAGGGCAACTCAATCGGCGCTTGGCACCATAACCCAGCTTGGGGAAGGAGCGCAGTCGGCGTTGCAGATCAGCGCCGGTACGGCCTCGGTTGCCCAAGTCAACAGCGGGGCCCTGGCCGCCAGAACCGCACTGGAAGGAGTAATTTCCACACTGAACAGCGGCTTTGGTGAACGAAGTCTGTTTTCTGGAACCCATTTGAGCGGGCCGGCCGTTGCCGATTTTGCGACCATGATGTCAGCGTTGGAAGCTGCGGTGGCCCCCGCCACCTCGGCCACAGATGCCGCGGCCCTGGTGGCGGATTGGTTCGATGATCCGGTCGGTTATGCCAGCACCGGCTATCTGGGAGGGGCCGCTGTCGATGCGGTGCCAATCGCCGAGGGCGAAACCGCAACCGTCGCGGTGACCGCCAACGATGCTGCGATCCGCGACTATCTAAAGGGCCTTGCCATGGGCGCCCTGCTGGACCGTGGGCTTTTTGCCGGGCAGGCCGATACCCGTCGTAGCCTGGCGGGCCTCGCGGGAAATGCCATGCTGTCGGCGCAATCGGGCATGATCTACCTTGCTGCCGATCTTGGAATGACCGAGGCCCGCATCGCCGATTCCGCCACGCGCAACAGCGCCGAGAGTTCCGCTCTCGGGATCGCCCGCGTCGATCTGGTTGGCGTTGATTCCTACGAAGCCTCCAGCCAACTGACGGCTGCCGAAGAAAAGCTGCAGTTGCTCTATGCGCTGACAGCCCGCCTGTCGAAGCTCAGCCTGGTCGAGTATCTGCGATGATCCGCCGTTTTGCCTTGGTTATAGCCATCTCTCTGGCCATGCCCGCCTGGGGAGGTCCGGTCCGGATCAAGGATCTGGTCGAGTTTGACGGTGTCCGCAGTAACGATCTGGTCGGCTATGGCCTCGTCGTCGGTTTGAACGGCACGGGGGACGGCCTGCGCAACACGCCCTATACCGAAGACATGATGTCAAACCTGCTGGAACGGCTGGGCGTCAACGTCACAGGAGAGGACTTGCGCCCCAAGAACGTCGCAGCCGTCTTCGTGACCGCCAGACTGCCTGCTTTTGCAAGAGCTGGAGGGCGCGTCGATGTGACAGTGTCGGCCATTGGCGACGCCAAAAGTCTGTTGGGTGGAACACTGGTCATGACGCCTCTGAACGGTGCCGATGGCCAGATCTATGCCGTAGCACAGGGCACCGTGATCGCGGGCGGCATCTCGGCGGAAGGGGAAGCTGCGCGGGTGGTGCAGGGCGTACCGACGGCAGGCTCAATTCCCGCCGGCGCGCATGTCGAGCGCGAGGTCGATTTCGATTTCGCCGGCCTGGAACAGATGCGCCTTGCCTTGCGTGCCCCGGACTTCACAACGGCGGCCCGGATCGAGGGGGTGATCAACGGAGAGCTTGGCCGCGGTGCGGCCACCATGCTGGATGCAGGCACCGTTTCGCTGAACCTGTCGGCAATTGGCACCGCCTCACCAGCGCATGTCCTGGCAAGAATTGAGAACCTGCCGGTTGAACCGCAATCGCGCGCCCGGGTCGTTGTGGACCAGCGATCTGGCACGATTGTCATGGGCGAGGATGTGCGGATCAGCCGGGTTGCGGTTGCCCAGGGCAATCTGACCTTGCGGGTCGAGGAAGGGGCCGCGGTCATTCAACCGAACCCGTTTTCCGAAGGTCAGACGGTTGTCGTCCCCCAAAGCAAGGTAGATGTGCAGAATGCGCCCGGGACCGGATTGGCAGAGGTGACGGGGGGCGCGTCGCTGTCACAGGTTGTGGCTGGCCTGAACGCCTTGGGCGTTTCGCCTCACGACATGATCGACATCCTGAAAAGCATCAATGCGGCCGGCGCCCTGCACGCCGAGTTCGTGGTCAACTGAACAGCCTGCGTCCGTCGCATCAAGATGGCCGCGTCCATGCGATGAAAGCCGCGATTCAAGGCCGATCGGAGCAGCGGTGGTGTGGGAACGGACGACAGGGTGCGCTTGCACCCCGGCGCGTCCGGTCCCTTACAGATAGCTGCGAACAAGTGCGCTGGAGATCAGCGTCCAGCCATCTGCAACAACGAAGAACGCGAGCTTGAAGGGCAGTGAGACCACCGCAGGTGAGACCATCATCATACCCATCGACATCAGCACGGCCGAAGTCACGAGATCGATGATAAGAAACGGCAGGTACACTAGGAAGCCGATCTCGAAGGCCCGCTGAACCTCTGATGGGTGGATCTGCGCCGCGAAGAGCTCAATCGCCAACTGGCACACAAAACCGCCGTCTGGCTGGACGCAGCAGAGGCCGCCCGGGCAGCCTTTGGAAAGGATCAGGCGTTGAGCAATCTCGCCCGAAAACTGACAGGATAATAGCAGGAGTCGGCTTCTGCCCGGTCTCAGGAATCCTGCCGGGCAATATCGCTGATCAGAACATCGGTAATGATCGACCCCACCAGCCCCTGGGCACGTTCAAGCAACGCCCGCCGCAAATAGAGCAGGTTTGACCCGTCGGTAAACGACCCCCTGAACCCGCCTGCATTCGCGTGATCGAACAGAACCTGCAAAAACGCGTCGCGAAGTTTGGGTTCCAGCGCATAGACCTCTTCCGACGTGCCGGTTTTCACCTGAAGGCTCAGCGAAAGGATGACCAGGGACACGACGCGCCCGTCTTGAAGGATCGGAATGACGAACTGGTTGGTCAGCTTGACAAACTCGGGGTTCTCCTCGTCCCCCGCAGCGTCAGGCTTCTGCCCTTTCGCCACAGCGCCTTCTGACGGGATTGCAGAGCCCTCTCCGTGCTCGCCGCCTGCCTCTCCGGGCGCCGCTATCTCACCCTGCCCGGCGACAGATGCCTCTGCCGTCGATGCCTGATCGGGTTTCAGGAAAAGGCCGGCACCTGTTCCAAGACCCAGGCCCATGATCGGCAGTACTATCGGAACGAATTTCCTGATCATGGTCAAAACGGCAACAGAACGTCAGCCACCTGCTGACCATAGCGGGGCTGCTGAACATCGGTGATCAGGCCGCGGCCCCCATAAGACACCTGTGCCCCGGCAATCTTGTCATAGGTGATCTCATTCTGGCGCGAGATATCCGCGGGCCGGACATAGCCCGTCACGATCAGCTCTCTCAGTTCGTTGTTGACGCGAACCTCCTGCTGGCCCTCGATCCGCAGCACGCCATTGGCAAGCTCTTCCACCACTGTCGCGGCAACGCGGAGAGTCAATTTTTCATTGCGCGCAACATTGCCGTTGCCCTTGTAGCTGGAGTTGCCAGAGGTATCGACAGCCTCCTCCAGGCTCGCACCATCTGGCAATTCGGCATCAAGACGCTGCGGAATACCGAACAACGACCCAAGACCCATCTTCTCTTTGCCACTGCGGCTGCGATTGGTGGAGTTTTTCATTTCTGCGCTGTCGTCGATTTCAATCACCACCGTCAGAATATCACCCCGACGCGCAGCACGCCGGTCTCCCAGCAAAGAGCTTTTCGATGCATTCCACAGCGAAGACTGTTCCCCCGGGCCGCCATTCCCGCCATCTTCCGGCAGCGGATTGGAATACAGCGCGTGGAACTGATAGCTGCCTTCCAGCGGCGAAAACTGCGGGGCTCGTCCGACCTGATCGAGGCGACCGCAAGCGGCAATCGAAAGTGTAAGAAAAATCAAACGCTTCATGTTCCCTCAGGGGGTTTTCCCTACATAAACGGTTCCATCGGCCCCGACTTGTCCCATGACCTTGGTGCGCGATGCCAGATTGAGCACTTCGATGAAGTCACCCGGCGCACCCCGGCCAAGCGCGCGAGCTTCTGTCACGATGGCAAGGCCCCCGTGCTGAAACGCCAAGGGAACGATCTGGTTACGCTCAACCACCGCCGCTGCGCCGATGTTGCCCGCCAGAACCGGCCTGCCGGGATAGATTTGCATCGTCGCCTCTTGCCCGACGACTGTCTGCAAACTGCTCAAGGCACCCGGAATATCTGCGGCGACCAGGGTAACATCCTCTGGCGCAATGACCGAATGCGATCGGATGAGCCGTGTGGCCACCACGCTGTCGGCCAAGGCCGGACAGGCCAGAAGAAAGGGAAGGAGTCGCCAGATCATCGCAGGCTCGTGGTGGCAGACAACATCTGATCCGCCGCTGTGATGACCTTGGCGTTCATCTCATACCCACGTTGGGCCTTGATCAACTCGGTCACCTCCTTGACCGCATCGACCGTGCTTTCCTCCAGATAGCCTTGCCGCACCCTCCCCAGCCCATCCAGACCCGGCGTGCCGGTGATCGGCGCGCCCGAGGCGGGCGTTTCCAGAAAAAGATTGGAACCCGTCGCCTCCAATCCCTTTTCATTGACAAAGGTCGCCAGGGTCAGTTGCCCCAGCAATTGCGGATCGACCTGATCGGCGAAACTGGCATAAACCTCGCCATTCGCGTTGATTGCCACCGACCTGGCATCGACCGGAATGGTAATGCCCGGGGCCACCTGATAGCCCTCGGCTGTCACGATCAGCCCGTCGGGCGAGCGGTGCAAGGCTCCGTCGCGGGTGTATCCGGCAATACCCGAAGGCAGCGTAACCTCAAGATAGCCGCGGCCATCAATCATGACATCCAGATCACCGCCGGTCTGCGCCGGGGCACCCTGCGCCAGAACAACCGAGACGGCAGCAGGCTTGACCCCCATGCCCAATTGAATTCCCGTCGGCAAGACCGTGCCATCGGTTGCAGTGATCGCACCGGGACGGGCAATCTGTTCATAAGCCAGATCGGCGAAATCGGCCCGCCGGGCGTTGTAGCCGGTGGTGGACATGTTCGCGAGGTTGTTCGATATGACATCGACCCGCATCTGTTGTGCGGCCATGCCAGAGGCTGCAATCTGCAAGGCTTTCATCTGCTGTCCTAACGCCCCAGGGTTTCGATTGCACCGCGCATCCGCTGATCCTCACGTTCCAGGAAACCCTGGCCCAGTTCATAGGCGCGCTGAACCTCGACCATGCGGGCCACTTCGGTGATCGCATTCACGTTGCTGTCTTCAAGATACCCTTGCAAAAGCCGTGCCTTTCCGTCGGCGGGCTGAACTTCGCCGCCGTCCAGCAAGGTTCCCGATTGATGCCGCAACGCGACCGGATCGACCGGTTGCCACAAGCCGATGCGGGCAAGGGGGCGGCCACCGGCAGACAGCGTGCCATCCACACCCATCACTACGTCCAGGGTGCCGGGCGGCACCACAACCGGCGCGCCGCCATCGTCCAACAGGCGCGCACCATCCGCCGTCATCAACTCGCCCGTAACGCCAGGGGTGAAACTGCCGGCGCGGGTCAATCTTTGACCTGCGGGCGTATCGACAAGAAAGAAACCTTCGCCCTCAATCGCGAAGTCGAAGGTGGCGCCGGTCTGGGCCATATCCCCTTGCTGAAGATCGACCAGCCGTGCCGAAGCCGTTGCCATCGACAGCGACGGTCCTTCCGACAGGCCAACCACATGCTCCGCGAAAATCACGCCTTCACGGCGGAACCCGGCTGTGGACAGATTTGCGATGTTGTTCGCAACGCTCTGCATCTCTCGCATCAGGCCGGATTGGCGGGACAGGGTGACGTAGCCAGCGGAATCCATCACGAACCTCCGATCAGGGGAACGATACGACTGGTGAAAAAGGTGATCAGCGTTGTGGTCATGAAGCTCATCGAGACCCAGAAGACTGCGAGCATCACGCCGACCTTGGGCACGAAGGTCAGCGTCATCTCCTGAATCGAGGTCAGTGCCTGGAACAGCCCGATGACAACCCCGACAACCAGAGCCACGGCCAGCAGCGGAGCAGAAATTTGAACCGCAACCCAAAGGCCCTGACGGAGGACGTCATAAAGCAGCACCTGCGTCATACCGGCATCCTGAGAATTTCCTGATAGGCCTCAACCACCTTGTCGCGCACTGTCGAAACCGTCTCGACCGCAAGTTGGCTGTCGGCCAGCGCCCGCACCAATGCGTGCGGATCAGCCCCGCCTACCATCGCGGCACGCGCGGTGGCCTCTCCCTCGGACAGCGTGGCGGCGAAACCGGATACGAAACGGGCAAAGCCGGCCTCGGCCGAGACCGGCTGGGGTGCGGCGGCGGTACGGGCCTGGGAATAGCCCTGCGTGGCAAGTGTCGTCTTGATATCCATTGCGTGGTCCTATCGTTTCAGCACTTCAAACAGGCTGAGGGTCATGCTGCGGGCCTGATCGAAAATGCGCAGATTGGCCTCGTAGCTGCGCTGCGCTTCGCGGGCATCGGCCATCTCCATCACCAGATCGACATTCGATCCGTCGTAATGCCCGGTGTCATCTGCAAGCGGGTTGCCCGGATCATAGACGCTTTGCAGCGGGCTTTGATCGAGGCTGACCGGCCCTACCGTGACCTGACCACTCTCCAACTGCTCCTGAAAGGAGATCAGCTTGCGGTGATAGCCAGGCGTATCGGCGTTCGAGATGTTTTCCGATACGTGGCGCAAACGGGAGGCCTGTGCCTGCATTCCCGAGGCCGAATAGGACAAGGATTGAAGAAGTTCACTCATGCCCGGCGTCCTTTCACGCTCTGCCAAGGCTGACGCGGATAATGCCCGAAGCACTGCGATAGATAGCCAGAGCCATTTCCTGCTCTTGCCGCGCTTCGGCGGCCTTGACCATTTCCACCTCGACCGAAACCGAATTCCCGTTCGGCTCGACATCGCCCGGCACGATGAACGGCTGGGCTTTGCCCGCCGCCATCGCAGTGGAAGACTCGGCACCAAAGGCGCCATCCTCCTGATAGATTTCAGAAAAACTGGGGATGTCCAGCGCCCGGTAGCCGGGCGTATCTGCGTTCGCCACGTTTCGTGCGATCAGGCCCATGCGACTTCCGGCATGGGCGGCCATGGCTTGTGCCATGGCAGTCAACTTCAAGGATTCGAACATCCGGGCTTCTCCCGTGACCTGCTTCATCAAGGCTTAAGGGTGATTCCTTTAGAAACGGTAAGCATGAACAAAAGGGGAATCGCATGATGGATGTTTTTGCTGCCCTGCGCGCCGAAATCGCCCGAATTCCGGTGGTGTTCCCCGTCGGCCGTATCGCGCGGATCGAGGCGGGAACGGTAAGGGTAACGGGACTGGAAGCCGCGCTTTCGCTGGGCGATCGGGTTGAAATGGGGGCGCTGGCGGGCGAGGTCATTGGCCTGAGACCGGATGAAACCGTGATCCTTCCGGACGGAACCGCAGAAGGTTTGACCATCGGCCAGACTGTCGTGGTGGCCGGTCGTGGCGGCATCGCCCCGCATGATGGCTGGATCGGACGGATTGTTGATCCCTATGGCCAGCCGCTCGATGGCAGACCGCTGCTACAGGGGCCCGACCTGCGCCCCGTCCGCACCGATGCCCCGCAGGCCGCGAGGCGAAAGCGGCTGGGGGCTCGCCTTTCCACAGGCGTGGCAGTGTTTGACACGATGCTGCCGCTGGTGCGCGGTCAGCGGATCGGCCTTTTTGCCGGATCGGGCGTGGGGAAATCGTCCCTTCTGGCAAAGTTCGCGCGCAAGGTCGAAGCCGATGTCGTGGTCATCGCCCTGGTGGGCGAGCGTGGGCGCGAGTTGCGGGAATTCACGGAACGCGTGCTTGGTGTCGAAGGCATGGCACGTTCGGTGATCGTCACCGCCACCTCGGATCTGTCCGCGCTGACGCGTCGTCGCTGTGCCTGGACCGCGATGGCTGTGGCGGAGCATTTCCGGGATCAGGGTCTGCATGTGTTGCTGCTGGTCGATTCCGTCACCCGCTTTGCCGAAGCCCATCGCGAGGTGGCCTTGGCCGCAGGTGAGCCTGCCGCGCTGCGGGGCTATCCGCCTTCGCTGGGCCAGACCATCATGGCACTTGCCGAACGTGCCGGGCCGGGGCCGGAAGAGGTCGGCGACATCACTGCAATCTTTTCGGTGCTGGTCGCCGGATCGGATATGGAGGAGCCGGTAGCCGACATTCTGCGCGGCGTGCTGGATGGCCATGTGGTGATGGACCGCAAGATCGCAGAGCGGGGGCGTTTTCCCGCGATCGATCTTCTGCGCAGCGTCTCCCGCAGCCTGCCGGAAGCCGCGACCGAAGAGGAGAATGGCCTGATCGCAGAGGTGCGAAAGCTGCTTGGCGCCTGGGATCGGGCCGAACTGATGATTCAGGCGGGCCTCTATGTAAAGGGCACCGATCCGGTGGTGGATCGGGCAATGCAGATCTGGCCTTCTCTGGATGGTTTCATCGGCGAAGATGCCCCGACCGGGGGTGTCGAGGCCAGTTTTGCCAGACTGGCTGCAATCCTGTCCAGCCGAGGGGGTGCCTGACGCCTAACGCAACCGGTTCTGCAACAGGGTCAGGGCGGTCTGCGCACTGCTACCAGACGAAGAATACTGACTGATTTCAGAACGCATCAGAAAACGGCGGATCAATTTCGTCACCGCTTCTGCGTCGCTGAACTGTGCAATCGTGCCGCTCCCTAGCTGAATCTCTGCCTTCTGGCGGATCATGTCCAACTGTTTGTCAACGTCCAACCGCCCAAAGGCCGCCGGCAAGCCAAGCGCCTTTTCAAACACCGTGCGCAGCGGCGCATCACCCAGCACGGTGAACCACTTGGTATTTTCAGACGATGATTTCGCAGCCAGCTTGCCCAGCTCTCGCTCTGCGTTCAGCGCCAGTCTCATGTTGTCATTCTGGTCGCCAACTGCCGTCTCGAAACTGCGGGTTTCATAGGCGGACAGGATTTCTTGCGGAAAGGTCGAAAGCTGCGTCCTTGGTGTTGAGTAATCCCCGAAGCCGAAGGCCGAGGCCATCTGGAGGTATTTCTTATCGGACAGGCGGCTGGCAAGAGAGCTGGGATCTATCGTGCTGCTTTCAAGGATTTTCTGGATGAAGAACTTGCTGTTCAGGTCGCTTTCAAGGCCGAAGGCCCCCAAGGCAACCCTCAGCAACCGCCGATCCGACACCAGTTGTTCCGCCGTTTTTATCTGGCCTATCCTGGCCTTGAAGTAATCTTCGTCCCGCGTGATCTGAGGCGAGGCGAGATACGCCTTTTGCTGTGCCGCCATCGTGCGCTTCAGCAGGACCCAGCCCGCATATCCCGTCAACGGCAAGGCGGGGGTATAGGTCATGCGCGATGCGCCGCCATCAACCGCTCTTCGCGCGGCAACAGGGCGCGCAAGTGCTTCAGCGCCTGATAGTGCTGATCCTCCAGTACGGCCGCCGTGGCATGGCTCAGCAGGTTGCGGCTGTCATAATCGACTAGAACCTGGCTGAGCTGCTCAATCCCGCGCAGCAACTGCAACCGTGCCTCGGCCGGATCCGCATCGCCAGACAGCACAAGCTGCGCGATATAGCAAACCCGCCGCACGGGCGTATTGACCTGCTCAGGGTGAATGGCATCGCGCAGGCGCAGGATATTCACATTCGGCGATACCACCGCAAGACGAGAGCGTTTTTCGCCGTTTTCAATCACTGCGCCGTTGATCAGAACCCGCTCATGCGGACCCAGTTTCAGGACAAGGCCACTCATACCGGCACCTGCCCGCGCAGGCCGCGCATCACGGCGGTGTTGATTTCCACCAGAATCTCGGCTGACGCCTTGCCCTGCCGGACAAGATGTCCGTGATGGCGGGCAAACTCATACAGATAAAACAGCTTGGCTCGTAGCTCCGATGGCAGGGCGTTGGCCGGTTCGGCCACCTCTTGCGCGAGGGTCGCCCAGATACGTTCATTTTCATCGACAGCGGCCATAAGGCCCGCCAGATCGGTTTCGCGTTTGCGCCAGCCGTCTGACAATCGTCGTGTGGCCCTGCCCAGCAGGTCATATTCCGCAGCCCGAGGGCTGAGAACATTCGGATCGGGGCGGGAATAGGCAGCCTGCGCCGCCACGGAAAAGGCTGACACGGAAGTGTTCTCCGGCAAATCAGGGGATCATGGGACGGGGAATCACGGGGCGGGATATTCCCGCCCCATAAGGTGCTTACCGGAACAGCGACAGGATGTTCTGCGGCGCCTGGTTCGCAATCGACAGCGATTGAGTCGCCAACTGTTGCTGGACCTGCAAGGCTTGCAGACGCGCCGAGGTTTCCTCCATATCGGCATCGACCATCGAGCCGATCCCGGCCTTCAAGGCATCGGTCAACTGGCCGACGAAGTCTTTCTGGATGTCAATCCGGTTCTGCGAGGAACCGAAGGACGCGGCCGCATCAATGGCCGTCTGTTCCAGCGCATCAATGCTCGCCAGTGCCGCGGTCGCCCCGGCCGAAGTTGAGACGTCGATCGCGGACAGCGCGCTGAGACCACCCGAACCCGCGTTCTTGAACTGGCCCGACACCGACAGGTCGGAAGTGCCGTTGTTGGTGAACGCAAGCTGGCCCGGGTTCGCCGAGTCGTAGTCAACCGTCAGGCCGCTGATCCCCAACGCGTCGATCGAGTTCTTCAACCCCACCGCCACCAGATCGGCGATCGAGTTCGCCCCACTGGTCACATCGCTGTCCGATACCGTATAAGATGCCGTCTTCTCTCCAAGGCGGATCGAAATGCGGTCGCCAGCGGCCCAGGCCGTGGCGCCATCCTGGATGGTGATGTCGTCGGCCCCGCCGCCCTGATCCAGCGCCAGAACGAAAGTGTCGGCATTGGTCGAAACCGTACCGCCGGTCGTGGCGCCGAAGACGTCATTCGCCGTGTAACCGCCGGTGGACAGGTTCTGCGCAGTGACGGCAATCGACGACGCCGATACGCTGGTGGCATTGCGGTCCAGCGAGGCCAGGACATTCATCGAGGCGACCGAACCATCGACCAGGTTCAGCCCGTTGTATTGCGCCGCCCCGACCACCGAGGTGATCTGGTCCCGCAAGGCCACGATATCGGTCTGAATCTTGGTACGGTCTTTGTTGCTGTCCTGGGCTTCGACGATCTTGCCTTTGATGTCGGTCAACAGGCTGTTGACCTTTTCAGACGCCTGACGGGCCACTTCGACGGTCGAAGAGCCCAAAGCAAGGCTGCTTGAGATCGTCTTGAACCCCTTGACGTCCGATTCCATCGTTTTCGAAATTGCCCAGGTCGCAGCGTTGTCGCGCGCTGTTGCCACGCTTTTGCCTGTCGAAATTTCGTTCTGGGTCTTGTTCAGGCTGGCGGTGATTCCCTTCATGGTCTGAAGGGCAACCATCGCGCTGGTATTGGTCAGAATGGACGACATGTCCTGTACCTCGGTCTTCTGCCGGAGTGTTCCGTCCGGCGGGTTCTGTCAGCCGCAAGGCTGACCAAAGGGCTGTTCGGCCTGTGCTGTGGCGAAGCCGCAGCGCCACCCCCTCATGGGATGCAGGTTGATTGAAGACCGCCAGGTTCTAAGGCTTTCCTAATCACCACCGCCCGTATGCACAGCATTTGAACGATTCTCTCAGAACCGGTGGGCGGTGGGCGGTGTTCCGGCTGTCAGGCTATGCGCCTGCCCGGTGCGGTCATATGTACGCAGATCGCAGGCGGCGCGAATCTCTTGCAGGCGGCGGCGGGCAGACTGCACGCCGCGCCGCGCAGCATCCAGACGGCCTGCGATCCGGCGCGCGCGCTCGGACAGCGCGCTTGCCGCCTTGGGGTCGGCCGCAAGATTGAACTCTTGCACTGCCCCTTCCATCGCACCGACAAGCTCTGCCAGATCGACCAGATCGGCGCGTGTGACAGCGTCGTCTATACGATCTAGCAACCTGTGCAGCATGGGCGCATTCATCCCGCCTCTCCCTGACGAAGGCTGCGGAATATATGCTCTGCCAGACCGATGCCGCCCCGCCCGACGATCCGTTTTGCCTGTTCGTCCCGCAGGAAAGAACCGAACTGCTCCTCACCGATACCGCCCGCGAAGCCGCCTTCGGACTTGCCAAGGCCGGTATCCTTCAACATTTCGGACAGGAACGTCGCTTCCAGTTCCTGGGCCTTTGCCCAAAGCGCACGATCCTGCTGAGTGGTCGGACGACCGGCGGGTGAAAGGGAAACATCCATATCAATCTCCTTCTGGATTTTCCGATGATGCCCCCCTTGCGGTAAACAGCCGGTAACTTCCTGATGGCAGACTGCACAGGCCCCGACAGAAGCTGGATCCCATGCTGACCCTCGTTTCCATTGCCCCCCCGTCGCCTGGCCCCGGTCGTGCCGCACCATCCGACACCCCATCGGCTATGGCCGAGGCCTTTCTTGATCTTCTGGCCGAAGATGCGCCCGAAGATGCGCAAGAGGTCGCAATCCCCCCGATCCAGAACGCACAGGAAACCACGGCTGAAACCGAAATCGCCATGAACCCGCAAGACAAGGAAGAGGCTGACAGCCCCGATGCCGACACCGCGATGACCATCTTTTTGGGTCTGCCCATGGTGAATACTCCACCGCCGCTCCCTTCCGGCACTATCGGCGCGGACGTGCAGACCGGCGCCCAGATACCTGCCGCGCCCGGAGGTAGTTCGCCCGTCCCGCCCGATCTTTCGGGGCAGGTTGCGCCCTTGACCGCTGGAACGTCACGCCTGCACGCCAGACCGGTTGAGGCGGCAAAGCAGATGACGGTCTCCGCGCTGTCCATGGCGGCGCCCACCCCGCCGGCAGCACCAGGACAGTTTACAGAAGCCCCTGTCACGGAAGACGAAACCCCTTCCGATGGCGCAAGCAGCGTCATGGAAAGTGCCGCAAGGTTTCGCTTGGGCGAAGCGGCCGAGGCATTGACGGATGCACCTTCCACCACCGTCGCAGATTTCGCCGCTGACGCGCCGACCTTCGCCGTACCGGCTACGGACGTGCGCGCTGATGTGCGCCAAGGGGATTCTACGTCGATGTTCCCGCACAAACAGGCGGCCCGTCACTTAACCGGAGTGCTGGCGGAAACCGGGGCCCAGCTTGCCACACATGCCAACCGAAACGAATTGACGCTGGCCCCCGAAGAGCTGGGCCGCATCAAGTTCGATATTCGCCGGCACGGCGATTCGCTGATCATCACGATGACTGCCGACAGGCCTGAAACGCTGGATCTGATGCGCCGCCATGCCAATGACCTGCGGTCGGAACTGGCCGCGGCAGGATACGGTGGCGCAACCCTGGATTTCGCCGGTTCGGGCAACTCGCGGGAATCGGCTGAGCAGTCGGCGGTGGCGACAGCTTTCGACAACCTCGCTGAACCGGACCCGGCACTGCCGGAACCACTCTCTTCGCTGCCCCAGCGCCTTGTCGGGGCTAACGCTCTGGATCTTCGCCTTTAGGAACACATCATGGTTACCGCGATCACGACAAACACGACCCCGACGGCAGCGCAGACCAGCAGCAGGATCACCTCGGATTTCGACACGTTCCTGAAGCTGCTAACCACGCAGATGACCAATCAGGATCCGCTGAATCCGGTCGATTCCACTCAGTTCACCACGCAATTGGCCCAGTTTTCGGCGGTGGAACAGCAAACCAGGACGAACAGCCTGCTTCAGGGTCTGACCAGCCAGATGGCGGTGCTTGGCATGGCGCAACTGGCTGGCTGGGTCGGACAAGAGGCGCGTACGGCCGGACCCGTCTTTGTTGATGGCAATAAGGTTACCATTGACGTTACCGCCGCAACCGGCGCCGACAGGGCGGTTCTGGTGGTCAAGGATGCCAACGGCAACACTGTCGCACGTGAGGATTTGCCCGCTACGGGCGGACAAATGGAGTGGACATCGGCCACAGCAAACGGCAGCCCCCTGCCCCAAGGCGTTTACACCCTGTCGGTGGAAAACTATCAGGATGAAAAGCTGCTAAGCACGTCAGAGGTGCAAAGCTACGCAACCATTGTCGAGGCGCGTCAGGGCGCCGATGGGGCGACACTGGTCATGAAAGGCGGGGTCGAGGTCGCCTCGGCCAAGATCACGGCCTTGCGGCAACCTCCAGCCTGACGATGCATTTAAAGAAAGCTATGGCCCAACCACAGCCCCAAGGCGAAGATCGCCGCGATGATCCCCGCCTGCACAGCCCGGCGTGGGGCAAGGCTGGGCTGCACAGGCGGCAAAGCGGTTGCCCTTGCGATCAGGGCATCCTCGACCATGCGGGGCAGACGCGGCCCGAACCTGCCCAGAACCCGTGCCGTTTGCGCCAGATCACGCAGCATTGCCAGCGGCCCCAGATTGCGGCTGATGTAGCCTTCGACCACCGGGCGCGCGACCTGCCAGATGTTGATATGCGGATCAAGGCTGCGGGCGACCCCTTCGACCACCACCATGGTGCGCTGCAACAGGATCAGCTCGGTCCGCGTCTGCATTCCGAACTTTTCGGTCACCTCGAACAGGAAGGCCAGCAGTCGTGCCATCGAAACGCGGCTCGCCTCCATCCCGAAAATCGGCTCGCCCACGGCGCGCAGGGCAAGGGCGAATTCGTCGATGTTGCGGTCTGCAGGCACATAACCAGCCTCGAAATGCACCTCGGCTACACGGCGATAGTCGCGCTTGATGAAGCCATAAAGGATCTCGGCATAGACCCGGCGCGTATATTCGTCGATCCGCCCCATGATGCCAAAGTCATAGGCGATGATGTCGCCGTTCGACGAGACCTTCAGATTCCCTTGATGCATGTCACCGTGAAACAGGCCATCGCGCAACGCATGAGACAAAAACAGCGACAACACCCGTGCCGCCAAAGCCACACGGTCATGACCAGCGGCATCAAGCGCGGCATTGTCGGCCAGCGAGATTCCCTCGGCCCAACCCAGCGTCAGCACCCGGCGCGCCGACAGGGGCCAGATCGGTTCGGGGACGGCAAAGCCTTTGTCATCCTTGGTATTCACCGCAAATTCCGAGGCGGCCGAGGCCTCCAGCCGCAGGTCCAGCTCGCCCAGCACAACGCCCTCGAAATGGGCAACCACATCGACGGGGCGCAGACGGCGGGAAAACGGAGCAATAAACTCGATACTACGTGCGGCGAAGTAAAAGGCGTCGATGTCGCGACGAAATGCCTTTTCGATACGCGGGCGCAGCACTTTGACCGCCACATCCCGGCCCGTCTCGATCACCTGCGCGCGGTGGACTTGCGCGATGGAGGCCGCAGCAACGGGTTCCGAAAAGCTGCTGAACAGGGCCTCGACCGGCGCGCCCAGTTCGGCGGCGATCATGGCTTGCGCCTCCTCCATCGAGAAGGGCGGCAACTTGTCTTGCAGGTATTTCAACTGGTCAGCCAGTTCCTCGCCCACAATATCGGGGCGGGTCGAAAGGATCTGGCCGAACTTGATATAGGCCGGGCCCAGCGCGGTGATGGCGCGGGTCAGCGGCGGAAGCGCCGGATCGCCCTTCAGCCCCAGCCATTTGAACGGCCAGCCCAACATGCGCGCAGCAAAGCGCAGTCGGGGCGGGGCGTTCATCGCCTCAAGCACAACGGCCATCGCCCCGCTGCGTTCAAAGGTGGCGCCGGTGCGGATCAGCCGCAGGATGTTGTGCGGTCCGCGCATCAGATCTTCCAGCCGGAATGCAGCGCCGCGATGCCCATGGTGAGGTTACGGTATTTCACCTGCCCGAATCCGGCGGCGCGGATCATCCCGGCGAAAGTTTCCTGATCAGGGAACTTGCGGATCGATTCGACCAGATACTGATAGCTGTCGCGGTCCTTGGCGATGATCTGGCCCATGACCGGAATCACGTTGAAGCTGTAACGGTCATACAGCCATTGCAGCCCTTCGTTCGGGATCTGGCTGAACTCCAGCACCATCAACCGGCCACCGGGGCGCAGCACGCGATAAGCTTCGCGCAGGGCGTCGGGGATGCGTGTGACGTTCCGGATGCCAAAGCTGATTGTGTAAACGTCAAAGGAATTGTCGGCGAAGGGCAGCGCCATGGCGTCGCCCACCACCCAATCCAGCCGTTCGGCCATGCGGTCGGCCTCGGCCCTGTGCCGACCCTCGACCAGCATGGATTCGGTCATGTCGCACACCGTGGCATGGGCGCCCGGCGCGCGGCCCAGAAATCGGAACGACACATCCCCCGTACCCCCGGCCACATCCAGCAGGCGCTGGCCGGGGCGCGGCGCCAGCCAGTCCATCATCGCATCCTTCCAGACCCGATGAATGCCCATCGACATCACGTCATTCATGATGTCGTATTTCGAGGCCACGCGGGTAAAGACGCCATGCACCATTCCCGCCTTGTCGCTCTCGGGCACGGTCTGAAAGCCGAAATGGGTGGTGCTTTGGTCGCTCATCTGGCTTGTTATCCCTGACTGTCGGCCCACCTTATAGGGCGGCCAACCCCTCACCTCAACCGGCGAACCTGTCACATGCCCGAACTGCCCGAAGTCGAAACCGTCCGCCGCGGCCTTTTGCCCGTGATGGAAGGGCGCGTGATCGAACAGGCCGAAGTGCGGCGCGAGGGCCTGCGCTTTGCCTTTCCGCCCCGCATGGCGGAACGTCTGGCGGGGGCGACCGTGCTGGGGTTGCGGCGGCGGTCGAAATATATTCTGGCCGATCTGTCCACCGATGAAACGCTGCTGATCCATCTGGGGATGTCGGGGCGGCTGCTGATTTCCGGCGCGCAATTGGGCGCGTTTCACCACGACCATCCCGCGCCGCAAAAGCATGACCATGTGGTGCTGACAATGGCAGGCGGCGGGCGCATTACCTTCAACGATGCCCGCCGCTTTGGCGCGATGGACCTTATGGCGACGGCCACCGCGGGGCACCACTCGCTGCTTGCCAGCCTTGGGCCAGAGCCATTCGGCAACGACTTTTCCGAAACCTATCTGGCGGGGCGGTTGGCGGGCAAAGCCACGCCAATCAAATCGGCCCTTCTGGATCAGCATGTCGTGGCGGGCCTGGGCAATATCTATGTCTGCGAGGTGCTGCACCGCGCCGGAGTCAGCCCCCTTCGCCTTGCCCGTGACCTTACGTCACGCGAGATGGGCACCTTGGTGCCCCTGATCCGCGATGTGCTTGGCGAGGCAATCGAAGCAGGTGGCTCCTCTTTACGCGACTACCGGCAGGCCGATGGTGAGTTGGGATATTTCCAGCATAATTTCAGGGTTTACGACCGTGAGGGGGCACCCTGCCCGACCCCCGGCTGCAACGGCACGATCACGCGAACCGTACAAGCGGGGCGGTCCTCGTTCCATTGCCCGACCTGCCAGAGATGACTTGATCCCTATCCGCTTGATGCTAGGACAGGCGCGAGCAAAAGGAGACGCCGCATGGCCTATGAGACGCTGATCGTCGAGATCGAGGATGACATTTGCCTCATCCGCCTCAACCGTCCCGATGCGATGAACGCCCTGAACAGCACGCTGATGCGCGAATTGGTCGGCGCACTGACAACCGCCGACCGCAACGACAAGGTGCGCTGCATCGTGCTGATCGGGTCGGACAAGGCCTTTGCTGCGGGCGCCGATGTCAAGGAAATGGCTGGCAAATCCTATGCCGACATTCTGTTCGACAATCTGTTCGGCGCCGAGGCCGAGGCGATTGCAGCCGTGCGCAAGCCCATTATCGCTGCCGTTGCAGGCTATTGCCTGGGTGGCGGGTGTGAGCTTGCCATGATGTGCGACTTCATCATTGCAGCGGATACGGCCAGGTTCGGCCAGCCCGAAATCAACCTTGGTATCGTCGCCGGCATGGGCGGCACCCAGCGCCTGACTCGCGCTGTCGGCAAGGCCAAGGCGATGGACATGAACCTGACGGGCCGCTTCATGGATGCGGCCGAGGCCGAGCGCGCCGGCCTGGTCAGCCGGGTCGTTCCGGTGGCGCAACTAAAGGACGAGGCGATGAAGGCCGCGACGAAAATCGCCGAGAAATCGATGCTGACGGCCATGGCAGTCAAAGAATCGGTCAACCGCGCTTTCGAGACAACGCTGCGCGAAGGCCTGCTGTTCGAACGACGCTCCTTCCACGCGATGTTTGCGACCGACGACCAGAAGGAAGGCATGGCTGCATTCATCGAAAAGCGCCAGCCGCAATTCCGCGACCGCTGATTCCCGTTGCAATTCCGGGCAGGGCACGGTAAGCGCCCCGCCACATGCGCGTGGGCCCGCTTAGGCAAGATGATTCCCGTTTCTTGAAACGGGGCCTCAGGGTTTTCGCACGACCGTAACAACGCAAGATCCTGAGAGAGCCAATGGCCAATACCGAACAGTCCAAGAAGCGCGCCCGCCAGTCCGAAGCCCGCTATGCCGTGAACAAGGCGCGCCGCTCGCGCATCCGCACCTTCGTCCGCAAGGTTGAAGAAGCCATCGCCTCGGGTGATTCTGCCGCCGCCGTCGAAGCCCTGAAGAACGCCCAGCCCGAACTGGCCCGTGGCGTCACCAAGGGCGTGCTGCATAAAAACACCGTGTCGCGCAAGATCTCGCGCCTCGCCTCGCGCGTGAAGGCGCTGTCGGTCAAGGCCTGATCGGACGGTCCGGCCGACCGTCTGTCGTGCTGCAAGGGCGCTGCCGAAAGGCGGCGCCCTGTTCATTTTTCGACCTGTGCTTTCTTCCCCGGCGCAACCATTCCGTTGCCGATTTGCACTGCTCGGCGGATTCGCCCGGCCTACCCGCTGTCAAGCAGATAGTTCAGTTGCGAAGCCGGGCAGAGGCAGGCTAGCGTCATCTTACGATTCACTTCGTCTTGGGGGACATGACGCGATCAAAACAGGGGCCAACGGGTAGTGCTGCCGCATAAAATAACCCGAATGCCAGATAAAACTGTTCATGATCAGTCGGTTGTGTTGTCTGCACCTTTGTGCAGCATATAGGCATATTCAAGGGGCCGCCTGTCGTTCCGGCAGGAGTGCCTGTTGTTTGGTTTGGCCGGAACGGCCTTTGGCAACCTTGGCAATCGGCCAAGGGCGTTAAGGGTTGCAAGGCACCTCAGGATGACGTTCGTCGCGGGAAAGATAATCAGGATGCCGCCGCTGCTGGCAAGGCATTCGGGGACGGATGGACAGATGACCAAAGACGCCTGGGGCAGGGTGCGTGAGCAGTTGATCACTCGGATCGGCAAAAACAACTACACCACATGGATCGAACCGATCAGGCTTGCTTCTGTCGAGGGTGATGTTGCGCGCTTTGAAGTGCCCACCACCTTTTTTGGCGACTGGGTGTCGCGCAATTTCGGTGACCACATCATCAGCCATTTGTCGGCGAACGACAGCACGGTTTCCCGGCTGGAGTTTTTTGTGCCCGCAAAAAACCGTGCTCCGGCTGGCGAGGCCACGAAAAAGCCTGCTCCGCGCGCCGTTACGCGCAGCCGCGTTTCCGACGAAGATCTGCCCGGCGCCACGCTGGACGCCCGTTTCACCTTTGACAGTTTCGTGGTTGGCAAGCCGAACGAGTTGGCCCATGCCGCTGCCCGCCGCGTGGCCGAGGGCGGCCCTGTCACCTTCAACCCGTTGTTCCTTTATGGCGGCGTTGGGCTCGGCAAGACGCACTTGATGCATGCCATCGCGCATGAATTGCAGGCCCGCCAACCCGAGTTGCGGGTGCTGTATCTGTCGGCCGAACAGTTCATGTACCGATTTGTTCAGGCCCTGCGCGACAAGCAGATCATGGATTTCAAAGAGCTGTTTCGCTCGGTTGATGTGCTGATGGTTGATGATGTGCAATTCATCGCCGGCAAGGACAGCACGCAGGAAGAATTCTTTCACACGTTCAATGCCCTGATCGACCAGAACAAGCAGATCGTGATTTCGGCCGACCGCGCCCCGGGCGAGATCAAGGATCTGGAAGAGCGTATCAAGTCGCGCTTGCAATGCGGGCTGGTGGTGGACCTGCACCCCACCGATTATGAGCTGCGCCTCGGCATTCTTCAGCAGAAGGCCGAGTTCTACCGCAGCCAATACAAAGGCCTGCAAATCGCCCATGGTGTGCTGGAGTTTCTGGCCCACCGCATCACCACCAACGTCCGTGTTCTGGAAGGCGCGCTGACCCGCCTCTTCGCCTTTGCCAGCCTTGTCGGGCGCGAAATCACGCTGGATCTGGCGCAAGATTGCCTGGCCGACATCCTGCGCGCCTCGGATCGCAAGCTGACCATCGAAGAGATTCAGCGTAAGGTGGCCGAACATTATAACGTGCGCCTGTCCGACCTGATCGGGCCAAAGCGGCTGCGCACCATCGCCCGCCCCCGCCAGGTGGCAATGTATCTGGCCAAGCATCTGACGCCCCGCAGCCTGCCCGAAATCGGGCGCCGTTTCGGCGGGCGCGATCACACCACGATCATGCACGGCATCCGCAAGATCGAAGAGCTGATGGCCATCGACAGCCAGTTGAATGACGACCTGCAACTGCTGCGTCGCCTGCTGCAAGGCTAGAGCCAGCCTTGGACGAAATGCCACCTGCCTGCGGTGGTGCGACCCTTGACTGCCCGATGAAAGGCCCACAAAGTCGGGCAAAATGCTTGGACCCGGCGATTGCCGGCTATGTCGGTGTCACCCTGTTGGCCCGGCGGGGGATGGAAGATGAAACTTTCGATTGAACGCGGGACACTGCTGAAAGCCCTGGCTCAGGCCCAATCGGTCGTGGAACGGCGCAACACCATTCCAATTCTGGCCAACGTCCTGATCGAGGCCGATGGGGCGCAGGTTTCGTTCCGCGCGACCGACCTCGATATCGAGGTGGTGGACCGCGCCGCCGCCATGGTGGAGCGGGCCGGGGCGACCACGGTTTCGGCGGTCATGCTGCATGAGATCGTGCGCAAATTGCCCGATGGGGCCCTGGTCAACCTGACCGAAGATGGTGCAGCGGGCCGCCTGACGGTGACTGCGGGCCGATCGACCTTCTCTTTGGCGACACTGCCGAAAGAAGATTTCCCGGTGATGGCAACCTCGGAATATACGACGAACTTCTCGGCCAAGGCAGCAGACCTGCGCCGTCTGTTCGACAAGGCGAAGTTTGCCATTTCGACGGAGGAGACCCGTTATTACCTGAACGGGGTTTACATGCACACCGCCACCGGCGAGGGCGGCCCCGTCCTGCGCTGTGTGGCAACCGATGGCCACCGGCTGGCGCGGATTGACGCTGCCCTGCCCGAAGGGGCGACCGGCATGCCAGGCGTGATCGTGCCGCGCAAGACCGTGAATGAGCTGCGCAAATTGCTGGATGACGATGATGCCAGCATCGCGGTTTCGGTTTCCGAAACGAAGGTTCGGTTTGCGACCCCCGCGATCACGCTGACCTCGAAAGTGATCGATGGCACCTTCCCGGATTACACCCGCGTCATCCCGCAGCAGAATACCCGGCGGCTGGAGGTGGACGCCAGCGAATTCGCCAAAGCGGTGGACCGCGTGGCCACCGTGTCGTCCGAACGCAGCCGTGCCGTAAAGCTGACGCTGGACGAAGACCGGCTGGTCCTGTCGGTCAACGCGCCAGATTCCGGCGCCGCTGAAGAGGAACTGGCCGTCGCCTATGGTGATGAGCATCTGGAGATCGGCTTCAACGCCAAATACCTTTTGGAAATCGCCAGCCAGGTGGATCGCGAGAACGCCGTTTTCCTGTTCAATTCCTCGGCCGATCCGACGCTGATGCGTGAGGGCAATGACACTTCGGCGGTTTATGTTGTCATGCCGATGCGTGTCTGAGCGGGCCGTACCTTGAACCGATGAAAGGGGCTGGCTTTGGCTGGTCTCGCGATCACCTCCTTGAAATTGGGGCACTTCCGCAGCCACCGGGCGACGCGGCTGGAGTTTGACGGCCGCCCTGTCGCTCTGATCGGGCCGAATGGCGCGGGCAAGACCAATATCCTTGAGGCAGTTTCCCTGCTTTCCCCCGGGCGTGGCTTGCGTCGGGCCGCAACTGACGACCTGGCCCGCAAACCAGAAGGGCTTGGCTGGCGGATAGAGGCCAGTTTGCGCGGAATGAGCGCCGATCACCTGATCGAAACCGGTGCGGAAATCGGCGAGGCCCGCATGCTGAGGATCGACGGAAAGGCTGCCCCTCAATCGGCATTGGGTCGAATCTGCCGTGTCCTTTGGCTGGTTCCAGCCATGGATCGCCTGTGGATCGAGGCCGCAGAAGGGCGCCGGAGATTTCTTGACCGCATTGCGCTCTCGTTCTTTCCCGACCATGCCGAACAGTCGCTTGGTTATGATAAGGCAATGCGTGAGCGTAACCGCCTGCTGAAGGAAGGGGTCGTCGATGCCCGCTGGTATTCCGTGCTGGAGGGCCAGATGGCCGAAACCGCCACAATGGTCATCACGAACCGTCGCGCGGCACTAACGCGGCTGGCGCTGGCCCAGAGCGGTGCCGCAAGCAGCTTTCCCCGTGCTGACCTCGCGCTGTCTGGACCAGAGGGGAGCGAAGACGATGATCCTGCCTCCCTCCCCCATATCTGGGCCGAAGCCCGGCGTCGAGATATGGCCGCCGGGCGCACGCTGGCCGGTCCGCATCGCAGTGATCTGCGTGCCATTTACGCCAGCAAGGGTGTTCCTGCCGATCAATGTTCCACCGGAGAGCAGAAAGCTCTGTTGATCAGCCTGATCCTTGCCAATGCCCGCGCGCTGGCCGTCGATCTGGGCAAGGCGCCGGTGCTGCTGCTGGACGAGGTTGCGGCCCATCTCGACGCCGATCGCCGCGCCGCGCTATATGACGAGATCTGCGCCCTTGGTGCCCAGGCCCTGATGACCGGCACCGAAGCTGCGTTGTTTGACGCGCTTGGCAACCGGACACAGATTATTTCGGTGGAAGACATCGACGGTATATCAAGGGTTTCCCCATGACTCCGCAACGTGTGACCCTGATCACCCTTGGCGTCGCCGACTTGACCGCCGCCAAGAGATTTTATGCTGCCCTAGGCTGGAACGAGCACGGCCAAGGTCAGGCGGGCGTCGCCTTCTATCAGATGCACGGCGCAGTTCTGGCCTTGTTCGGTCTGGCCGATCTGGCCGCAGATCAGGGTCGGCCAGATGCGGCTTTGGGCACGAGTGCCGTGACACTGGCTCAGAACTTTACGACCGAGGCCGAGGTGGACGCGGCCTATGCCGCGGCTTTGGCCGCTGGCGGCAGCGCGCTCAAACCGCCGCAAAAGGTGTTCTGGGGCGGCTATTCCGGCTATTGGGCCGACCCTTGGGGCCATGTCTGGGAGGTGGCAATGAACCCGTTCTGGCCCCTGGCCGCAGATGGCAGCCTGACCTTGCCACAGGAGGCATCGTGACCGTTACCCTGCAACAGCTCGGCATCTATGCGCTTGGCATGGCCGGTCTTTGGGCAGTTCCCGGCCCGGTCTGGGTTGCGTTGACGGCACGCGCCTTGTCTGGCGGCTTTCGCGCCGCCTGGCCGCTGGCCGTCGGCGTGGCGCTTGGCGATCTTGTCTGGCCGCTGGCCGCCGTATTGGGGCTTGGCTGGATCGAAAGCGTCTATGGAGATTTTCTCAGCCTGCTGCGCTGGGTTGCCGCCGTGGTCTTTCTGATCATGGGTATCATGTTGATCCGCAAACCGGCGGCGACCGTGAACGCGGACAGCCGGCTGACCAAGCCGGGCCTTTGGGCCGGATTTTCGGTTGGTGTCGCGGCGGTGATCGGCAACCCCAAGGCAATCCTGTTCTATATGGGCGCGCTGCCCGGATTTTTCGATCTGGGCAAGCTGACGGCGCTGGACATCGCCGCGATCATCGCCATTTCGGCCTTTGTGCCGATGCTGGGAAACCTTGGCCTTGCCCTGTTTCTGGACCGCGCCAGACAGGTGCTGTCCAGCCCGCAAAGCATACGTCGGCTGAATATCATCTCTGGTTGCCTGCTGCTTTGCGTGGCGGGGGTAATTCCCTTCCTGTGACCCCAAATCTTGTGCCGAAGGGGTGACATTGCGTGCCCCAACCGCTATAAGTCGCGGGCAATATCAAGGGTTCCCCACGCATGGCCGACGCGCCCAAGAAACCCGCCGAATACGGCGCCGATTCCATCAAGGTTCTCAAGGGGTTGGAGGCGGTTCGCAAACGCCCCGGCATGTATATCGGCGATACTGACGACGGGTCGGGCCTGCACCATATGGTCTATGAAGTCGTCGATAACGGCATCGACGAGGCTTTGGCCGGTCATGCCACCGAAGTCACGGTGATCATCCACGCCGACGACAGCGTTTCGGTGCGCGACAACGGGCGCGGCATTCCGGTGGACATTCACCCGGAAGAGGGCGTTTCTGCGGCCGAGGTCATCATGACCCAGCTGCATGCGGGCGGCAAATTCAACAACACCGATGACAGCGGCAACGCCTACAAGGTCTCGGGCGGCCTGCATGGCGTGGGCGTGTCTGTAGTGAACGCCTTGTCGGAATGGCTGGAGCTGACCGTCTGGCGCAACGATACCGAATACCGTGCCCGGTTCGAGGATGGCGACTGCACGGTGCATGTGCATGAGGTCGGCGCGGCCCCCGGCCAGCGCGGCACGCGCGTGCGCTTTCTTGCCAGCTCCAAGGTCAACCGCCCGGACGGCACGTTCTCGAATCTCGACTATAGTTTCAAGACCCTGGAAAACCGGCTGCGCGAGCTGGCCTTCCTGAATTCCGGTGTCCGCATCATTCTGGAGGATGAGCGTCACGCCGAACCGCAGCGGGTCGAGCTGTTCTATGACGGCGGGGTGCGTGAGTTCGTCAAGTTCCTTGACCGCTCCAAGCAAGCCGTGATGCCTGAACCGATCTATATGGTCGGCGAAAAGAACGGTATCGGGGTAGAGGTCGCCATGTGGTGGAACGACAGCTATCACGAAACCGTACTGCCGTTCACTAACAACATTCCGCAGCGTGATGGCGGCACCCATCTGGCCGGTTTCCGCGGCGCGCTGACCCGCACGATCACCAGTTATGCCCAGTCTTCCGGCATCGCCAAGCGCGAGAAGGTCGATTTTACCGGCGATGATGCCCGTGAAGGGCTGACCTGCGTTTTGTCCGTCAAGGTGCCGGACCCGAAATTCTCCAGCCAAACCAAGGACAAGCTGGTTTCCAGCGAAGTACGCCCGGCGGTCGAGAACCTGGTCAACGAGAAACTGGCCGAATGGTTCGAGGAAAACCCCGGCCCTGCCA
Source organism: Rhodobacteraceae bacterium UBA1943 (assembly GCA_002336845.1). GTDB lineage: Bacteria > Pseudomonadota > Alphaproteobacteria > Rhodobacterales > Rhodobacteraceae > Fuscibacter. The sequence continues at coordinate 30,114 of DDEX01000051.1, forward strand.
AAGTCATCGTCGGCAAGATTGTCGAGGCGGCACTGGCGCGCGAAGCGGCCCGCAAGGCCCGCGAGCTGACGCGCCGCAAGACCGCGCTGGATGTGGCCAGCTTGCCCGGCAAACTGGCCGATTGTCAGGAACGCGATCCCGCGAAGTCAGAGTTGTTTCTGGTCGAGGGTGACTCGGCTGGCGGCTCTGCCAAACAGGGCCGCAGCAGGTCCAACCAGGCTGTTCTGCCCCTGCGTGGGAAAATCCTGAACGTAGAGCGCGCCCGGTTTGACCGGATGCTTTCCAGCCAGGAGATCGGCACCCTGATCACCGCGCTTGGCACCGGGATCGGACGGGATGAGTTCGACATAGGCAAGCTGCGCTACCACAAGGTCGTCATCATGACAGACGCCGACGTGGATGGTGCGCATATCCGCACGCTGCTGCTGACCTTTTTCTTCCGCCAGATGCCGCAATTGATCGAGGGGGGCTACCTCTACATCGCGCAACCGCCGCTTTACAAAGTGGCGCGCGGCAAGTCCGAGGTCTATCTGAAGGATCAGGCGGCCTTGGATGATTATCTGATCGAAATGGGTCTGGAGGGCGCCGTCTTGCGGCTGCCATCGGGTGAGGAGATCGCGGGGGCTGACCTTGCCCGCGTGGTCGAGGGTGCCCGCTCGTTCCGGCGCGTGCTGGATGCCTTCCCCACCCATTACCCGCGCAACATTCTGGAACAGGCGGCCCTTGCCGGTGCCTTTGACCCCGGCAGCGCCGATAACGATCTGGCGGCGGTGGCCGAGGCCGTGGCGCACCGGCTGGACCTTGTTGCCGTCGAATATGAAAAGGGCTGGTCAGGCCGCATCACGCAAGACCACGGCATCCGCCTGTCCCGCGTGTTGCGCGGCGTGGAAGAGTTGCGCACGCTGGACGGCGCCGTGCTGCGTTCGGGCGAGGCACGCAAGCTCAGCCAGATTTCCGGCCAGAACCGGGACATCTATCGCAACCCTGCCCGGCTGATCCGCAAAGAGCGTGAACAGCTGATCCATGGTCCGATCGACCTGCTGAAGTCGATCCTGGCCGAAGGTGAAAAGGGCCTGACACTGCAACGCTATAAGGGGTTGGGAGAGATGAACCCCGAGCAGCTTTGGGAAACCACGCTGGACCCGGAGGCCCGCACCCTCTTGCAGGTCAAGGTCGATGACCTGGCCGAGGCGGACGACATCTTCTCGAAGCTGATGGGCGATGTGGTCGAGCCGCGACGGGAGTTCATTCAGGCCAACGCCCTGACCGTGGAAAATCTGGACTTCTAAAGAAACGGGGCCGAACGGCCCCGTTTTTAATCGGCATGAACCGCCGGTGCCGGACCGGACTGCGCCCCCGGCCGCCGCAATGTCAGCGCAAGCGGTATGGCCGCCAGGGTCATGATCAGCATCAGTTTGAAATCATTGATATAGCTGATCATCGCCGCCTGGACGTTCACCAGATTATCCAGAAGCTGCAACGACTGCGCATCCCCTACCAATGCGCCGGGCAGGGCTTGCCGCAGTGCGGGGCTGGTTTGCGTCAGGGTCCCTGCAATCTCCATGTGATTGATCTGTACGTTCCGGGTCAGCATCAAGGTCACCACGGAAATGCCGATGGACGAGCCGATGTTGCGCACCAGACTGTAAAGACTGGTCGCATCGGCCCGGAACCGGACCTCGATGGTGGCAAAGGTCACGGTGGACAGCGGCACGAACACCAGCCCCAATCCCAACCCCTGCACAACACCCGAGACGACAATCAGATGGTCGTCCATCTGCGGCGAGAACCCGATCATCACCCAAAGGGACAGCGCAATCAGCCCAAGCCCGGCCGACACCAGAAGGCGCGGGTCGATCAGCCGCACCAGCCGTCCCACAACCAGCATCGAAATCATCGTGCCCACCCCGCGCGGGGCCATGACCAAGCCGGTCTGAAGGGCTGAATGACCAAACAGGCGCGACAGCATCGGCGGCAAAAGGGCAAGGCTGGCCAGCAGGATGATGCCGACGATGAAGATGAACACCAGCCCGGTGATGAAATTGCGATCCGTGAACATGCGTGGATCAAGGAAAGGTTGCTCGGTCGTCAGGATATGAACGACGAATACCCAGAAGCCGACCGCTGACAAAAATAGCCAGATCCAGGTTTCATAGGCGTTGAACCAGTCAACCTCGCCACCGCGGTCCAGCATCATCTGCAAAGCGCCGATACCCAGCGAAAGCATGGCAAAACCGAAGACATCAAAGCGGCGCAACCGCACGGTGCTGCGCGGCAGATAGGCCGCACTGCCCAGAAAGGCGATCAACCCCAGTGGCAGGTTGATCAGGAACACCCAGCGCCAGTTATAGAATTCGGTCAGCCATCCGCCCAAAGCCGGGCCGACAATAGGCCCCACCATGATGCCAGCGCCCCACATCGCCATGGCCTGACCGGCCTTTTCGCGGCTGTTGATATCCAGCAGAAAGGTCTGAGACAGCGGCACCACGGCAGCACCGAAAACGCCCTGCAATACGCGGAACAGCACCATCGAGGGCAAGCTCCAGGCCAGACCGCAGGCGACCGAGGCGACCACGAAGCCGACGATGGAAACCAGAAACAGCTCTCGTTTGCCGATCCTGTCCGACAGCCAGCCCGTCACAGGCGTCATGATTGCCGCAGCAACGATATAGCTGGTCAGAACCCAGCTTATCGTATCCTGCGAGGCCCCCAGATCGCCCACCATCGACGGCAGCGCCACATTGGCGATTGTCGTGTCCAACACCTGCATGATCGTCGCCAGCATGATTGCCAGCGTGATCAGGCCCTTGTGCGGAACCTCGGCAGGGGTTGGGGCGGCCGCCGCGGTCATTGTGTGACGGCGCCCGCGACAGCCGCACCAGCCGGGGCATTAACCGAACTGGTGTTCACCACTACCTCGGCCGACAGGCCAGAGGCCAGCAGCGGCGCGTTCGATGGGTCGATCAATTCAATCCGTACCGGAACGCGCTGTTCGACCTTGACCCAGTTCCCCGTCGCATTCTGTGCGGGCAAAAGCGAAAACTCCGCCCCCGTCCCGGCACCGATCGCCATGACCTTGCCCTCCAGCCGCGTTCCACGAGAGGCGTCCAGCACCACTTCGACCGGCTGGCCAACGCGGATATCAGCCAGTTGGGTTTCCTTGAAGTTCGCCTCAACCCAGGTTTCGCCCGTCTCGACCAAGGTAAAGGCGGTCTGGCCCGCCGCCACCATCTGGCCCGTGCGGAAGGAAGAGGCCTGATAGATCACGCCATCGGCGGGTGCATGAACCTCGGTCTGTTTCATGTCATAGGCAGCCCCGTCGCGGGCAACCAGGGCGGCCTGCACCTCGGGGTGCTCATCTACCGCAGCCTCCGGGTCGCCCCCCAGAGCGGCAAGGGCGGCCTGCACGCCGATATCCGCCGCCGCCGCCTGTTCTGCCGCCGATCTCGCAGCATGGCGGGCATCATCCAACGAAGAATCCGTGGCGACCCCCTTGGTTGCCAAGGCTGATTGCCGCGTCAGATTGGTGGCCTGATATTCGGCAGTATCATGGGCCAGCTTGGCTTGTGCGACGGCCTCGGCATAGGCGGCCTTCAACCGCTGCACGTCCAGCCGCGCTGCCTCCAGCCCAACCTCGGCCCGCCGCAGCGCGATCCGAGAGGGCTCGGGGTCAATGCGGAACAACAGATCACCGGCCTTGACCGGCTGGTTGTCGGCCACCTCGACCGAAATCACCCGCCCGCCAAGTTGCGAGGCAACCGAAAGGCGCGCCTGATGCAGATAGGCGTTGTCGGTCTTTTCCTTGCCACCCGACGTCATCCACCATACGCCCGCAGCCACCACAAGCAGCACTGGAACGCTGGCCATCAGGAAAGTGCGCTTCAGGCGTGACCGCCGCTGCGGCAAGACAGCAGAAACGGGTTCTGCGTTATCGGTTGTCATCTTGCTTAACTCCTTGTGCCACCTGACCGGCAGCCTCGTTCAGATTGGCGATCACCCTGGCAAGCCCCCCCAGCAAGGCCTGACGCTGCTCGACGATCAGCCCCGCCAACGCCTCGCCGTACACCTCGTCAGCCATGGCCCGGATCTCGGCATGGACTGCGCGGGCACGGTCGGTCGGCATCACCAGCTTGACCCGGCGGTCCTGCGGATCAGGCCGACGTTCGACCCAGCCCGAAGCCTCCATACGATCTACCAGGCGCGATACGCTGATCGGCTCGATTTCCAGCAGGTCGGCCAGTCGCGCCTGCGTGGTCGCCTCGCCACATTTGGTCACCGTGACCAGCATCCGCCATTGCGCCGACGACAGGCCATGGCGGCTTACGCGCCGCTCAAAGGCCTTGCGCACGGCACGCGCGGCTTCGTGCAATAGAATCCCCAGACTGTCGCTACGATTTTCCATAAGCGCGACATATAATAAGCACGCTTATAATCAATCTGCACAAACGCACATCTCTGCTTTTGCTCGGGTCCGATGCGCACATCGATCCCCAGTCTGCTTCATGTAACCAAAGTGAGGAATCCGAAGGGTTTCTGGTCCCTACGGTGTGGCGACCGCACCTGCCCGGAATTCGACGCCCCGTTCCTGCCGCCCCCTCATTGAACGACGGCCGCGTGACAAACCACAATCAACCTCCGGCAAACACGACGGGTTCAGGGGACCAATAGGGAGCTGGGCATTCGCCTGTTGCGGAACAGAAGCGTTCAACCCTGGCCCCGCCATGGCACCAGCGCACGCTCGGCAATTCGCATCAGGATATCGATGCCATAGCCGATCACGCCGATCAGGATGATACCCATGACCACGATGTCGGTCAGTTGGAACTTCGAGGCGACAAGGATCATCATCCCCGCCCCTTTTTCGGCCGCGACCAGTTCGGCCGCAACCACCGTCCCCCAGCACACGCCCAGCGCCACGCGCAGGCCAGTGAAGATGTCGGGGAGGGAATTGGGAATGATCACATGCCACAACACCTGCGACCTTGATGCGCCAAGACTATAGGCGGCGTGAATCTTGGACAATTTCACCCCCGTCACTCCGGTGCGCGCGGCGATGACCATGATCCAGAGGGCGGCAAGAAACAGCAGAATGATCTTGCCCGCCTCCCAGATGCCGAACCAGATGATGATCAGAGGGATCAGCGCCAGCGGCGGCACCGGCCGCATGAATTCGACGATCGGGTCGAACCATCCCCTGAACCATGACGAAAGTCCCATGCCGTAGCCAAGCGGAATGCCGACCAGCGCGCCCAGCGCAAGACCCGCCAGCACCCGCCACAGCGAAAAGCCCAGATGCGCCCACAGCGAATGGTTCTGATAGCCGCTCTGCGCAATCTCGGCCAGCCGGGCAGCCACGGCCTCGGGGGCTGGCAGCCAGATCGGCTCCATCTGCCAGCCGGCGTCTGGCGTGAAAGACAGCGAGCCCTTGGGCGTCAGCACCACGCTGCCATCCGCAACCCTTACGGGCTGACCGACCGTGATCGGCTGACCATTCACCGCGATGACCCGCGCGCCCGGCCCATCGTTCTCGACGACCTTGAGCAGCGCACTGCGCCAGGCGACCGCAGTTGCGGCATCGGTGCGGGCTGGGCCGCTGCCCCCAGCAACCTCTGGCAGCGCGGCTTTGTCGCCGGGGCGGCTGACGCGGACGGCAACCGTCGCATCGCCCGTAGCCCCGGTTGCATCCTGCGCAGTATAGGTAAACTGCGCCTCGCCCGTAAACGGCCCGGGCACATGCAGCGGCACCAGTTTCGACCCGGTAAAGGCCCCCCAGATCAGAAAGATCGCCAAAACCGACAGGACCGAAGCCAGGCGGTTCGGGCGGATGCTGACCGCATCGCCGAAGGTAACTGAAGGCGCTTTGCGGTTCACAACGCGGCCCAGAGCCCAGGCCAGCACGAAAAGGGCAACATAGGTGGCAAGAACGATCATGCTGCCACCTCTGACCGGCCCATGATTTCCTCTTCCATCCCCCAGATCAGCGACAACACTTCGTCGCGGGTGGCGATGAAATCGGGGCGTTTCTTGATCTCGCGCAGATCCGCGTCCACACCCGCATCGGCAAAGGGCAGCCGGTATTCGCGGAAGATACGGCCGGGGCGCGGGGCCATCACGATCAGCCGCTCACCCAGAAGCAACGCCTCTTCGACCGAATGGGTGATCAGAACTACGGTCTTGCCGGTTTCCTTCCACAGCTTCAGCACAAGACCCTGCATCTTTTCCCGCGTCAGCGCATCCAGCGCGCCAAGGGGTTCATCCATCAGGATCAGGTCGGGGTCATTGGCAAGGCAACGTGCCAGCGCCACGCGCTGCTGCATCCCGCCCGACAATTCATAAACCGGCTTTTCGGCGAAATCGGCAAGCCCGGTCAGCGACAGCAGGCGGTTCGTCACCTGATCTCGTGCACTGCTGGCCACGCCCTTCATGCGCGGCCCAAAATCCACGTTGCGCCGCACGCTCATCCATTCGAACAGCGCGCCTTGCTGGAACACCATGCCGCGATCCGGCCCCGGGCCCTGCACCTGCCGCCCCTCAAGCGTTACCCTGCCTTCGGTTGGGCTCAGAAACCCGGCAAGGACGTTCAGCAGCGTTGTCTTGCCACAGCCCGAAGGGCCTAGGATCGAAACCAGTTCTCCCTTGGCGATCGACAGCGAGACATTCTTCAGCGCCAGCGTCGGCTGGCGTCCGGGCGGAGCGAAGGTCATGGAAAGACCCTCGATGTTCAGGCCGGTCATCTTCTTTCCTTTCAACGGCATGGACGGCGCAGGTGACCCACGCCGCCCCTGTCCGCTTCACGTCACGATCAAAGTTTCGAGGCCGCTTCCAGATAGCTGGCATCGACAACGCCGTCATAGCTGTCCAGCGCGGCGGGAATGTTGCCACTGGTCACGAAGAAATCGGCCACGCTTTTCAGATAGGCCTGCAATCCGCCGCCCAGCCATTTGTCCGATAGCTTTTCCTCGACCGTGGGCAGGGCAAAGCCCTTCAACTGGTCGGCCGTACCCGCTTCGTCCAGACCGGAATCCTTGGCCAGAACCGGAATGAAGCCTTCGGGCGCGGCGGCATAGGCGGCATTTTCATCGTTCACCACCTTGAGGAACTTTGCCACCAGATCGGGGTTTTCGGCGGCAAAGGCGCCTGGGGTCGCGATCACGTCAAAGATCCGGATGCCAAGCTCTTCCTTCTCGGCGCCAGTCAATAGGACGTTGCCGTATTCCTTGGCACGGGCCAGCGACCCGCCCCAGCCGCAGAACACATCGATATTGCCCTGCGCAATGGCCGCAGCCGCATCGGGGGGCGTCAGGTCAACCACCTGCAACTGTGCAGCAGTCAGACCGAAATGCTCGATCTGTTTGAGAAAGCCGTAATGCGCGGCGGTGCCCAGCGGAACGCCCACCTTCTTGCCCACCAGCTCGGTCGCGGCATTGTCCTTGGTGATTTCAAGGTCCTTGCGGGCGACGCAATTGTCATTGTCGGAATAGCTGACGGCAACGTCGATGGCCTTGAGGTCTTGGCCTGCCGAAGTGGCGGTGACAAAGGGCGGCACGCCCTGGCTGATCAGAAACTGCACATCCCCCGCTGCCGCAGCGGCAGACATGGCAACGCCGGTGTCAAAGCTGCGCCAGTTGACCTTGACGCCCAGTTCTTTCTCGAAGGTTCCCTCAACCTTTGCACGCTCGAATGGCAACGGCCATTCCAGGAAATAGGCAACGGTGATTTCCTTGACCTGCGCCTGAACAAAAGTGGTCGAAGCAAGCAGCGCGGCGGCAGCAAGGCCCGTAAGGCGTTTCATGTTATTCCTCATGATGTTGCGGAATTTTCCGATTTACACGACTCGTTTGGTCGTTGATCTGCAATCTGACCCAACCGCGCAGCAGAGGCCATTCCAAAGCCAGCCGGGGCCGTAGAAAGCACCGACCCGGTTTTTCGCCGAAAGAGAAAATTATTCTCCACCCCTCAGCGCGGGCGGGTGCCGCCTGCCGACTGATCGGGCGTCGCTTGCGTCACCGCACTTTCTGGCGGCAGGCTGCGCGTCAGCCAGACCCCACCACCGATGACCGAACCGCGGCCGATGATGATGCGCCCCAGAATGGTGGCGCCCGCATAGATCACCACATCGTCCTCGATCTGCGGATGGCGGGGCTGACCCTTGACCAGATTGCCCTCGCCGTCATCCTCGAACCGTTTCGCGCCCAGGGTGACATGCTGGTAAAGCCGCACATTGCGCCCGATCACCGCCGTCTCGCCGATAACCACGCCGGTGCCATGGTCGATGAAAAAGGCCGGGCCGATACGCGCGCCGGGATTGATATCGATGCCAGTCAGCGAATGGGAATATTCCGCCATGATCCGCGCGATCATCGTCGCACCAAGCCGGTAAAGCTCATGTGCAAGGCGATGGCGCAGGATAGCCGCGACACCGGGAAAGCAAAACACCACCTCATCCAGACTTTTGGCCGAAGGATCGCCCGCATAAGCGGCAGCAATGTCGGTGTCGTGCAGGTCGCGAACCCGGATCAGGCGTGACAGGAACTGACCGGCAGCATCCTCGGCATAAAGGTGGCAGGCGGCAGGATCTGCATCATCGGCCAGCAAAAGCTCCAGCTCGATCTGGTGGGCCAGCCGCAAGCGGACCGAGGCCAGAGTGCGCGCCACATGGCCGTCGGTCTGGTCGGCCGTCAGTCCGACAGGGCCAAAGTGTCTGGGATAAAGCGCGCCGATCAGGTCGTTCAGCACCTCGATGATCGTCGCCTTTGACGGCAGATGCGGCGTCGGGCGGCCATGATAGCGCCGCTGCTGGGAAACCGTACGGATCAGCCGCAGGCGTTCGGTGATCGCCCCGATGTCCATCGGCGCACGCGGCTCGGATGCAACGCCGTCCTGCACTCCATCCACGATGGGCACGTCCCTTGCCAGAGTTCTGCTCTCTCCTTGACGGCTAGCGCAAAGCATCGGGCCTGCCAATGGAAGGAACTTTCGTTCTTTGTTCCCTTTGGAGAAGTTTGTTTTCCGGCTTTACGGATGCAAAGGCGCGCTCCCACACCGACGATATATCGGGGCATGCCAGAGCGGCCCCACTTTCCTTTATACGGGCCAAAAGGCAGGTCGCTGACGCATCATCCAGAACCGAAACGACGGCAGGGTCCGCCAGCAGCCAATCGGCATGATCGCGCAGACGTGGCAAGCCAGCCCCCAGCCCGGCCAGAAAACCACGGTCGATGACGCGCAACCGCCACACAAGCGGGACGAGGCAAATGTCCAGGTTTGTCAGCGGCGAAGGCCGACCCGACCGCACCGGCTCAAGCGCATCCTCGATACCGCGCAGGATTTCGCGCAAGCGATAGATGGCCAGATCCAGGTCGCGCGGGTCTCGGGCCGCCAGAACGGCGCTCAGGTTGTCATGCGCCACCAGTATCTTGCCAATCACCTCCCGGTGCCGCGCTCGGGCCACCGGATCGGCAGGATGCAGGGGCAAATCAGGAAACAGATCCTCGATCAGCTCCAGCATCGCCAGACCGTCATGCAGGACCAAAGCCGCTTGACCTGCCGCCCGATAGGTCAGGCGGCTTTTGCCGGATGCGCCGGTATTCATTCGCAGGCCTGTGACCTCGGGCGCAGCGCCCCTCAGCAACAGGGCCAACTGCACCCGCTGCGCTATGGCACAGTCCGGCGATGCCGCCAGGTGAAAGGCGGGCGATGATTTCGGCATGACAGAACCTTTCCGGGACCGGACAGAGCCGACCCCGATCTGAAGGAAGCCTGAGGCTATGGCTGGCCATTTGTCCCGGATGCAGCGGCGGACCGAACCAGAAGCCCGTCTTGCCCCGTCAGGGCCCCGAATCCGCCCTCGACATCGGCAACGCCGGCCTGCCCCGCCGCGACGAGTTGCTCAACCAGCGGACCTGTGCCTGCGACCGATCCACAGAACAGGATCACAGGCTGATCGTACCGGCGGCCAGACAGCCGGCGGGTCACGAAATCCACCACATCGGATTTCGCGACAATGATCGCCCCCTGCACCTCGCCGTTCTTCTGGCGGCCTTGCTCGGATCGAACATCAATCAGGATCGCACCGTCTTTCCAGGCATTCAGGGCGCTTGGACCGTCGATCCGGGTTGCAGTCAGTCGGGTCATGTCTTGTCTCTCCATAGGGTCAAGAGCCCGTGCGCTTCAGCGGCGCGGGACGTATCAGGGGAAGGATGCAGGCGAAATCGCGGACGATCTGCACATAGTCGTCGTGCGGAAACTCGTAGGGCAGTTCCAGACGGAACTCTGATACGCGCCGCGCGATCGGATCGCGCGTCAGGGTGTCCAGAATTTCGTCCAGAGTGCCGATGATATCGGGGGCAAACAGGGTGCGCTGGGCACCCTGCGGGCCAAGGGTGCGGTCGTGGCGGCTGGCAACATAGGCCTGATAGCGTTGGCGTTGCGCAGGGCTGGCGCTGTCCAGGGGCAGGATCACGCGGCCAAGGCCGATGCGGGCTTTGCCCGCACCCTGCCAGTTTTCCAGAAAACGACTGACCAGCCCCGATTGTGCCGTCAGGAAATCATCAGTCGCCTCACCCGTGACAATGTTGCCTGTCAGCAGATGCCAGCCATTCCGGCCCGCCCATTCCGCAGATTTCAGCGAGCCACCGCCATACCACAGTCTCTCGGTCAGACCCCGGGCGAAGGGGTGCAGCCGCGGCATCTGCGCGCCCGCCGCATTGCCGGCAAGCGGCTGATCGGACAAAGGCTCTGACCGCAACGCCCGGGCAAGCCGCCCGGCCCGGCCATGACCAAAGTCGATAAGCGAGGGGTGCCCGTCATACAGCAGATCGCCCAGCAGATCGCCGTGTTGCGGTGGGTTGGCGGAAACGCCCACATTAAGCCGCCCCTTTGACAGCACATCGACCATGGCAAGATCTTCTGCCAGCCGGAACGGGTTCTCATACCCCAAAGGGATAACCGCAGTGCCAAGTCCGATGGTCTTGGTCCGCTGTGTCGCCGCCGCCAGAAAGGTTGCGGCAGAGGAAATGCCGCGCTCCAGATGCCGCTGACGAACCCAGGCACTGTCATAACCCAGACGCTCGGCCTCGACGATCAGCTCCAGCGTCTGCTCAAGGCCGGTCAGGGGATCGTCCTCGGCAAAATTGCCGGGCACAAGAAAACCAATATGCGAGAACATCGTCATCTTCCGGGTCCGGATAAGGGATCCGGCGGCGCCAAGGGGATGCCGCCGCCGGAGACGTCGGGCTTACGACTTTGGCAGGCCCGGCGGGTTGGTTTTCGCCTCGGTTACAGCTTCGGATTCAATGCCCCAGCGGGCCAGAACCTTGCCATAGGTGCCCGATTTGATCTGGGCGTTCAGCGCAGTGGTGATGGCGGCATCAAGGCCCGATCCCTTCTTGGTGGTCACGGCAATCTCAGCGGTCAGCGGATAGCCACCGGAGAACTGGCCCAGAAGCTTGCGGTCGCCCTTGAGCGAGTTCTTGTAGGCCTCGGCCGCGTTGGGGCCGAAATAGGCATCGGCCCGGCCTGAGAAGAGGGCGAGGTCGCGCGCCGCCTCATCATCGAAATAGACCAGCTCGGTCGGGGCAAGACCCGCCTTCTTGTTCTCCTCGATCCAGTTCAGCAGGATCTGTTCCTGATTGGTGCCCGATCCGACGATGACCTTCAGGCCCGCAATGTCCTTGGCAGATTCAATCTTTTCCAACTTGCTGTCCTTCGGCGCGTAAAAGCCCAGAAGGTCTTGGCGATAGGTGGAAAAGTCGAACTTCTCCTTGCGTTCCTCGGTCACGGTCACATTGGAGATTACGGCGTCATATTTGCCCGAGGTCACGCCCAGTGGCCAATCGGCCCAGGCGACGGGCACCAGTTCCAGCTCCAGCCCAAGGCTGTCTGCGACCAGTTGGGCCACATCGGGTTCGGCCCCCACGGCGGTGGCATTATCGGTGGCATAGACGCCGAACGGCAGTTGCCAGGGATTGGTCGCCACGGTCAGCTTGCCTGCGGTGACAAAGGGGAAATCCTTGGGGATCAGGTCGATCGCCTCTTGCACCTTTTCGGCACGGATACGGCCGGGCTGTTCAGGCGACAGGTCGGGCTCCAGCGCCAGTGCAGGCAGGGCAATTAGGCTGGCCGCAAGGCCAAGAATCAGGGATCGCAGCGGTTTGGTCATGGCGTTTCCTTTTTGGTTTCAGGGTGGCCGCCCCCGGTCCGGTCGCGCGGGAGCGGCGCGCCGGTGGCTTTGGGGCGGTTTTCGTGGGGAACGTCGGGGTTACAGCACCTTGGCCAGAAACTCCGCCGTTCGGGGGTGGTCGGGGCGGGCGAACACCTTTTCGGGGGTGCCAACCTCCAGAATGCGGCCCTGTTCCATGAAGACGATGGTATCGGCGACTTCGCGGGCAAAGCCGATTTCGTGGGTGACGATGATCAGGGTCGTGCCCGAGCGGGCCAGTTCCTTGATCACGTCCAGAACCTCATTCACCAGTTCGGGGTCCAGGGCCGAGGTCGGCTCATCGAACAACAGAACCTTGGGCTTCAGCGCCAGTGTTCGGGCAATCGCCACCCGTTGCTGCTGGCCGCCCGAAAGCTGGCGGGGATAGGCATCGGCCTTGTCGGCCAGACCCACACGGGCCAGAAGGCCCCGCGCCAGATCTTCGGCCTCGGGCCGGGTCAGGCCCCGCACGGCACGGGGCGCCTCGATCAGGTTTTCCAGAACCGTCAGGTGGGGAAACAGGTTGAAGTTCTGGAACACCATGCCAACCTCGGTCCGGCGGCGGCGGATGTCGGCCTCTTTCAACTCATACAGCGTCTGTCCGTGCTGGCGGTAGCCGACCAGTTCGCCGTCGATGGCGATGAAGCCTTCGTCCACCCGCTCCAGATGATTGATGGTGCGCAGCAGGGTCGATTTCCCCGACCCCGACTGCCCAAGGATTGCCGTCACGCTGCCCGACGGAAGGGTCAGCGACACATTATTCAGCACCCGCAGCGGGCCGAAGCTCTTGGTGACATTCTGGATCAGAACCTCACCCCCACGCGGCAGGCTTTCGGCCCAACTGCCCGAAGGCACCACAGTATCGCGGCGGGTCCGGGCCACCTGTTCGGCAGGGCGCACCAGCCCAAGCCGGGCCGCGGCAAGGCGGAACAGATCGGGTGGCGGGTTGCGCAGGGCGCCACGTGCATAGTGGCGTTCGATGTAATACTGGATCACTGAAAGGACGGACAGGATGACCACATACCAGACGGTGGCCACCATCAGCAGGGGAATAACCTCCAGATTCCGGCGATAGATGATCTGGATGGTGTAGAACAGTTCGGGCAGCGCAAGGATGTAAACCATCGAGGTGCCCTTGGCCAAACCGATGATTTCATTGAACGCCGTAGGCAGGATCGCCCGCATCGCCTGTGGCAGCACGATACGTCGCGCCTCTCGCCCCTTGGGCAGGCCAAGGGCCGCCGCTGCCTCGTGCTGCCCCTGATCGACCGACAGGATGCCGCCGCGGATCATCTCGGCCGAAAAGGCGCCCATGTTCAGCGTCAGGCCAAGGACGGCGGCAAGAAAAGGCGTGATCGACTGGGTGGTGGGCAAGGACAGGAAGGTAATGTCCGTAAAGGGCACGCCGATGACGATATGTTCGTACAGATAGCCAAGGTTGTTGATCAGCAGCAGCAGCACGACCAGGGGGATCGACCGGAAGAGCCAGATGAACCCCCAGCTGAGCGCTACCAGCAAGGGCGAGGCAGACACCCGCGCCAGTGCCAGCACCGTGCCCAGCGCAAAACCGAACACCGCACCAAGGGCTGTCAGCAGCAGGGTCTGGCCAAGGCCGGTCAAAACCGCAGGGTCAAAGAACCAGCGGGCGAAAACATCCCAGCCCCAGCGCGGGTTGGTGAAAACCGAATGCAGCAGCGCGGCCAGAACCACCACCGCAACCACCGTTCCGACCGTGCGGCCATGGTGGCGCGCGGGAACGATGCGGTGGCGGCTGTAATCTTGCACGCTGGCCTGCGGCGGGGCGGCACGACCGGGGTTGATATCGGCGGTCAGGCTCATGACAACGCACCCCCGTACTGCACCTGGCTAAGGCCGTCGATGCGCTTTGGCGCGGCATGGGCCAGCTCGGGCGGATACTCGCCCGGCACCTTCAGGGGGCTGGTGCCGGGCTTTCCCGCCTCGGCCCCGATGTGCTTTTCAAATGGCAGCGTCAGATAAAGCTCGGGGTCAAGACGGGGGTCGAACAGCGGGCGATAGCCAAGGCCCAGATAAAGGCCCACCGCCTCGGGCTGTCGGAAGCCGGTAGTCAGATAGACGCGGGTATAGCCCTGATCTGCGGCCTTTTCCTCCAGCGCCAGCACGACCTTGCGGGCCAGACCCTGACGGCGCAGGGCGGCGTGGGTCCAGATGCGCTTGAATTCCGCAGTCTTGTCGTCATAGCGCATGAAGGCCCCGCCGCCGATGGTTTCGCCGTCGCGCTGCAACAGGATGAAATTGCCATCGGGGGCCGCAAAGGTTTCGGGTGGATAGCGGAACACCTCGGCCCGCGCGCCTTCGGCGCTGAAGCGGGTGCCATATCGGCTGTCATACTCGCGGATCAGATCCTCGACCAGCGGCTGCGCCTCGGGGGCAAGGGGATGGCTTTCGACAATCTGGTCGGTCATTGTGCGTCTCCGGTCAGGAAATCCCGGGCCAGTTGCACCCAAAGGGCGGCCGCAGGGGCAATAATGGCGTCGTTGAAGCGGTAACGGGGGCTGTGCAGCGGTGCGCATTCGCCCGCGCCAAGGATCAGGAAGGCGCCGGGGCGTTCGTGCAGGAAAAAGGCGAAATCCTCGCTGGCGGTGCGGGGGCGGAACCCGTCGATCAAAGCGGCGGGGCCGAACAGCCCTTCGACCGCACGGCGGGCGAAGGCGGCTTCGGGCGCGTGGTTGACAACGGGCGAAAAGCCGCGCGCATAGGTCAGGTCCGCCGTCGCCCCGAAGGCCTCGATCACACCGCGCAGGATGCCAGGCACCCGCGCCTCCAGAATGTCCTGCGTGGCGCCGGTGAAATAGCGCAGGGTCAGCTTGGCCTCGACCGTATCGGGAATGACGTTCGACGCCTCTCCGCCATGAATCGAACCAACCGTCACCACCGCCGTATCCTGCGGGTCGATGTTGCGCGAGACAACCGATTGCAGTGCTGCAATGGCATGGGCTGTGGTGACCACCGGGTCCACCGTTTCATGCGGGGCGGCGCCATGCCCGCCCCTGCCCTGCACGGTCAGCAGCACCTGATCTATCCCCGCCATCACCGGACCGGGCAGGATGCCCCATTGCCCGGCGGGCAGGCCCGGCCAGTTGTGCAGCCCGAACACCGCATCCACGGGAAAGCGTTTGAACAGGCCATCGGCGATCATCGCCCGCGCCCCTGCCCCGATCTCTTCAGCGGGCTGGAAGATCAGCACGAGACGGCCGTTGAAAGCACGCGTTTCTGCCAGATGCTTGGCGGCAGCCAGCAGGATCGCGGTGTGACCGTCATGCCCGCAGGCGTGCATCACCCCTTTGGCAACCGAGGCGAAGGGCAACTCCGTCGCCTCAACGATCGGCAGCGCATCCATATCGGCACGCAAGGCTAAGGAACGGGTGCCATTGCCTTCCTGCAAGCTGGCGACCACGCCGGTGCCCCCAACGCCCGCCGTCACCGCATAGCCCCAGCCGCGCAGCAGACCCGCGACGATGCCCGCCGTGCGATGTTCTTCGCGCGACAATTCGGGGTGCCGGTGCAGATCCTGGCGCAGGGCGACGAATTCGCCGATGCCGCCAGCAAGGGCGGCCAGCAGGTCAGGCTGCGGCGGGGGGCTTTGCAGGGTCATCTTATTCCGCCGCCGTTTCGTGCCGCCGCGCGGCGTGATAGCGACTGTCCCTGAAGGGCAGGCCCAGATGGTCACGCAATGTTTCGCCACGCAGACTGCGGCTATAGCGGCCCCGCGCCTCTAGCTGCGGGATGACTTGCGTCACGAAATCCTCCAGCCCCTCGGCCTGAACCGCAAAGCCAAGGATGAACCCATCCGCAGCGCCCGCGTCGATCCAGCGGATCATCTTTTCGGCCACCTCGGCCCCCGTGCCCAGGAAGGTCGGGCGCGGGGTCGCCACCTCCAGCGCGACCTGCCGCAGGGTCTTGCCGGTCTTGGCCGCGTCACCCTTGATCCGGTCGGTGGTGGATTGGAAACTGTTCTTGCCCACCTCACCCAGATCGGGGAACGGCGCATCCAGATCATACTGGCAGAAATCGTGATGGTCGAAGAACCGGCCCAGATAGTCCAGCGCCTCGTCGATGGTCAGCAGATTGCGGATCGTGTCATATTTCGCCTCGGCCTCGGCGCGGGTGCGGCCTATGATGGGCGAGATGCCGGGGAAAACCTTGACATCGCCCCGCGCCCGGCCATGGGCCTGTGCGGCATCCTTGACCTTGCGGGTAAACGCGGCGGTTTCCTCCAGCGTCTCGACATTGGTAAAGACCGCATCGGCATATTTGCCCGCCAGCCCGATACCCGCACCGGAAGAGCCTGCCTGAAAGATCACCGGCTGGCCCTGTTTCGACCGACCGATGTTCAGCGGCCCTTCCACCTGAAAGAACCGCCCCTTGTGGTACAGCGGATGCAGCCCGGCGGGGTCGAAGAATTGCCCCGTCTCGCGGTTCCTCACCACGGCGTTGTCGTCCCAGCTATCCCAAAGCCCCTGGGTGACCGCCAGATACTCATCGGCGATCTCATAGCGCAGGGCATGATCAGGGTGGGCGCGGCTGTAGTTCCTGGCGCTGCCTTCCAGCGGCGTCGTCACCACGTTCCACCCTGCCCGCCCGCCGGAAATCAGATCCAGCGAGGCGAATTGGCGTGCCACGGTGAAGGGGTCGGAGTAGCTGGTCGAAACCGTCCCGGCGAGGCCGATCTTCGTGGTTGCCGCAGCAAGGGCCGACAGGATCGTCAGGGGCTCGAACCTGTTCAGAAAATGCGGGATCGACTTTTCATTGATGAACAGACCATCGGCGACGAAGGCAAAGGCGATGCCCGCCGCCTCGGCCTTTTGCGCGGTGTCGATGTAGAATTGCAGATTGACCGAGGCGTCGGCCGGGCCCGAGGGGTGTTTCCACGAATTCATGTGCCCGCCAGCACCGTGCAGCATGATACCGAAGGGGATGTTCTGGGTCATGGCGTGTCCTTTCAGGCTGCGCGGCGCAGACCGGCCCCCGCCAAAAGCTCGATGGCTTGCAGGCGGGCGGTGCGGTTTGCAGTGGGAATGTCGAGAATGAATTCGGTCACGCCAAAGCGGTGATGCAGGTCGTCAAGTTGCGCTCGCACCTCCTCTCCGGTGCCGATCAGGACAGAGGGGCGGCGCTCCTCCAATGCGTAGGGTTGGCCACCCGCTTGCCGGGCATATTCGGCAGCAGCCTCTGGGTTTGGCAGGTTGATGGAATGACCATCAGCCAGCGTCACCTTGAAGATGCGATGTTCGGCCCCTTGCGCCTCTGCCTCTGCCCGGGTCGGCGCGATGATGGCGGCAAGTGCCAACGACGCCTTGCGATCCGCCGCCCCCTCATAGGCGGCAAGCGCGCGCGCCACGGCATCGGGGTTGCCATCGTGATGCCCGGCATAGGTGAAATCCCAGCCCAGCCGGGCGGCAAGCGAAGCACTTTCCGGCGAAGCGCCCAGAAGGAATTTCTGCGGCTGAACCGGGGGGCGCGGCAGGGCCTCGGCGCCGTAAAACATATGGCTTTCGGGCAGGGTGCCAGTCAGGAACCGTTCCAGCTCTTCCAGCTTTGTCTCAAAGCTGCGGCGCTGTGCCCCGTGTTCCGATTGCAGGGCCCGGGTGCCGAACGGCAAACCCCCCGGCGCCTTGCCGATGCCCAGATCGACCCGCCCCGGCGCAAGGGCCGACAGCACGCCAAAAACCTCGGCCACCTTGAAGGGGCTGTAATGCTGTAACAACACCCCACCCGTACCGATGCGGATACGCTGGGTCGCGGCCAGAAGATGCGCCGCCACGACCTCTGGCGCCGAACTTGCCAGTTGCGGCGTGCCATGATGCTCGGCCAGCCACAGCCGATGGTAGCCCAGCCGCTCGGCCGTCCGGGCGAAGGCGACCGAGGTTTGCAACGCCTCGACCGCAGTAGAGCCAGTGGCGACCGGGCTTTTGTCCAAAAGGCTGATGGCATAGGGCATGGAGTGGTCCTGCGGATGGAAGCGATCAGATTTTAATCACGACAATTTCAGTAGATTAAATGACGGCTGGCAAGACATCCGGCATTCTTTTCTTGACGGCCCAACAGCGCCCTGACCGTGGGCAAACCGCTGACAAAGGAAGAATTTTCTGCGGGCTTCTCGGGCTACAGCGCAGAGGGAAGATACGCGCGGCCGCCCGAAAGTTCTGGCCATTCGCGCAATGGCCACCCTGCGAAATCTGCCATCTGTCCCAACAGGCGCTGGCGAAAGATTTTTCCTCTGGAGCTGAAAACCACGCCAGTCCTCTGATCGCCTGACGAGAATCTCGAATCGCGAATGCCAATCGCCTTCTGATGGCTAGCCTATCAATGCCGGACCCCATCTCGCACAGGGCCGCGACCGCTCGCTCCCCTGCCTCTGCGCCATCCGGGTTCACGGGCGGCTTGTCGCCCGATGCTTTGGGGAAATTCTCCATCCAAGCCTGTCGGGGCAGAAAATTCCCGCTGCCGGACGTCACCCTTTGGAATCGCCGCTTGTGGCGGATGGGGCTACGTTAATGACGACTCAATAACTCGTTATATAGAAAGGATGATCATGACGATCCGCATCGCTGGCCTGGCAGGCAGTTTCAGCCAACCGTCGAAAACCCGGGCGCTGGTGCATCTGGCCGCGTCACAGGCCGCACAACGTCATGGGGGAACCGCCGTAACCTTCGATCTGGGCGACCTGCTGCCGTCGCTTGGTGCGGCCCTGTCGCTGGACCAACTGACCCCATCGGCAATGGCCGTTCTTGATAGCATCCTGTCTGCCGATGCGCTGGTCATCGGCACCCCCGTGTACAAGGGCAGCTATACCGGCCTTCTGAAGCACCTGTTCGACCTGCTTGATCCTGCGGCTCTGGCGGGTAAGCCGGTCTTGCTGGTCGCAACAGGCGGCGGAGACAAACATGCTTTGGTCATCGAGCATCAACTGCGCCCCTTGCTGGGCTTTTTCGAGGCTGCCACCCTGCCGACCGGCGTTTATGCCGGAGCGGCCGATTTCGTTGAGAGTCAGCCAAGCTCGCCGCTGTTGCTGGCGCGGCTGGAGCGTGCCGTGTCGCAGTTTGCGCCCCTGCTCAATCGGGCAACCGTCGCCGCCTGATCCGCAACCAAAAGAAAACGCCCGCCAGTATGGCGGGCGTTTTGTTGATGACAATCCGTCAGACCAGAATCTCGGCCACCAGATCGGCGTGGTGGGCCGCCGCGACATCGGGATGCGACCGCAGGCGACTTTTCAGGTGATTGATGCCGATATCGCGGAACAGCGGGTTCAACGGATCGACGGTCAGCCCGCGTTCCAGCTTTTGCAGATCCTCGAGCAAGGGCAGTATGCGCCGGGGCGCGTATGGCCTCACTGATCGAAACCTGCAAGCTGAACGCTGTCGAACCTTACGCCTAAATGTGCAAAAAACCTGACCGCCATCGCTAACGGCCATCCCGCGCCGCGCATCGACGACATCTTGCTTTGGGCCTTCCGGTCGAAGACGACAGGACTTTGGTAGCCGCGCGATGAATGCCGCCTGACGGGATTATAGAACTCATCGATGTCTTTCGCAGCATAATCCCGGCCGGAGTAAGCTGCATTTCAATGAAGAGAAAACGTCATGGCAGAACCGCGTCAACTGTCTGCATTCTGTCAACTGATCCGCGCCCCCTTGCCTGCGTGAACCCTTTTCCAGTGAAAGCCAAGAGCTGGGATCAAGAGCCTCCTCTAAGTCGGCGCAAGTTCGGGCAACCGATCATCCTTGTCTTTCGCATAAGGAGTAATCTATCTTCTGCGCGAGCCAGCAGCCGATGGTCAGTCCGACCACCTGCCCGCCCTCATCGCGACGGATTTGCAGGGTCCATTCGCCTGGCGGGGCCGCATCCATGGCGCGGCGGCTGGTAACCGACCACAGGTCACATGCCAAGGGATACATCCGCTCCATCGGGCCAAGGCCAAGCATTCCCTCGAAGCCGATGGCGGCTGCCCCGTCACGAGCCTCGATGACCATCGACGCACCAATTTCGTCGGAATGATATCGCCCGGCGATGCGAGTAGCATCGGCCCAATCCAAGGGATGCAACCTGCGGGCACGCACGGTCCGGTTTTCCGCGGCACGCTCCATCACCAAAAGGTCGCCTTCACGGCGCAGCGACAGTTCGGCGCCTGCGGCTTCGCCCTCGGCGGTCTGTGGCACAATAACGGGCGACACCGCATAATACAGGCGCACCCCGCCCGGTACATCGCGGGTGCGCAGGAAAAGCGCATTCTCCTCATCATACCAAAGGCCATCCCAGCCTTTGCCCGGGCCGCCCGCCGATGCGGTTTCCAACCCAAGCGCCGCGGCCATCACCCCTTCGGCCGCGCGCATTGCGCTGGCCTCGTGGTTGAAGATCACCACGACTGATAACCGTTCGGCGGCCACATGCAGCCGATAGGAACAAAAGCCCCGCACCCCGCCACCATGTGCGGTGATCTCGACACCACCCCGCCGATAGCGGCGCAGGCCATACCCGTAGGAGGCCGGTTTGCCATCGGCAAACCACACCGGTGCCGAGATACGGTTGTAAAGCGCCCTAGGATCATCGCGGCCAGCGTCGATATATGTCTCCCAAGCCAACATATCGTCGAGCGAGGCAGAGACGCCCGAATCTCCGAACCAAGTGATCGCGCTTTCGGCAGGCAGAAAGCCAACCTCATCGTTGCCCTCATAGCCGATCACTTCGTCCACGCGCTGGCGCATATCGGCAACCAGCCCGGCCGTCGGCATACCGGCAGGGCGCAGGATGCGCTCGGCCAAAAGGTCGCCGAAATCGCACCCGGTTGCGCGACGGATCAATTCGGCCAACAGGCGATAGTTTCCGTTGGAATAAGAGTATTGCTTGCCTGGCGGGAATTGGCCGTGGCGGGCCTGGCCTAGCAGATCAAGGCCATCGGCTTCGGTAAAACGCCCCTCGGGGGCTGCTCCATGCAGCACGGTCAGTGCCCAATAATCGCGCAGGCCCGACTGGTTGTGACAGAGCTGCGCCACAGTGGGCAGCGGGCCAGCGAAATTTGGCAGCAGGTCGGGCAACAGCGGAGCCAAAACTTCAGGGTCGTCGAACAAGTCCAGCAACAGCGCGCAGGTCATCTGTTTCGAGATCGAGCAGATCGGCATCCGCCGCGCCGTTGTCATCGGCAATCGCCGGGCCACATCGGCATAACCCCAGGCACGCCGCGCAACGACCTGTCCCTGATAGACCACGCCCGCAACCCCGGCGGGTCCGCGATAGTGATCTGGCAGAAGGTCCAAGGCCCTTTCCAGCACCTTCATGTCGATCCCTGCCATGTGCCTAGCTGTCACGGCGCTTCGCGAAAGCAGAGCCGGGTATCTGGTCCGGCCAGTGCCAGAAACTCCAGCAGGTCGTCTCGGGTCATGCTGGCACAGCCGGCGGTCGAGCCATAGCCTGCGCTGGCGACGTGCAGAAAGATCGCACTTCCCGCCCCCGGTATCACCGGGTCGTCATTCTGGCCCAACACCACCACGATGTCATAAAGGTCATCTGCTCGCCACATCTCCTCATGGCTTGCGGCGAATGGCAGCTTGACGGGGCGGTTGTAGGCGGGGTGTTCCGGCGCATCGCACCAGCCGTCATCCGGGGCGATGACTGCGGTTGGAAACACCGTTACCGGTGCCGATGGCAGCTTGTCGGCACGGTAAAGCACGCGGCGGATCGGCCAGCAGCCTGTCGGGCTGATGCCGTCACCCTCGGCCCGCTTTGGCGCGATGCCGCTACGGCCCACCGCCGCGCGCCAGATCCTGTCGCCAAAGCGTGCCTGCCAGATATCGCCCTGCCGGGTCACGATCAGGTCCATTGGGGTCTCCTCAGCCGGACAATGGGAAATGGCAGGCCACGGCGCGGCTGCCGATGGCTTGCAACGAGGGGTCTTCGCGGCGGCAAATCTCTTGCGCGAAGGGGCAGCGGGTATGGAACCGGCATCCGGACGGCAGGTGCATCGGGCTGGGAATCTCTCCCTGCATCATCGGTCGGTCACGCCCACGCTGGCGCGGATCAGGACGCGGCACTGCCGACATCAGCAGCATGGTATAGGGGTGCAGCGGTTGGGCGAACAACTCTTCGGTCGTGCCCAGTTCCACCAGACGACCCAGAAACATCACCCCCACCCGGTCGGCAAACTGGCGCACGACGGCAAGGTCGTGGGTGATGAAGAAATACGTCAGCTTCAGCCGGTCCTGAAGATCGGCCAGCAGGTTGAGCACCTGCGCCTGGATTGACACATCCAGCGCCGAGACGCTTTCGTCACAAACCACGAAATCGGGGTTGTTCGCCAGCGCCCGGGCGATGCCAATCCGTTGGCGCTGGCCGCCGGAAAACTGATGGGGATAGTTGTGCAGATACTGCTTGCGCAGCCCTACCATCTCCAACAACTCGGCGCAGCGGTCGCGAATGTCGGCGGGCGGGCCATAGCCATGGCTGCGCAGCGGTTCGGCCAGAATTTCGCCAATCCGCATCCGGGGGTTCAGCGAGGCATAGGGATCCTGAAACACGATCTGAAGCCGCTTGCGCAAGGCCCGCATCGCCGCCTCGTCCAGCCCCGTCAGATCGGTGCCGCGATAGTCGATCTGGCCCGAGGTCGGCTCTTGCAGGCGCAGCATGACGCGGCCCAGCGTGGTCTTGCCGCAACCGGATTCTCCGACCAGCGCAAAGGTTTCGCGCGCGCGGATATCCAGCGTGACACCATCGACCGCGCGCACCACCTTGGCCGGACCACCGGCAAAACCGCCGCCGACGCGGTAGTGCTTGGTCACGTCGCGGACCGACAGAACGATGTCAGAGGCGGTCATGCGGTCTCTCCCATGGGGCGGGTATCGGGCGCGGCATGCAGCCAGCAGCGTGCGACATGGCCCCCGTCCAGCGTAGCCAGGTCGGGCGGGCGGCGGCAGATCGGCATCGCTTCGGCGCAGCGCGGGCTGAAACGGCAACCGGGCGGCAGTTTTGCCAGATTGGGCACCATACCGGGTATCGAGGGCATCCGCCGCCCCGCCCGAGGCTCGGTTGCGCGCGGGATCGAGGCAAGAAGGCCGCGGGTGTAGGGGTGCGAAGGCTTCTCGAACAGATCGAACACATCGGCCTGTTCGACGATCTGACCCGCATACATCACGTTCACCTCGTCGCACATCTCGGCGATGATGCCGAGATCATGGGTGATCATGATGATCGAGGTGCCCACCCGGTCGCGCAATTCGCGCATCAGCCGCAGGATCTGTGCCTGCGTCGTCACGTCCAGCGCCGTCGTCGGTTCATCCGCGATCAGCAGCTTCGGCTCGCAGATGAGACCCATGGCGATCATCGCCCTCTGGCGCAGCCCGCCCGATAACTGGTGCGGATAGGCGTCCAGCCGGGTTTTCGGGTCGGGGATGCCGACCATCTCGAACATTTCCAGCACCCGAGCGCGGATGGCACGGCGGCCAAGGCCGTGATGGATCGCCAGTGGCTCGCCCACCTGTTCCCAGACCTTGCGGACGGGATTCAGGCTGGTCATCGGTTCCTGGAACACCATTGCGATGTCGCGGCCGCGAAGTGCGCGCATCCCTGCGGGCCCCAGTCTGGAAATCTCGGTGCCATCAAGCAGGATCGACCGGGCGGTCACGCGCCCCTGCGGCTGCGGCACAAGGCCCATCAGCGACAGCGCCGTCATGCTCTTGCCTGAACCGCTTTCGCCGACCAGCCCGACGATGCGGCCGCGCCCCACGTCAAAGGACAGGTCGTCCAGCACCCGCACATCGCCGCGCCCGCCGGAAAACTCGGTGGTCAGGCCGCGCACGGAAAGGATGTTATCCGCCATGGCCTAATCCTTCATCGACGGGTCAAGCGCGTCGCGCAGCCCGTCGCCAATGAAATTGAACGCCAGCACCGTCAGCAGAATGGCGATGCCGGGGGCGATGGCGACGGTGGGGGCCTGGAACATGTATTCCTTGCCCTTGGCGACCAGCAGGCCCCAGCTCGCCTCGGGCGGCTGGACGCCGACGCCCAGGAACGACAGGCTCGATTCCCACATGATCGCCTCGGGGATCGACAGCGAGAACAGCACGATCAGCGTCGGGATCACGTTGGGAAAGATGTGGCCGAACATGATGCGGCTGCGCGAGGTGCCGTTGGCGCGCGCCGCCTCGATGAATTCCTTCTCGCGCAGGGCCAGCGTCTGCGACCGCACCACCCGCGCGACCGAGGCCCAGCCGACCAGCGCCAGCGCGAGGAAGATGTTCAGAAGGTTCGCCCCCAGCGTGTACATCACCACCATCGCAAGAAGCAGCGAGGGAAAGGCGATCATCATGTCGGCCAGCCGCATGACAACGAAGTCGGTCCGTCCACCAAGATAGCCGCTGAGAATGCCCATGACCGCCCCGATGGCGAGCGAGATCAGGCTGGGCACGATGCCCACCACCAGCGAGATGCGCGCGCCGTAAAGGATGCGGGTCAGCACGTCGCGGCCGAAATTGTCGGTGCCGAGCCAATAGGTCCGCGACGGGCCGAGCAGCTGTTCATCCAGCGCCACGCGATAGGGGTCGTGCGGGCTGATCCAGGGGGCAAAGACCGCGCAGACGACCAGCGCCACCACGAAGGCGAGGCCAACCATCGCCATGCGGTTCCGGCGAAAGGCGCGGACGGTATCGCGCAGGAAGCTCGCTTCCTCCAGCGCCTCGTGGGCCGGGGCCAGATCGGGTGGCAAATCGGGGGCCAGATCAGAGGTATGGGTCACGACGCCTCGCTCCGCATCTGGGCGCGGATGCGCGGGTCAAGGATGGAATAGAGGATGTCGGCCACCAGATTGCCAAGGATCACCAGAACCGTGGCAAAGAGCACCGCCCCCTGCAACAGCGGCATGTCGCGCGACGAGATCGCGCTGACCGTGATCCGCCCGACGCCGGGGATGGAAAAGATCGCCTCGGTGATCACCGCGCCCGACAGCAGGCCCGCGACCTGGATCGCCATGATCGTCACCACCGGGATCAGCGCGTTTTTCAGCGCATGGCGGGTGATCACCCCGGTCTCGCGCAGCCCCTTGGCGCGGGCGGTGCGGATATAATCCAGCCGCATCACCTCCAAGAGGCTCGATCGCGTCAGCCGGGCGATGACGCCGGCAGAGGACCAGCCCAGCACGATCGACGGCAGCACCAGATATTGCCAGCCGTAAAAGCCCGAGACCGGCAGCAGTTTCAGCTTCATGGCGAAGACGTATTGCAAGAGAAGCGCCGACCAGAAGATCGGCATCGACACGCCCAGAAGCGAAAAGCCCATGAAAAAGCGGTCCAGAAAGCTGTCGCGCCGCACCGCCGACAGGATGCCCGCCGGAATGCCCACCACCCACGAGACCAGCGCGGCACAGACCGCCAGCAGCAGCGTGTTGGGAAAGGCCTTGAGGATCAGGTCCGTCACCGGGCGGTTCAGCTTGATCGAATTGCCCAGATCGCCCTGCACGGCGTTCCACAGAAAGCTGAAGTAACGGCTGATCATCGGGTCATCGAGGTGCATTTGCTCGCGCACCCGCGCGATGACCTCAGGGCTGGCATGTTCCTTCATCATCAGCGCGATGGGGTCGCCGGGAACCACGTTCAGCATGACGAACAGGATCAGCGTGATCCCGATCAGGACCGGGATCGACACGAGGATGCGTCTGACGGCGAACATCAACATTGAGGGGGTGCTCTTTCTGCGGCGCCACAAGGCTGCGGGCCGGGGGGCAGACCCCCCGGCCCATGGCCCTTACTCGACCTCGACGTTGTAATAGTTCATGTCGCTCCAGCCGTTCCACGGCACGGTGAAGTTCTTGACGCGGGGCTGCACCACATAGCTGTGGTCCAGGCTGAACAGCGGCACCCAGGCGGCATCCTTGCCGACGATCTGCGCCGTCAGATCCTGATACAGCTTGCAGCGTTCGGCCTGGTCGGTCATGCCGCGCGCCTTTTCGATGGCGGCGAAAACCTCGGGGTCGTTGTTGTTGTAGCCGCGCGTCTTGGTGCCGGATTCCGAGAAGAAGGTGTAGAAGAAGTTGTCGGGGTCGTTGAAGTCGGCCGACCAGACCTGGGTATAGGCCTCGGCCTCGCCCACCTTGCGGGCGGCAAGGAAGGCCGCCTCGTCGGTGGTGACGATATTGGCCTTGAACCCGGCCTCGGCCACCTGGGCCTGAATGATCTGGTTCATGTCAGACCATTTCGTTGACCAGCTCGACACCTGTTGCAGGTTGATCTCGACCCCGTCTGGATAACCCGCCTCTTTCAGCAGTTCCTTGGCCTTGGCGGGGTTGTACTCGATCGGCGTGGCGGGCATATAGCAGGCCAGACCACGCGGCATCACGCCGTCTTCCAGCTTGCCCTTGCCGTAGAAGTTCTTGTCCAGAATGGTCTGCCGGTCGATCGCCATCTGGAAGGCCTGCCGCACCCGCACGTCATCGAACGGCTTTTTCAGCTGGTTGATGTTGTAATAGTAGATGCCGACGCGCGGGCCGGACCGCACCTGATCCTTCCACTGGTCGCTGCCGTAGAAGTAGGGCGTCTGGGTCGGCGCGTAATCGAGGTCGAACACGTCGATCTCATCGGATTCGAACAACATCCGCAGGGTTTCGGAATCCGACACCACGCGGATCAGCAGCCGGTCCAGCTTGGGCCGCCCGCGCCAGTAGTTCTCGTTCGCCTCCAGCGTCTCGCTGTCGTTGAGGGTATAGTCGGTCAGGATGAAGGGGCCGGTGCCGTTGGTGGTTTCCGGCGTCAGGCCGAACTGGTCGCCCGCCTTCTCGGTAAAGGCGCGCTCGTAAATCGAGGCGCCGGGCGAGGCGAGGAGTGCCAGGAACGCCGCATAGGGTTGCGTCAGCGTGATCTGCACGGTCTGGTCATCCAACGCCTTCAGGCCCGACACGCTGTCGGCCTTGCCGTCCATCCGTTCCTGCGCGCCGGCGATGAAGGTCAGGATGTCGGTGTTCAGCGCCTTGGTCGCCGGGTTCAGCATCCGGTCGAAGGTGTAAACCACGTCATCGGCCTTCAGGACCGCGCCGTCGTGGAACTTGACGCCCGCGCGCAGGTGGAAGGTATAGGTCAGCCCGTCGGCCGAAATCTCCCATTTTTCGGCCAGACCCGGCACAAGCGCCGAAACTCCGGGGCCGGTGGTCTCGGATTCGACCAGCCGGTCGAAGATGTTCAGCGGCAGGGTGTAGGAATCCGTCGTCATCTGCACGTCGGCGGTTTTCGGATCCTCGGGATAGGAGATCCGCAGCATGTTCTCGGCCAGGGCGGGGGACATCAGCACAAGGCTGGCCAGGCCCGAGGCCAGAAGCAGTTTCATTTTCTTGGTCACGTTATACCTCGTTGTCGGTTGGCGGTTTTGCCGCTGTCTGCGGCTCCGTGCGACTTGTTGTTGCGGTTGGGCCCTGCCGCAGGGTGCCCCCCTTCTTTCGCGCGTTCAGTCTGCCCCCTGCCAGGGGCCCGGCTGTTCCAGCCGCAGCGCCTCGTGAATATCGACGCGGCGACGGATCACCCGAAACTGGTTACCATCCACCAGAACCTCTGGAATCAGATCGCGCGAGTTGTAGGTGGATGACATGGTTGCACCGTAGGCCCCAGCGTCGCGGAAGGCCAGAAGATCCCCCGCTAGAAGAGAGCCAAGGTCATGATATGCCCCGAAATCATCCGAACTTTCGCAGATCGGGCCGACCAGTCGGCAGGCGCGACGCAGGGTGGCGCCACGCGGGACATGAACCGGGCTGACCGGGTGATGCGCGTCATATAGGGCAGGCCGCATCAAGTCATTCATGGCGGCATCGAGGATGATGAAATCCGCCCCGTCGCCGGGCTTTACATAAAGCACCTGCGTCACCAGAACCCCGGCGCGGCCACACAGCCACCGCCCCGGCTCGACATTCAGCTTCAGGCCCAGGCCGCCGACCGTCTGGCCGATAAGACGGCCATATTCGGCGATGTCCGGGCCGGGCTGGCCGTCGCCGCCGATGCCCAGACCGCCGCCAAGATCCAGCCGTTCCACCTTTTCGCCTGCCGCGCGCAGTTCGTGGATCAGGGTGGCCATCGCGGTCCATGCCAGGCGAAATGGCGTCAGGTCCAGAATCTGCGAGCCGATATGCAGCGCCAGCCCCACAACCCGCAGCTCGGGCCGGGCCGCGGCGGCTGC
This sequence comes from Rhodobacteraceae bacterium UBA1943, assembly GCA_002336845.1. GTDB lineage: Bacteria > Pseudomonadota > Alphaproteobacteria > Rhodobacterales > Rhodobacteraceae > Fuscibacter. The sequence goes on from DDEX01000051.1 coordinate 58,492, forward strand.
GTACAGCGCAGGGATCTCGGCGATGGCGATGCCGAACTTGCTGTCCTTGCGGGCGGTGGTGATCTTGGCGTGGGTCAGCGCGTCCACATCGGGGTTGACGCGCAGCGCCACCGGCGCGCGCAGACCCATTTCGCGCGCGATGGCGGCGACAGCCTCCAGCTCGGCCGCGCTTTCGACGTTGATCTGGTGCAGTCCGGCCTTGAGTGCAGCGCGGATCTCGTCCCCGGTCTTGCCGACACCGGAAAAGATGATCCGCTCGGCAGGGGTGCCCGCCGCCAGCGCCCGCGTCATCTCGCCCCCCGAAACGATGTCCATTCCGGCCCCCAGTCGGGCGAATTCGGCAAGGACATGCGTGTTGCTGTTGGCCTTGACGGCAAAACAGACAGAGACCCCGTGCGGCGCGACCGCCGCTGACAGCGCGCCATACCCAGCGCGCAGGGTTGCCGCCGAATAGGCATAGAACGGTGTTCCGACGGCAGCGGCGATGCGGGCCAGCGGCACCCCTTCGGCGCACAGCGCGCCCTTGCGGCGCGTCAGCCACTCCTCGGAGGGATCGCGACAGACAGTATCGCCAAGCATGGCGTCACGGGCAAGGATGGCGGATTCAGTCATCGTGGCGCCTTGGCTGATGCAGATTTCCGCCACTGTTCCAGAAGTTTTCATGCCAACGAAATACTTCATAGCCCTATCTTATGCGTTTTCGATATATAAGATCGAAAATGGGGGTGGATCATGAAACTGAACCAGCGCCAGATCGACGTCTTCAACGCGATCATGGTGCACAAAAGTATCACCGCCGCTGCCGCAAGGCTGGGCAGCTCGCAACCCACCCTCAGCCGTGAATTGCGCGAGATCGAAAGCAGGATGGGGTTCGATCTGTTTCAGCGATTTGGCAAGCGGCTGACGCCGACCGAGCAGGCCGTCTTGCTGCATGAGGTGGTGCTCCGCTCTTTTATCGGCCTGGACGAGATCAGCCGGGCCGCTTCGGCGATCCGCACCCGCAATGCGGCGAACTTTCGCATCGCCAGCATTCCGGCCTATGCAGAATCAATCATCCCCCGTGTGATCCAGCGGTTTGTCGGAACGCGGCCGCCGGTGCAATTCTCGATCCATTCGCATGAGGAACTGTCGCTGCGACAGGAGATGACGACACAGGTTTTCGATCTTTGTCTGGCCGAGAACCTGTTTGAGCGCGAAAGCACCACCGGCGCCGCGGTATTCGTGGGCGATATGGTATGCGTCTTGCCCCAAGGCCATCCGCTTGCCTTGCGTACCGAACTCACCGCAGCGGATTTCGCAGGCCAGCCCTTCATCTATTTCGGCCAGAACGATCCCTATAGGCACAAGCTCGATGTTGTATTCCACGAGGCTGGGGTGGCCCGTGATTATGCCGCCGAGACCACGACCGCGGCCAGCGTCTGCACAATGGTTGCGGCGGGCGTCGGCGTCTCTGTGATCAACCCGCTGACTGCGGCCAGCCACATCGGGGGCGCGGTCGTCTTTCGGCGTCTGTCCGTGCCGGTGCCATATAGAGTGTCCCTATGGTATCCGGCGCGTAGCAACCGGCTGACGCAGATCAAACGCTTCATCACCTTTCTTGAGGAAGAGGCTGCCGGTATGGCGGCCGACCTCGAGCGGCATCTGCGCCCCTGATCCCCCCCCTTACGGGGCGATATTCCTGCCGCTGCTCGGATCGCAATCGCACGGGAACCGCTGAAGCGGCCGCAAGATCGACAATCGGCACGGCCTCGCCCTTCGCCCAGACGCTGGCCAGCGTCTGGCCATCCGGCCCGACGATGACCGACATGCCGCCAAATGTCACATCGCACTGGGCACCCACAAAATTGGCCCAGGATAGCGCCGTCCAGCCCGATGGTTGCGGTGGCATTGTAACCACTGTTGCCGTCACGCTCTGCCCTACCAAGGCAAATGCCGCAACCGGCATTGGGCGCCATCTCGCGCAGGCGCCCCATCCATTCCCTTCGACAGGCTGCGCGCCAGACACATGCAAATCAGGCCGATTACAGCCCGGCAAGAACAGTTCGGGCAGGATCAGCAGTTTTGCCCCCGCTTTCGCAACTGCCTGCAACTGCGTGCAAAATGACGGGAAAACTGTCTCTATCCGTCCATTTGTCGGCTCTGACTGCCAGAGTGCCAGCTTCACTTTCGCCGCCGCCACAAGCAATAATCTGTCGAAGATTTGCGCGATTTTGCGTCCGTTAGAAAGACCGTCTGATCATGAACGCCACAAAGCCGGTTACCGCCTTTGGCCCCGACTTTCCCTTTGCCTATGACGACTGGCTGAACCATCCGGCCGGATTGGGTCACATCCCGCCGGATCGTCACGGCGAGACGGTCGCAATCATCGGCTCGGGGGCATCAGGCATCGTCGCCGGATATGAGCTGATGAAGATGGGGCTGCGACCCATCATTTACGAATCTGCCAAATTTGGCGGCCGACTGCGGTCCGAGATCTTCGAGGGCACCGAAGATGTCATCGCCGAGCTGGGTGGCATGCGCTTTCCCGTATCGTCGCGCGCATTTTATCACTATGTGGACCTGCTGGGTCTGGAAAGTCGCCCGTTTCCCAACCCGCTGACCCCGACCGCAGGATCGACGGTCATCGACCTTGAAGGCGAAACACACTTCGCCCGTGGTCTGGACGATCTGCCGAAAATCTACCACGAAGTCGCCGCCGCCTATCGTGCCGCGCTGGAAGAACACAGCGATTTCACCGCCCTGACCCAAGCGGTCCGTGACCGCGATGCCCTGCGGCTCAAGGCGCTATGGGATCCGCTGGTCGCGAAGTGGGATGAGCGGACCTTCTATGATTTCGTCGTTTCATCCAAGGCTTTCCAATCGCTCAGCTTTCGTCACCGCGAGGTCTTCGGGCAGGTGGGCTTTGGAACCGGCGGCTGGGACAGTGACTTTCCGAACTCGATGCTGGAGATCCTGCGGGTGAACCTGCTGGAACTGGACGACCACCAGCGTTTCATCGTCGGGGGGGTTGAAAACGTGTTGCAGCGCCTTTGGCGCGCGCCTGCCGCCTGCGCTCACTGGCCCGAGGGAACGACACTGGCCGGGCTGAACGGCGGGGCGACGCTGGGGCGGGCGGTGCGCATTGCACGCAACCCCAAGGGCGGGCTGACAGTGACGGACATCTGGGGCGTCGCGCGCGACTATGCCGCAGTACTGGCCACCTGCCAGAGCCATCTGCTGACCACTTCCGTCGCGGTCGATGAGGCGCTTTTCGACCAGAAGATGTGGATGGCCCTTGATCGCACCCGGTATATGCAGGCCGCCAAGACTTTCGTCATGGTTGATCGCCCGTTCTGGAACGACATCGGCCCGGACGGACGGCCGCTTTTGTCGATGACGCTGACCGACCGGATCACGCGCGGCACCTACTTCTTCGACTATGGTCCTGAAAAACCGGCTGTCATATGCCTGTCCTACAGTTGGATGACCGACGCGCTGAAGGTGCTTCCCTATGGCCCCGAAAAAAGGGTTCAGCTTGCGCTTTCCGCGCTGGAGCGGATCTATCCTGACGTTGACATCCGCAGCCACATCCGTGGCAATCCCATCTGTGTAAGCTGGGAGGCGGATGAGAACTTCCTTGGTGGCTTCAAGGGCGCGCTGCCGGGTCATTATCGCTATAACCACCGCATGTACGGGCATTTCATGCAGCAGGACATGCCCACCGAGCAGCGCGGCATCTTCCTGGCAGGGGATGGCATAAGCTGGACACCCGCCTGGGTGGAAGGCGCCGTGCAAACCGCCCTCAACGCGGTCTGGGGCATCATGTCCCATATGCAGGGCGCAAGCCCCCTGGAAAATCCCGGCCCTGGTGACCTTTGGCCAGAACTTGGCCCCATGGCCCTGCCGGATTGACAAAGCTGGGGCCTGCGTCGCGACAGGAAACAAGCTTCGGATCATGCTGAACGGATCGGCAACTCTCTTTCGGGGGGCGCGGGGGAGAATGTTTCGGGGCCGCCCCGGCACGATTCGCCCCTGACCTGCCCCCCGAAACATCCTGCTGTGGTGCACCCTTGCGCTGCGCCGTGACATGCACGAGCTGGGCTGTTCTCTGGTCTCCGCCCCGGCACCCTTGTCGGGCTCCGCCGCGAGTGGGTCAGGCTCGATGCGAGGAACATCTCCATCCCGAAGATGACGTCAGGCCGCGCCTTCAACCTCCCCCTGTTGGAGAGGATGCCGCTTTCGGTGAGGATGCCTGCATCAACGAATTCTTTGATCGCGCGCTTGACCGAGAAGTCGCCCAACTCGGTATGCGCTGCGATGGTGCCCTTGGAACACCAAATGCCCGACCCGTCATTACTGGCCTTGTCTGCCAAGAACATGATGATCGGCTTGTGAACCGGGCGACCAAACCGCCGCCCAGCGCACATGTTTGTAACGCGCCAGCTCATAGCGCGGCTCCTGCTTTACAGGCGAAGGCCGCGCACAGCGCCAGGGAAGATCGTTATCGCGCTCATCAGGCATAGAGCAGTTTGGAAGAACATTCCGCGAATCGCAGGACGCGCTTTGTACGGGAACTGTACGAATGTTCTCGCGTCGTTCTTCGTATTCGTACGCATAAAGCTGCAAAATCAACAGGACGCCGCAGGCACCGATGCCAATAACCGTTGATTTATCTTGATTTTGCTGGCGACCCCGGCAGGACTTGAACCTGCAACCTTCCCCTTAGGAGGGGGACGCTCTATCCGTTGAGCTACGAGGCCTTCCAAAGGCGTTTTGCCCCGGATCGGATGGCAAGGCAACGGGTCAAACCGGACTGCCGCGCGATTCCCATGCGCCATCGCCCGGATGGTGGGACCGCAGGGATGGACAAGCCGGGTTTTGCCGCTAACATTGGCAAAGCCTTCGGTTTGAGGCATTGCTTTCAGGACAGTCAACAAGTGACCAAACCCTCCGGTTTCGACCCCCGCCGCCCCCTGACGCTTCGCGATGTGTCCGAAGCCTCCGGTGTCAGCGAGATGACGGTCAGCCGGGTGTTGCGCAATCGGGGGGATGTGTCCGAAACGACGCGTGAAAAGGTGCTGGCCGCAGCCCGAGCCCTTGGTTATGTGCCCAACAAGATCGCCGGGGCATTGGCCAGCCAGCGGGTCAATCTGGTCGGCGTGGTTATCCCGTCACTCTCGAACATGGTCTTCCCAGAGGTGATGACGGGCATCTCCGAGGTGCTGGAAGATACCGGCCTGCAACCCGTGGTGGGGGTGTCGAACTATTCGCCCGATCGGGAAGAGGCTGTCCTTTACGAAATGCTGAGCTGGCGGCCCTCTGGCCTGATCATTGCCGGGCTGGAACATACCCCTGCGTCCCGCGCCATGCTGGCGCAGGCGGGCATTCCCATCGTCGAGATCATGGACATCGACGGAGAGCCGGTGGATTCCGCCGTTGGCATTTCTCATCGCCGCGCCGGTCGCCAGATGGCCGAGGCGATCATTGCGGCCGGCTATCGCCGCATTGCCTTCATGGGCACCCAGATGCCCAACGACCACCGCGCCCGCAAACGGCTGGAAGGGTTCGAGGATGCGCTGGCCAAGGCTGGCCTGACACTCGTGGACCGAGAGTTCTATTCGGGCGGATCGGCATTGCTGAAAGGCCGCGAGATGACCGAGGCGGTTCTTAGCCGTAATCCAGATGTCGATTTTCTGTACTACTCCAACGACATGATCGGCGCGGGTGGCTTGCTTTACTGCCTTGATAAGGGGCTGGACGTGCCGGGCAAGATCGGGCTGGCCGGCTTCAACGGCGTTGAGCTGCTGGATGGTCTGCCGCGCAAACTGGCCACGATGGATGCCTGCCGGTTGGAGATCGGACGCAAGGCCGCGGAAATCATCGCGGGCAAGGGTCACGACGGCATCATCGGCGGCGAGGTGCTGGAGTTGTTCCCGACCTTGGAGCCGGGCGATACGATCCGCAAAGCGCCGTGATCCAAACCGGCGGAACGGGCGTATATATCTCGTCCAAGGAGGATCGCCATGCCCCTGCCCCGCCTTCGCAGTCTTATCGCAGGCCTTACCCTGGCCGCAGCAAGCCCGGCCGGTGCCGCAGACCCGGCACCCGGCTTTACCTTCCCCTCGATCGATGGTGGCAGCTATGACACTGCGAATTGGCGGGGCAGGCCGGTGTTGGTCGTCAATACCGCTTCGCTGTGCGGCTTTACCCCGCAGTATGACGATCTTCAGGCCCTTTCGGATACCTACAAGGATCGCGCCATCGTTCTGGCCGTGCCTTCCGATGACTTCAATCAGGAGCTGGGATCGGACAAGGACGTCAAGGCATTCTGCGATGCGAACTTCAACCTGACCTTGCCGATGACCACGATCCAGCATGTTGCCAAGGGCGAGTTGCATCCGTTCTATGCTTGGGTGAAGGACACGCAGGGCTTCGCCCCCGGCTGGAACTTCAACAAGATACTGATCGGGCCGGACGGGCAGTTTATCAAGGCCTGGGGGTCGATGACCAAGCCAGGTTCCGCGTCGATTACCAAGGAAATCGACGCGCTTCTGAACTAAAGCCGCGCCGCCAGCCGTGCCCCCTGGTCAATTGCACGCTTTGCGTCCAATTCGGCGGCCACGTCGGCACCGCCGATGATGTTGTGCGAAATGCCTGCCGCAGTCAGGCGGTCGGACAGGCCGCGCTCTGGCACCTGGCCTGCGCACAACACCACGTCATCCGCCTCGATAAGCTGCGGTTGCCCATCGCGCAGAACCGCCAGCCCCTGCTCGGTGATGGCCTGATAGGTGCAACCGCCGATCATCTTGACCCCCTTGGCCATCAGCGCGGCGCGGTGAATCCATCCGGTGGTCTTGCCCAGGCCTCTGCCCGGCTTTTCCGGCTTGCGCTGCAACAGCCAAACCTCGCGCAGGGGTGGCTCGGGCGCCGGTTCTGCCAAACCGCCCGGTATTCTGGCCGGATCGCCCACGCCCCATTCCTGACGCCAAAGCGCCGTGTCGGTGGTGGCAGAGTGATCGGTCACCAGATATTCCGCCACATCGAACCCGATGCCACCAGCGCCCACCACCACCACCCGCTTGCCAGCCTTGGCACCGCGCAGCACGTCGATGTAGCCCAGCGCCCGTTCCTGTCCAGGAATGCCGGGCGCGCGCGGGGTGACGCCGGTGGCAATCACCACTTCATCGAACCCGGTCAGCGCCTGGGGCGTCGCCTCGGTCTGAAGCCGGGTTTCCACCCCCAGCCGCGTCACCTCGGCTGCAAACCATGCGACAAGGCCATGAAACTCTTCCTTGCCCGGCACCTGTTTGGCCAGATTCAACTGCCCACCCAGTTCGCCTGCGCGTTCGAACAGGGTAACGGTGTGCCCACGCTCTGCCGCCACCATCGCACAGGTCATCCCCGCCGGGCCTGCCCCCACCACGGCCACCCGCTTGGGGGTTTTTGTCGGCGTATAGAGCAGCTCGGTCTCATGGCAGGCGCGTGGATTGACAAGACAGGATGTCAGCTTGCCCGCAAAGGTATGGTCAAGGCAGGCCTGGTTGCAGGCGATGCAGGGCGCGATCTGCGCCGCGCGCCCGCTGGCAGCCTTGACCACGAAATCCGGGTCGGCAAGGAAGGGGCGCGCCATCGACACCATGTCGGCCATGCCGCGCGCCAGCACGCCCTCGGCCACCTTGGGCGTGTTGATCCGGTTGCTGGTGATGACCGGAATCTTCACCTCTGGCCGCAGCCTCCCCGTCAGATCCGCAAAGGCCGCCCGGGGAACCGATGTCGCAATGGTCGGCACCCGTGCCTCATGCCAGCCGATGCCGGTGTTCAGGATGCTGGCGCCCGCAGCTTCAACCGCCTTGGCGAGCATCACCACCTCGTCCCAGGTTGAACCATCAGGGATCAGATCGATCAGGCTGATCCGGTAGATCAGGATGAAATCCGCCCCCACCGCCGCCCGGACCTGCCGCACCACCTCAACCGGCAGGCGCATCCGGTTTGCATAAGACCCACCCCAATCGTCCGTTCGTTTGTTCGTGTGCCGCACAAGGAACTGGTTCAGAAAATAGCCCTCCGACCCCATGATCTCAACGCCGTCATACCCGGCGTCGCGGGCGCGGGCGGCAGAGGTCGCTATATCGGTGATCTGCTTTTCAATTCCCGCGCCATCCAGCTCTTTTGGCGGAAAGGGCGAAATCGGAGACTTGATGGCAGAGGCCGAAACGCAATCCGGCCCATAGGCATAGCGGCCTGCATGAAGGATCTGCATGGCGATGCGCCCGCCCTCGTCCTGCACCGCCTTGGTGACACCGCGATGGTTCGCAATGTCTTCCGCCGAGAACAGGCCGGAGGCCCCGGGAAATACCCCGCCCTCACGGTTCGGCGCCATACCCCCCGTCACGATCAAACCGGCCCCACCCCTGGCCCTTGCAGCATAAAAGGCTGCAACGCGGGCCCAGTCGCCGCGCTCTTCCAGATTGGTGTGCATCGACCCCATCATCACCCGGTTTTTCAGCGTGACATGGCCCAGATCAAGCGGCGCCAGCAGGTGCGGATATTCGGTCATGGTCTCCTCCATCGCGCCAGATTGCCCGCTCGCTGCCCGGTCGTCACGCACAACGCAGCGTCATGCACCAGTTGAACTGCGATCCCCACCCCGCTAGACAGCCCGAAAAGGATGCGTCGATGCCCGAACTTTTCGCCTATACAGACGGAGCTTGCTCGGGCAATCCCGGACCCGGCGGCTGGGGCGTGCTGATGATCGCGCGGGAAGGTGGCGCGGTCGTCAAAGAACGCGAGTTGAACGGCGGAGAGCCGCAGACCACCAACAACCGGATGGAGCTGATGGCCGCGATTTCGGCGCTGGAGGCGCTGAACCGCCCGGTCGAGATTACCATCGTCACCGACAGCGCCTATGTGAAGAATGGCGTGACCGAGTGGATTCACGGCTGGAAGCGCAATGGCTGGCGCACCGCCAGCAAAGACCCGGTGAAGAATGCCGAGTTGTGGCAACGGCTTGAAGCCGCGCAATCGCGCCACAAGGTAGCGTGGCGCTGGATCAAAGGTCACGCCGGCCACGCCGAAAACGAACGTGCAGACGCCCTGGCGCGGGCGGGCATGGCGCCCTACAAGCCGGGCGCTGCCGGATGATCCCCGGGCTTGCCAGCGCGCTCGATTACGGATCGGTGGCAGTCTTTGCCCTGACCGGCGCCCTGGTTGCCAGCCGGTCGCAGCTCGATATCGTGGGCTTTGTCTTCATTGCCTGCCTGACGGCCGTCGGCGGCGGCACGCTGCGCGATGTCATTCTTGACCGACCTCCGCTGTGGATTGCCGATCCAGCACTGCTGGCCGTGGCCGCGGGGGCGGCCATTCTGGTGTTTTTCACCGCGCATCTTCTGGAAAGCCGCTATCGCACGCTGGAATGGCTGGATGCCTTTGCGCTGGCTGTCGCCGTTCCCGCCGGTGTGGCGGCCGCAGTTGAAGCGGGGCAGTCCGGCCCGGTGGTTCTGGTGATGGGCATGATCACGGGCTGCATGGGGGGCCTGTTGCGCGATGTGGTCTGCAATGAGGTGCCGCTGGTGCTGAAGCAAGGCGAGCTTTACGTCACCTGCGCCCTTGCCGGGGCGCTGGCGGCGGTTCTGGGTGGCCAGGTCGGACTGCCACAAAGCGCCGCCCTCATCCTGTGCAGCCTTGTCACGCTGATCCTGCGCACGGGCAGCCTTGCCCTTGGCTGGCGGTTGCCGGTCTATCGCCCGCGGCCACCGCAGCAGCCAAAACGCTAGATCCAGTCCAGATTGACCCTTCCCGCCGGGTATTTTTCGGCAAAGCCTTCGCGGATGGCACGGTAACGCTCTCGAAGGTCACGAAACTTGCGCTCGTGGGTTTCGGCCACCAGGCAACGGACATGGGCAAAAAGGCCCTCGGCATCCATCTGCTCCAGAATCTCCAACTCTGCGCCCTCGATGTCCATTTTGACAAAGGCGATGCCGCCACGCTCTGCCGCTTTTTCGCGTACCAGAGTGGGAAAGTCGATCAGGGGCACCTCAACCGAATTCGCCGTGTCAATACGCCGGCCACCATCCAGAATCGTGCTTTTGACCGAGGCCCCGGTGGGGTTGTCGACAAAATTGTCCGCCCGCATCAGCCGCACGGTGCCAGACCCCACACCGACGGCGGCATTGACCAGCGTGACATTCGCCACATCCGCAAATTTCTCCTGCAAGGTGGCAAAGGCAAAGGGGTCAGGCTCATAGGCGATCACATCGGCCCCGGTCGCGGCCAGTACCACCGTCACCACCCCCATGTTCGCTCCGCAATCCATCACCAGATCACCGGGGCGCAGCATGGCGCAGACCCCCGCCAGAAACCCCTCGGCACTGGCCTTGCGCAGATTGCGCTTCTGCCGCCGGATCAGCGCCTCCGCCTTCAGCTCGGCCGTGCTTTTGGCGGCCTCGGGCCGCGTGGGTTCGCTGTGATCCACCTTATTCCTCCAGCGCCTTTGCCGGGTCCACGCCCTCAACCGTGCACATCCGTGCGGCATAGGAATTTGGCAGCGGCACATTCTTGCGCCACCAGGGTTTGGTGCCGTTGGTGTAAAGGTGAACCGACAGCGTGTTGTCGGTGAAATGCCCTTCAACCCGGCCATAGGGGTCATAGAACACATCGTTCAACTGGAAGGGCACCGGATAGAGGTAATCCGGCGTCAGGGCCTTTTCGTAATCGCCGGTCTGCTGGGCAAACCAGGTGAAGGCTTGCGGACCAAAGGCCGTGCGTTCGGCATTATAGATGCGCACCGCCTGCGGCAGGCTTGTATCCTGCTTTTCAATCTTCTTGCGCTGCTGCTTGTTGAACCATGCCGGGGCGGCAGGCAGGTTTTCGTAATAGTCCAACAACTGCGCCATCAACTCGCCCCCCTTCGGGATGTAAACCACCCCGCAGTTCAGCGCCCCTCGAAAACCGTGACCCGCGAAGATGTGGGTCATCTCATCAGGGAACGGCTTGTGGCAATAGGCGTCGCAGTCGATCCATACGGCATCGGTCGCCTGGATCATCTTGTAGCGGAACACATTGGACAGGAAGGATTCCGAGGTCTGCCGCACGATATCCATGTCGATCTTCATGATGTCGCTGGCCGGCCGCACCGTAACCCCCTCGGGCACATTCGTCACGGTATCGGTGCAATATAGCGTGGTCGGATGTCCCTGGCGCACATGGCTCAACAGACAGATCTGGTTCAGGTAATGCAGCCTTTCGCCAATCCAAAGCGAGGCGACGGGGCGGCGGACGGGGTTTGCAGAGGGTGTGGGCATCTTGGGCTCTCTTTCACAGGCAAAAAGGTCAGGCGTCGGGCGCGTCGTCTGGCTCGGCATCGGGCACGGAGGAAAAGCCAAGCGCAACGGTTGGCGGCAAGTCGAAATCGGGCCGGTAGCCAAGCGCCATGAGCAGTTCAGCCACGCGACCAAGTTGCCCGTTCCAGCGCTCAACCAGCCGTCCGGTCAACAAAATCTGCGCCGGACCCGGCAGCGGCAATTCGGGCAGCAGCGATAACAGCAGCTCGGGCGAAAGCAGCGGGTCCGATAAAATCAGCGTTGCGGGCCGGTGCAGGCGCAACCAATCGATCACGGCCTCTTGCGTCAAGGGCGCATCCAGCATTTGAAACTTCGGGCCAATGGCGCGCGCGCTTTGGTTACACAGCCGCAGCATCACATTTCGGAATGAATGTTCGCTTTCCTGCGCAACCACCGTCACATCGCCACGCGTATTGGCCAAATTGGCCGCAAGAAACCCCTCTGCCGCACCGACGAACAGGACCTTACCGCCCTTTGGCACGATCTGCGGCAGCTTTCGCGCCAGAATGCGCTGAAATTTCCCCTTTCGGATCAGAAGCATAGCCAGAGGCGAAAACAACCTCATGTCCAGAGGCACCTGAACCCGATGGTTCGCGACATATTCCATGGGCAGGTCAGAATCGGTATCCAGCGGACCCGGCAGGTATAAAACCTCGGGCTCCTGCTCTTTCGCCTCTGCCAGCTTTTCCTTGCGCGCAGCCCGGGCCTTCAGCCCGCGCTGCTTTTCGACATCCGACATCAGAGCCGCGATCTTTTCCTTGTCTCGGGCGACCGGGGGTTTGGCCACGATCTGCGACAGTGGCACCTGACTGGCACGAGCCAGATCGGCAACCAACGTGTGATAGGCTTCGGTCTGGCGCAACTCGGCCAGCCGGGCCTCGGCACGCTCTACCGCAGCAAAATGCAGCCGATTAAGCACCGGATCTTGCAGCAACTGAGTAATCAAGACATCGCGCTGCGGTTTATAACGCAGCATGGTTTCGTCGCGCACCTCGTTGCGGTCCTGCAAGCTCCAGTAATCGCTGTTGTATTTGTCTTTCTTGTTGTTCACATTTCCGCGCATCTTGCGGATGGCATAGCTGTCCACCGACTTGACCGCATAATGGTTCAACTGGACCCAGTCATAGCCCACCGTGCGGGTAATCGACCGCCAGCCGCGAAACTTGAAGTAATCCTCCATCTCGCGGCCCGAACCGTTCAGCCATTTCACCTGATCAGGATAGTCGGTCTTGATCCAGCGGGTTTTCATCTTGGGTCGGTGGATGCCCAGCTTCCAGTGATCGGCATCGAACCGGAACAGCGTCTTGACGCCCCAACCCTTGTTCCAGGTCTGCGGCGCGGCCATCAGATATTGCTCGCTGACAGGCGCGCGCGACCAATCGACCACTCCACCAGAGCCAAAGATGCGCCATGTCACCACGATCCCGTTCGCGCCCTGCGCCACAGCCGCGCCGATCAGCCCATCCAGTTTGCCGTCACCATATGGGATCGACAGGAACTCATCGGCATCAAACACCATCACCCAGTCAGATTGGCAGATGACCGGCTCTTGCTGCGCGTGGTTCAATGCCGATGGTTGCGGACGCAGCCCCTCGGGAATGACATTACGCCGATGGTGGCATAGACCCAGCTCCTCCAGCCGGATCAGCATGTCATCTGTGCCATCCGAACAATCGTTCGTATATACGACCAGATCGGTGAACCCCAACAGCAGATGATGGGCAACCCATTCGATCACATAGGGCCCCTCATCCTTCATCATCGAAACCGCCGTCACCTGACCATGCGGGCTAAGGTGACGTTTCAGGGCGAAATCGACCGTGCCCCAGATGTCCGATGCGCCACGCGGGCGGCGGATGTCCTGGGAAACCACCGGGTTGACGGCGCTCGCATTTTTTCTGGGTTTTGCAGCCAAACTGTTCATCCCACGGCGCATGAACCTGCCGCAGCCGTTTGCGAAGGCACGGCATTGCAAGGAAAATACGAAACAAAGCCCATTGTCAGGACTGCTACCACTTTGCTGATCCGCGACCGCAATTCGATCACGTTGCCACACTGCCTCGGACTGCTGCGAAGTTTCTTTCGCTTGTTTGCATGGAACTTAGGGCGCTGCGGCCAAGCCGGGCAAGCACAAAGCATGTATGCGCATAAATTGGATTCGGCGGTGACATTGCAACAACGAACCTCCATACTGTTTACTAGAGCAGAACACCGGCCGATCAGAGCCGCAGGATGGAACAGAGCGTGACCAACACGGCAGACGCCCCAGCAGATACCCGGATCATCGCAACGGTCCACGGTGTCATGGTGCCGCAGTCGCCGTACATCGGCCCGACGATGGCGGAAAGCATCGTCAAAGGCCGCTATGAATGGCGCGGGATCGGCACTGGCCTTGTCGCTATACCCGAAGGTGCGCGCATTCTGGAAATGGGCGCAGGGCGGGTATCGTGGGGGCGATCATGGCCTTGAACCGCAAGCCCGCCGCCATGATGTCGATCGAGGCGAACCCCAATCTTCTGCCGCAGATCAATGCTCTTTACCGGCTCAACAACCTTCAGGACTGCATTGCCCTGCGCCATTGCCCGGTATTTTCGCAGCCCAATCCGCCAGCCACGGCCGAATTCTTTGTTGCGGGCAATTTTCTCGGCTCGAGCCTCTTTGCCCCCGACAACAAGAGATCCAGGCCAGTGCAAGTTCCAATCATACCCTATGCGACCCCCAAGGCCGAGTTTCCCCATGACGTGCTGATGATGGATATCGAGGGTGCAGAGCTGGATTTTCTTCGCCATGCCGATCTGACGGGTATCAACCTGTTTTTGGCTGAGTTCCACCGCTCGATTCACGGGCGCGAAGGAATGCGCGGATGCCGCCATCTGCTGGACAAAGCCGGTTTTTCGATTGACGAAGAACTATCGCGCGTCGGTGTTTATGTCTGGCGGCGACGGGTGTGACGATGCAGGATTATCCGGTCAGCGCTCACCAGATGGCAGAAGCGGACGACCCCGGCGAAGAAAGTGATGCGCGCCGCCCGGCGTCGCCCGGTCGCTTTACGCCACCACCCGAGGCAGACGATGCGGCAAGTGCCGCCGCCATGCCTGCGTTTCTTTTGCGCGGCGGGCTGGTGGACGCCTGGTTCCAGAGGCGTGGTGAGACCCTGCTGGTCACCTTCGACAATCTCGCCTCGATCGGTGAATATGATCCGCCGCAACCTTGGCTGATGGCTCTTTCCGAGCGGCTGGGCCTGTCTGTTCTGGGTATTCTGGCCAGTCGCAAGGATTGGTATCGCAATCCTGATGCTCCGGCCCTGATCGCGGCGCTGCGCGACGCCGGGCTGTTCGACGGCTTTCGTCGTGTCCTGTTCATCGGCACCTCGATGGGCGGTTATGCGGCGCTGGCGTTTTCGTCGATCGTGCCGCAAGCCGCCGTCCTGGCGTTTTCGCCGCAATCCACCCTGTCGCGCCGCATTGCCCCGTTTGATCTGCGGTATCGTTATGGCCAGCGCCGCTGGGACTGGTCCACACCCGAATTTCTGGATGCCGCCGCTTCGGTCAGCACGGCAGAGGTCTGGCTGGCCTACGATCCCTTCGTACCGGAAGACTGCGCCCATGCCCGCCGCATCTGCGGACCCAACGTGCGGCATATTCCGCTGTCGCACCTGGGTCACCGCGCGATCCGCGAGGTCAAGGCAGCAGGCCTGCTGGATGATCTGATCGCCGATATCGCTTTTGACCGGTTTCAGCCTTCTGCCTTTGCGCGGGCTCTAAGGGCCTGCCGGTCAGATCCCGGCTGGCAGCGGCAAATGCTTGGCCATGCCGAGCGGCTTGGCCACTATAGCCTTGCTCTGACCGCAGCCCGCAAACTGGCGGCCGACCATCCTGACCTGCGCTTTCCGAAACGCGCCGTCGCCCGGCTGGAGGGGATGCAGAACCGTCCGCCCGCCTTGCCGGACGGGATGCTCCATATCGCTACGGGCGAGCCGAAGCCGCCGTTCTCCGGCGCCATAGAGCGCCTTTCACGCGCCTTGATCCTGCCAGAACGAGAGGGTGATGCCCGGTTGGCTTCGGGCGTTTTGCGCCGGGACGGCAGCTTCGCCAAATTGTCCCGCGCCTGGATACGGGCGCGCAAGGCGACACCGGCACCCCGCCTGCAACCCGACGAGCACATTGCTTTTCTGCCTGGCCAACACTTGTTTGCTGGCCATCTGCGCGGGCATTTCGGGCATTTCCTGGTGGAAAGTACCGCCCGTCTCTGGGCGCTGGATCATCTGGGCCTGCGCCCGGACTCGATCTTTTATCTGCCCTACCGTGGCGCGCATTACGAGACCGAAGGGGTGATCCGATCACAAAAGCCCCTGTTTGACCTTCTGGGCATCGACGTGCCCGTCCGCACCTATCCCGGCGCCCTGCGGGTCGAGCGGCTGTATCTGCCCGAACTCGGTTTCGGCTGGGAAGAGCGTTATGCGGGCAGTCCGGCCTATCGCGCCTTCATGCAGAGCCGATTGGGGGCAGCGGCACCGGCCGAAGGGGGCGAACGCCTTTACATCTCGCGCGCGAAACTGGCCGCCCAGCGCGGCGGCATTCTGGGCGAAACGGTGATCGAGGAAAACCTTGCCCGTGCCGGGTATGAGATTTTTCACCCCGAACGCCACCCGATTGCAGTTCAGATCGCCCGCTACAAGGCTGCACGCAGCATCGTGGCGCTGGATGGCTCGGCCCTGCATCTGGCGGCCTATGTGCTGCAACCGGGCGCGCAAGTCACGATGATCCTGCGCAGGTCCAGCGCGAATGTGGATGATTACCTGCTGCAATTCCGCAGCTTTGCGGGCATCACGCCCAATGTGGTCGATGTGATCCGCACCGATTGGGTGTCTGGTGACGTTACCCGCCCCGACTATCGCTCGGTCGGAGAGCTGAACTTCCTTCGCCTGTTCGACCGGCTCAAGGCGCTTGGCCACTTGCCCTATGCCTTTCGCCCCGACCTGCCAAGCGATGCCGACATCTCCGCCCTGCTGGAGGCGCAGACCGAACGGCGGGGCGAACCGTTCCGCGCGCTGAACAAGGGCGAACGCCACCCGGACGAGGCTGATCCATGACGCCGAAACTCTCGGTATATTTCATCGTCGAACCACCAGAATATCAGGTTCTGGCCTGCTATCTTGCCGCCTCGTTGCGCGAACAATTCGGCCAAAGCGTGCAACTGATCGGCTATTGCCCGGCGGCGAAGTTTCCAACTATTGCGCCCGATGTTCTGACCACGCTGGGCAAGATGGGCTGCGAGGTGCGTCCATTTGAAACCGCCGGGCGCTGGGATCCTGCCTATCCCCATGGCAACAAGATCCTTGCCACGCTGGAGCCACGCGACACCGAATTTTCCTGCTTCATGGATTCGGATGTCTTGTGCATTCGCAAGAATGATATCGCCAACCTGATCCGGCCCGGTCATGTCTCATTGACCCCGGCGGCCAGTATGAACTGGGCCAAGCAGGACGTGTGGAAGATCATCTATGATGCGGCCGGGATGGAGATTCCCGAAGAGCGGTTCATGTTGATGAAACAGAAACGCGGCAAGCCCCGCATACCCTATTTTTCGTCGGGTCTGTTCTGCTTTCCGCAGGCCCACCGCAATGCCGATGGCTACACATTTCCGCAGGTCTGGTACGATATGGCCCGGATGCTGGACGCCCATCCCGACATTCCGCACAAACGCCCCTACCTCGACCAGATCAGCCTGCCCCTGGCCATCCAAAAGGCTGGCCTGTCGTGGCACCTTCTGCCGGAAGAACAGCACTTCATCCTTGGCGGGCGTGCGCGGGGCGAACCGCTGCCCGAAGGCCGCCAGATCTATACCGTACATTACCGCCAGTGGCTCATCCTGAAAGAGGTCGGCTTGCGCTGGAAGGCGCGCAAGATGCTGCTGAACCAGGCAGGCACCAAAAGCGTCGCGGTCGAGCCTGCCGAAGAAGCGCAACCGCAGCAGGCTGAGGCGATGGAATAATTTCCGCTTGCTGTTCATGAACAATCGGTCACTCTAGCGCCATGTCACGCCCCCGCACCCTGCCCGATAGCGAAATTTTTGTCCTGGTTCTCGCGGCCCTGGCCGATCAGGGTGAGAAAGCCATCAGTTTTGGCAACCTGTCACGGGCCTGCGGCCTTGCGCCAGCGACGCTGGCCCAGCGTTTCGGCTCGGTCGATGGCATGATCCATGCCGCGATTCTTGCCGAATGGGATCGTCTGTCTGCTGCGTTGGATGCTGAAAACGCTGATCCGGAAAAGGGCGCCCAGGGTCTGTTGAAGCGCCTGCCAACCCCAAGTGCCGCCGTGCTTGCCGTGAGCCTGCGCGATGCAGCTTTGCGCACGCAGGCCGAAGACTGGCGTGCCCGTGTCGAAACGGCGGTCGCGGCCCGGCGTGGCGGCAGCCTGAAGGGCCGAGAGGTGGCGGCGATGCTGGTCGCGGCATGGTATGGCCGCCAGTTGTGGGACGCCCTGGGGACAAAGGGCTTCAAACTGTCCGATCTGATGAAACGCCTCGGCTAGCGCCCGTATTTCTGCCACAGCCAGACCAGCGCGACCGCCCCCATCATCGCACCGGCGAACCCCGCCATCCAGGCCGCCATGGTCACCAGCGCGCGCAGGGCGAACCCGCCAACCAAAGCGCCGGCCATACCGATAACCACCGTCGTGGGAATATCCGCCTCCCAGCCAAAGGCGCGGGTCGCCAGAAATCCGGCCGCCGCGCCGATGATGATCAGAAGAACGATGCCCATGGCTCACACTCCGCTTTGCCGGGTGTGATATGGGGATTGGGTTCTGTCTTGTCCATGCCCAGCATGGCCCGGGCGATCACCCTGAAATCATGGCGCGACAGCTCGCGGTGTCCATAACGGAACGCCATGCCCCATGACGCCTGTCCCCGCGTCAGATCGAGCCGGTCCAGCAGCGGATGAATCGGGGCTGGCTGTGCTTTTTGCCAGATCACATCACACCGCCAAGGCACAAAACCGCCACCCATATCATGCTGCCACGCCTCGCCCTCGGCCAACCGTCCGATGGCGGTAAACGCCATGACTGGCGCGCCGCCCCGCATCAGTTCGCGCGGGGAGTATATCACCACGCCGTCACCGGGCCGCATCCGCCGAAGGGGCGCGGTTTTGCCATGGCAGGCCTGCACAATACCTTCCGCCAGCCCATGTGCTGCATGATCAGCCGAAGCTGTGATAACCCAAAAGCGTTCCATCTGTGTACCCTCTGTTTCCGTCGGGTATCGCATCCTGCTCCTGCCAGTTTCCGTCAGGATTATCGCAGAATGTCAGGCAGTTTCAGGCCATTCAGCAGATCGCGTACGGCCGCGGGCCGCTTGCCCTCGCGCTGCGCCTCCAACACCTCGATGGCGCCGGTGCCGCAAGCAATCACCATTCTATCCAGCACCTGTCCCGGCGCCCCGTTGCCTGCCGCAAGGCGGCAGCGCAACAGCTTTACCCGCTCGCCCCCCACATCGCACCAGGCGCCAGGAAACGGCGAAAGGCCGCGGATCAGGCGGTCAACCACTATCGCAGGCTTCGTCCAATCAACCCGAGCCTCGGCCTTGTCGATCTTGGCGGCATAGGTCACGCCCTGCTCTGCCTGCGGCACGGCTTGCAGGGGCAAACGATCAAGTGCCTGAACGATCAATCGTGCGCCCAGCCCAGACAGCCGGTCATGCAGGTCTGCCGTCGTTTCCTCGGCCCCGATCGCAATCGCCTCTCGCAGCAGCACCGGGCCGGTATCCAGCCCCGCCTCCATCTGCATGATGCAGATACCCGTTTCGGCATCGCCCGCCATGATCGCGCGATGGATCGGCGCCGCCCCGCGCCAACGTGGCAAAAGCGAGGCATGGATGTTCAGACACCCCAGCCTGGGCGCGTCCAGAATGGCCTGCGGCAGGATCAGGCCATAGGCCACCACCACCGCCACATCCGCGCCCAGCGCCGTAAACTCCCGCGCCGCCTCGTCTCCACGCAGCGAAACCGGGTGGCGCACCGGCAGGCCCAAGGCCAAGGCGCGGGCATGAACCGGCGTCGGCCGGTCCGCCTTGCCGCGCCCGGCGGGGCGGGGCGGCTGGCAATAGACGGCGACGATCTCATGGGCCTGATGCAGCGCCTCCAGCACCGGCACCGAAAAATCGGGCGAGCCCATGAAGACCACCCTCATCCTCGCCTCCGCAGTTTGTCCGCCTTGGCAATCAGCATCTTGCGCTTCAGCGGCGACAGGTGGTCAAAATACATCCTGCCCGCCAGATGGTCGATCTGGTGCTGCACGCTGGTGGCCCAGAGGTTCACGAAGTCGCGCTCCTCCCACTCCCCCGCCGCATTCATAAACCGCACCGTTACCGCGCGCGGCCGGCGGATCACCGCAGAGACACCGGGCAGGTTGGGGCTGGCCTCCTCATGCTCGCGGAACTGGCCGCTGGCGTGCAGGACCGCGGGGTTCGCCATCAGCACCGCCTGCCCCCGCTCGGTCGAACAGTCCACCACCGCCAGCCGCAAGGGAATGCCGATCTGCACGGCGGCCAGACCATAGCCCGGCATCGCCTCCATCGTGTCCACCATGTCGCCCCAGATCGCGCGCACCTCATCGGTGATCGCAGCCACCTCGGTGGCAGGCTGGCGCAGCACCTGCACGGGCCAGGGCACACAAACCCGCGCGGTCATAGCAGCCTTGCCTCGGCTGCGGCGCGTTCGTCCGGCGAAATCCGGTCCAGCGTCAGGATACCGTCCAGATGGTCATATTCATGCTGGGCACAAATCGCGGCAAAGCCGGTCAGGTGGTCTTCACGCTCTGCCCCGTCCAACGCGGTATAGCGCAACCTGATTTCGCTGGCGCGTGTCACCTCGGCCGTCACGCCCGGGATCGACAGGCAGCCCTCTGGCCCTTTCACCCGGGCCGGCGACCGCCAGGTAATACGCGGATTGATACAGACAACCGGGCTTCGAAGGCCCTCTTTCCACGTCACATCCATCACGAACAGACGCAGCAATTGCCCGACCTGTGGCGCGGCCAGGCCACGGCCAGGTGCTGCGTACATCGTCTCCAGCATATCGCTGGCCAGCCCCGACACACCATCGGCGACCGGAGCGCAGCGCGTCTCCAGCCGCTTGTCCGGCCATTGCACGATAGTCAAGGTGACCATCAGCCCGCCCGCGCCCGTTCGCGTTTCAGCTTTTCCATCTTGCGGGTGATCATCTGACGCTTCAGCGGGCCAAGATAATCGATGAACAGCTTGCCATCCAGGTGATCGATCTCATGCTGCACACAGGTCGCCCAGAGGCCCTCGAACTCTCGCTCCTGCGTCTGGCCATCCATATCCATCCAGACGACCTGCACCCTGGCCGGGCGCTTGACCTCGGCATACTGGTCCGGGATCGACAAACAGCCCTCTTCATAACTCGAAAGGTCTTCCGAGGCCCAGGTCACGCGTGGGTTCAGCAAAACCATCGGTTCTGGTGGCCCCTCCTTCGCACAATCCATCACCAGCACACGCTGCATCACCCCCACCTGCGGCGCTGCCAGCCCGATGCCCGGCGCATCATACATTGTTTCAAGCATATCGGCGGCAAGCGTGACGATTTCGGGCGTGATCGCGCCCACCGGCTCGCAAGGCTTCTTGAGGCGTGGATCGGGATGGATGAGGATGGGGCGCTTCATGTCCGGGATTTACGGTGCAGGACAAATCGGTGCAAGAGGGATGGCCTAGCACAGACGCAAACCATTCGCGCCCCGCGTCAGGACCGTTATACCGGTATATCAAATGATATTGGTATATATTCCTGATTTTTTGATAAAACTAGGGATGATTTCCCCTATACAATCTATTATCAGGAATTTACGACACGCGAACTGCAGGCAGGACAAATGGACTTCGACACTCCGATCAACCGCTTTGGCACCCATTCCGTAAAATGGGATTCGATGGAAGGGCTTTACGGCATTCCCGCATCGGACGGCCTGGCAATGTGGGTCGCAGACATGGATTTCCGCCCTCCAGCTTGCGTGCAGCGCGCATTGGAAAAGGTGCTGGCCCATGGCATCTATGGCTATTACGGCGAGGATGGCGAGTATCTCGACGCAATCCGCTGGTGGATGGCCAACCGTCACGGCTGGACGGTCGAGCGCGATCAGATCTTCACCACCCACGGCCTGGTCAACGGCACCTCGCTGTGCCTGCAAGCCTTCAGCCAGCCGGGCGACCGCGTCGTCCTGACAACGCCGGTCTATCACGCCTTCGCCCGTGTCATCAAAGCCTCGGGGCGGGAAGTGGCAGAGATGCCGCTTGCCACCGTCGATGGCCGGTATGAGATGGATTTCGCGACCTGGGACAGCCGGATGACCGGACGCGAGACCATGTTCATCCTGTGCTCTCCCCACAACCCCGGCGGCCGGGTCTGGACCAAGGCGGAACTACGCGGCGTGGCCGATTTCTGCAAACGTCACAACCTGATCCTGGTTTCGGACGAGATCCACCATGACCTTGTGATGCCCGGCCACAAGCATGTGCCGATGGCACTGGCCACCCCCGATATCGCCGACCGTCTGGTGATGATGACGGCCACCACCAAAACCTTCAACATCGCGGGCTCTCATACCGGCAATGTCATCATCGCCGATCCAGCGTTGCGGGCACGATTTGCCAATGTGATGATGGCGATGGGAATTTCGGGAAATTCCTTTGGCATGTTCATGGCCACCGCCGCCTATTCGCCGGAGGGCGCGGTCTGGGTTGATCAGCTCTGCGCGTATATTGACGGCAATCGCAAGCTGTTCGATGCGGGGCTGAACGCCATCCCCGGCTTGCGCTCCATGCCGTTGCAGGCGACCTATCTGGCTTGGGTAGATTTTGCGGGCACCGGCATGGCAGCAACGGAATTCACCGACCGTGTGCAAAAGAACGCCCATATCGCCCCCAACCATGGCGCGGCCTTTGGTCTTGGCGGCGAAAGTTTCCTGCGCTTCAACCTTGCCACGCCCCGCGCGAACATCGAGCGTGCGGTCGAGCGGATGCAGAAGGCCTTTGCCGATCTGCAATGAAGTGGCTGGCGCGGTTCTTTTCGGCCCTGATCCTGCTGTCGCTGATGGCACTGGGGCTGGCTGCGTTGTATCTGCGGCCCGCACCGATGGTGCCAGCCGGCTCCCCTCTCAGCGGAACGGTCGAGCGGATCGTCGTTGAAAAGGCGGCCCGGCGGCTGGTGCTGTACCAGAACGGCACCGCCGTGCGGGAATACCGCATCGCCCTTGGCTTTCAGCCGCAGGGCACCAAGCTGCGGCAGGGCGATGGCCGCACGCCTGAAGGGATGTACCGGATCAACCGGCGCAACGCGGCCTCTGCCTATCACCTCAGCCTTGGGATCGACTATCCGCGCCCGTCAGATAGTGCCCGCGCGCGGGCGGGCGGCTATGACCCTGGCGGCGACATCATGATTCATGGCCAGCCCAATTCGCTGCCTGACGGAACCAGACTGGCGGGCGACTGGACGGCTGGCTGCATCGCCCTGACCAATGCCGAAATGCGGGAAATCTGGGCCGTTACCCCCACCGGAACGCCGGTCGAGGTCAGGCCTTAGGCAGATAACCCACCGGCAGGCTTTCGTCCCGCCAATAGTCCAGCGGGGCCTTGTCGCTGACGGCCGTAGCCCGCTTGAATGTGCAGACCAGTTCGTTTCCATCCAGCTCCGACGCGATGATCAGGCATTGCAGCACATGGCGCGATCCGTCGTAAATATCGACAAGTCCACGCAGGTGCGACAGCCCATCGACCTGCAGGGCCATACCGTCAACCCACAGCCGCAACACCGGATATTCGGCCTGATCGACATGCACGCGCAGCCGCGATTTGCGCCGCTGACGGGTTTGCTGTGCAGCGTGCAACTGGTCGCTCAGCTCTTTGCTCAGAAATTCCAGCATAACCACCTCCCCTGCAATAAGATTAACCCTGTTTCCCGCTTTGACAGCTTATCACGCCGATGTTGCGGATTTGTTATGTCCGTGTTGCGGCAATGCTGCACATTTTCCCGCTCTGCGCGTGTTGCCTTTCGCCGCACAATCCGCTCTTGCTGCGCCATCTGCGATACGGGCCCCGATGACAGCTGTTCTGTTGCTTTCTGCGATGATTCTCGATGCTTTGCTGGGCGAACCTCCGGCGCTGTGGGCACGCCTGCCGCATCCTGCCGTGCTGATGGGCCGCCTGATCGGCTGGCTGGACCGGCGGCTGAACACCGGCAGCAATCTGCGCCTGAAGGGTGTTGCGGTAATGGCGGGCCTTGCGGTCGGTGCCTGGGCTCTGGGCATGGCGATTGCGGCACTGCCTCTGGGCTGTCTATGGCAAGTGCTGCTGGCGGCGATCCTGCTCGCGCAGAAAAGCCTGGTCGATCATGTTCAGGCAGTGGCAACCGGCCTCCGGCGTTCGCTCCCGGATGGCCAGCGCGCCGTGGCAATGATCGTGGGGCGCGATACCGCCGTGCTGGATCAGTCAGGCGTTGCGCGTTCGGCCATTGAAAGTGCGGCCGAAAACTTCTCGGACGGAGTGATTGCGCCTGCCTTCTGGTTTCTGATGGCGGGCCTGCCGGGTATCCTAGTCTATAAGATCGCCAACACCGCCGATTCCATGATCGGCCACCGCACCCCACGGCATGAACAGTTCGGCTGGGCTGCCGCGCGGTTCGATGACCTGCTTAACCTTGTTCCGGCCCGGCTTTCGGCACTGCTGATCGCGCTGACCCATGGCTGGACCGATCCGCACCCGATCCTGCGCGATGCGCCGCTGCACCGCTCGCCCAATGCAGGCTGGCCAGAGGCGGCCATGGCGGTGGTGCTGGACGTAGCCATATCGGGTCCGCGCAGCTATCATGGCCAGATGGCGCAATTCCCCTGGGTCTGGCCAGAGGGCAAGCGCGACCTTGGCCCTTCCGATATTGATCGCACCGTCACGGCGCTGTGGCGCGGTTGGGCAGGCATGGTGGCGTTGGTCGCCGTCGTCGCCCTTTTCTGAAAGGCCCAGGGAGATGTCCAGGGAGTTCGTTACCGCAGCAGAGCTTGCCGACGCGCTGCCTCATGTGCTGGCGGCGCCGAAAACCGATGCGCCGATCCAGTCGTTGTGCTTCCGCCCCGGCTTTGGCCAGCGCCAGTTCCCCGAGCGGTTGACGCTGACCGTCGATGGCGGCATTCCGGGTGAGCGTTGGCTGACACATCCCTGGCTTAGACTGCCCGACGGCAGGCCGGACCCGGCGATTCAGGTCTCGATCCTGCCGACAAGGGTGATGGATCTGGTCTGGCGCGACCGCAAGGGCATCCCGCACCCCGGTGACCCCATCACAGCCGATCTGGATTGCGGGCTGGCAAACCTGCCCGAAGGCACGCTGATCGCGGCAGGCACCGCAGTACTGCGGGTTTCCACGGTCTTCAACGATGCCTGCGTGAAATGGAAAGTGCGTTACGGCCAGGCGGCAAAAGACTGGATCACTGCCCCCGGCCACCCCGCCCTGCGCCTGCGCGGCGCGCTGTGCAGCATCGTCAAGGATGGCGAGTTGCGCCTGACCGACCGTTTGCAGGTTCTGCGCTGATCACCAGCCTTCGCCCCGGTCGCGCTGCCCCTTTCGCCATCGGGTCGAGGCCAGCACAAAATCCTCGGCCAGTGCCGCCCAACGGGCCAGCGCCGCAATGTCCGGCGCCATCAGCAGCCGCAGACGGGTTTCGCCCTGCCACAGATCCAGCGGTGCATCCGGGTGGTGCACCGCCCATTCCGCCATCTGCCAATCTGCCGCGCGGACGGCCCGACACAGCGTCAGTTCGCACGTCCCCGCCACGGGCCGGGCCGTGAACTCGCCATCCGCCGCCGTCAGCCGGGCATAGACCAGCCCATCTGCCACTTCGACACCGGCAAAGCCTGCCGCCGTCAGAACCTGCACCAGATCGTGAGGGGTCACGCGACCAGCGCCTCGGCGCGTTTCAGGTCCACACTGACCAACTGGCTGACGCCCTGTTCCTGCATGGTCACACCAAACAGCCGATCCATCCT
Organism: Rhodobacteraceae bacterium UBA1943; assembly: GCA_002336845.1. GTDB lineage: Bacteria > Pseudomonadota > Alphaproteobacteria > Rhodobacterales > Rhodobacteraceae > Fuscibacter. Next base: position 83,853 of record DDEX01000051.1, read on the forward strand.
GGCCATAGTCACGGCATGGTGGGTGATGATCAGAAACCGGGTATCGGTGCGCCGGGTCATCTCATCCAGCAGGTCACAAAAGCGGGTGACGTTGGCGTCATCCAGCGGCGCATCCACCTCGTCCAGAACGCAGATCGGCGCCGGGTTGGCCAGGAACACGCCAAAGATTAGCGCCAGCGCGGTCAGCGTCTGCTCGCCCCCCGACAGCAGAGAAAGCGTCGAAAGCCGCTTGCCCGGCGGCTGTGCCATGATCTCCAGCCCCGCTTCCAGCGGGTCATCGGATTCCACCAGGACCAGCCGCGCCTCGCCACCGCCAAACAGGTGGGTGAAAAGCTGGCCGAAGTTCGCGTTCACCTGTTCAAAGGCGGTCAGCAACCGCTCGCGCCCCTCGCGGTTCAGGCCTGCGATACCGCCGCGCAGTTTCTTGATCGCTTCTTCCAGATCGACCTTTTCCTTGACCAGCGCCTCATACTCGGCGCTGACCGTGGCGGCATCCTCCTCGGCCCGCAGGTTTACTGCGCCCAGGGCCTCGCGCTGGCGTTTCAGGCGCTGCACCTCGGTATCCAGATGGTCAGCAGCAGGCATCTTGTCGGGGTCCAGGCGCATCGAATCCATCAACTCGCCAGGGCCCGCGCCCATCTCCTCGCGCAGCCGCTCCACGGTCACATTGGCGGTTTCGCGCGCAGCCTCAGCCCGCGCCTCTGACCTTGCCCGGCCCTCGCGCGCTTCACCGGCCAGCCGTTCCGCCTCGCGCTCTACATCCCGCGCATTGCGAAGGGCGGCCTCGGCGAGTGACAGTGCCTCGGCGGCCTCGGTGCGGCGACCCTCGGCCTCGGCAATCGCGTCCGACAGTTCCTCGCGCTTGATGGCGATTTCCTCGGGCGCCGCACTGGCCTCTGCCAGTTCCTCTTCGGTCTCAGTGCGGCGGGTGGCCAGTTCGGCGATGCGCTTGGCCGCAGTTTCCAGCCGGTGCTTCCAGCCCGACAATTCCTTTTGCGCCTCTTGCCGGCGGCGCACGCGTGCCTCGCCCTCGCGGCGCAGTTCGTCATGCGCGGCGCGGCGCGACATCATGGCGATGCGCGCGGCCTCCACCGCTTGCCGGGCCGTTTCAACCTCGGTCCGCGCCGCCTCCAGATCGCCCAGATCCTCCAGCGCGGCCGTCGCCTCCTCCAGCCGCTCTCGCGCCTCGGCCACTTCGTCATCATACCGGGCAACAGCCAACCGCGCGGTTTCCAACTTGCCATCGGCGATGGATCGGTCAGCCTCGGCCCTGGCCGCCGCCCGGTTGGTTTCGGCCACACGGGCATCGGCGGCGCGGCGAGCGTCGCGCGCCATCTGGTCGGCGCGGGCAAGGTCGGCCAGCCGCGCCTGCAAGGCCTCATGCGCCTGCCGCGCGCCGGTCGCACGGGCAGAAACTTCCTCAAGGTCGCGCTTCAGGCGCGTCAGCTTGTTCAACTGTTGCAGGCGCAGCGCACTGGCCTGCGGCGCGTCCTCGGCAGCGGTGCGCAGGCCGTCCCAGCGCCACAGATCGCCCTCGCGGCTGACCAGCCGCTGGCCGGGTCGCAGGGCAGCTTGCAGCGCGAGGCCTTCGTCCCTGCTGACAAGGCCAATCTGCGACAGGCGCCGCGCCAGCACGGCAGGTGCCTTGACAAAGGCAGCCAAGGCAACCCCGCCGGGCAGCCGCGCCGTCTCGTCATAGCCCGGCAGTTCCACCCAGCCCGACCGATCGCGCGCCCCAACCTCGGGTGCGCGCAGATCATCCGCCAGCGCAGCGCCAAGGGCCAGTTCCAACCCCGGCTCCACCTCCAGCCGGTCGATCAACTGGTTGCCCGACTGCGCCTCGCGTGCGACCAGCTTCGTCAACGCCTGCACCTCGGCGCGCAAGGCATTCGCCTCGCCCTCGGCCTCAGAGCGCATGGCGCGGGCATCGGCCTCGCGGCCCTGCGCCTCGGCCCGCGCCTCTTCGGCCTGCACCAGCAGGCTGTCGGCCTCTTCGGCCTGCGCCGCCGCGTCCTCGCGCGATTCCTCAGCGATGGCCTGCGCTTCGGCGGCATGAGCCAGCGCAGCCTCGGCCCCCGAAACCGTCTCGCGCGAACGGGCCGCTTCGCCCTCGGCCCGAGCCAGCATCGACCGTGTGTCAGTCAGCAACCGCTGCGCCGACTGATGCCGTGCCACCAAACGCGCCGAATCCTCGGTCGCCGCCTGCATCACCGTTTCGCGGTCTGACAGCGCGGCGCCCGCCTCGCGCGCAATCTCTGCCGCCTCGGTCAACCGCTCTTCATGCCCGTCATGGGCGCGCAAAAGCTGCTCGATCTCCCAATCCAGCCGCCCGATCACCTCGCCCGCATCGCGGTTGAGGCCGCTTTCCCGTTCGGCGTCGCGGTCCAGTTCCACGATCCGCAGCCGCAGCGCCTCTATCCGCTGGCGGGCCTGCGCCTCCTGATCGGTCAACTGATCGCGGCTGACCAGCAGGCGTTGCAGGATCGCCGCGGCAATCGCCTCTTCCTCGCGCAGGGGGGGAAGGGCATCCTCGGCCCCCTCGCGCGCCTTGGCCGCTGCGCGCACCGCGCCCTCGGCCTGCGCCGCTTGCACCAGCCGCTGGCGCAACTGAGCCTCGGCCTCTTCGCGCGCCAGATCCGCCTCGCGCCAGCGGCGCAACAGCAGCATCCCCTCGGTCTTGCGCAGTTCCTCGCCAATCTCGCGATAGCGCGCTGCCTGCTTGGCCTGCCGTGTCAAGGTCGAGAGTTGCTGCGCCAACTGCTCCAGCACGTCATCGACGCGCAACAGGTTCTGTTCGGCCCCTTGCAGCTTCAGTTCCGCCTCATGCCGCCGCTGGTAAAGGCCACCGATCCCGGCCGCATCCTCCAGCACCTTGCGGCGCGCCTTGGGCTTGGCGTTGATCAGCTCTGAAATCTGGCCCTGCCGAACCAGTGCCGGGCTATGCGCCCCGGTCGAGGCATCGGCGAACAGCATCTGCACATCGCGCGCCCGCAGCTCTTTGCCGTTCAGCTTGTAGGCCGAACCGGCGTCGCGGGTGATGCGGCGGATGATCTCTATCGTATCGGCATCATTGAAGCCTGATGGCGCGAGGCGTTCGGAGTTGTCGAGATGCAGCGCAACTTCGGCGAAATGCCGCGCCCCGCGCGTGGCGGCGCCGTTGAAGATCACATCCTCCATACCGCCGCCCCGCATGGCCGAAGGGCGGTTTTCCCCCATCACCCAGCGCAAGGCTTCCAGCAGGTTCGACTTGCCGCAGCCATTGGGGCCGACCACGCCGGTCAGCCCCTCATGGATCACCAGATCCGTGGGATCGACAAAGCTTTTGAAGCCGTTCAGACGCAGGCGGGAAAAGCGCACGGGAATCCTTTCGGGCGGGGCGGGTATCGTCCCTTGCAACACGACCCGAGTCAACCGGGCATACCCTGCATCTGGCAGAGGTGCGCATCTTATCCCCAAGATGTTGGGCAAAGTACCGGATCATGGCTGCGTTGCACAGTTCACACTTGCGCGCGGCCGCGCCTTGCCTTTCGATGGTTGCAGGAGATGCCCGATGACCCCGCCCCTTACCGGCCGCTGCCTGTGCGGCGCCATCACCTACTATTGCACCGCCTCGCCCTTGTGGCAGGGCCATTGCCACTGCGAAAGCTGTCGCCGGGCCACGGCCTCGCCTTTCACCTCTTATTTTGGGGTGGCAGATGGCGCATGGGAAATCTCCGGCAATCCGGCCGAATACGAATGCTCGCCCGGCACTTATCGCCAGTTCTGCCCGCGCTGCGGCACACAGATCAGCTATCGCTCATCCCGCTTCCCGGGCGAGCGGCATTTCTTTGCCGCAACACTGGACCGGCCCGAAGCCTTCGCCCCTACCCGCCATTATTTCTGGGATGAGCGCCTGCCGTGGCTGCACCTCTCTGACGGGCTGCCGCACTGATGCAGCCACACCGCCTTGACCCGACCGCCGATTTCGCGCCCATCCTGCGCCTGATCCAGACCGAATTCGCCTATATGGACGGGCTGATCGACCCGCCCTCCTCGATGCACCGCCTGACCACGGACGATCTGGCGCGGCAGGCGGCAGAGGGCGAGGTTTGGGCCATCGGCACACCGCCCATCGCCTGCATGGTGCTGACGCCCAAGGCCGATTGCCTTTATCTGGGCAAGCTGGCGGTCGCTGCCACACACCGCGGGCAGGGTCTGGGGCGCGTCATGGTCAATCTGGCCTGCTCCCGCGCCCGCGCGCTGGCCCTGCCAGTGGTGGAGTTGCAGACCCGGGTTGAGCTGACCGGCAATCAGGCCGCCTTTCGCAGCCTGGGATTTGTCGAAGTGGCGCGCACCGCGCACCCCGGCTATGACCGCCCCACCTCGATCACGTTCCAAAGGACGGTTGTTCCATGATCCACGCCCTGCTCGCCATTCTGCTTTGTCAGCTTGCGGGCGAGGCCACTGTCCGCGCCCTTGGCCTGCCCTTGCCAGGGCCGGTGCTGGGCATGGTCCTGATGGTTCTTGCCTTGCGTCTGTCGCACCGGCTGATGGCGCTGGTCACACCTTTGGCACGCGGGCTGTTGGCGAATATGTCGCTGCTGTTCGTTCCGGCGGGCGTGGGGGTGGTCGGTCATGCCGCCATTCTGGGCGCGCAAGGCGGCCCGCTGTTCCTGGCGTTGCTTGGCTCAACCGTTCTTGCCATTGCCGTGGGGGCGCTGACCTTTGCCGCCGTCGCACGACTGACGGGGAACCGCGATGACTGATTTCGCCGAGATCTGGAGTTATCTGTCCCGCGGCCCGCTGCTGTGGCTGACGGCAACGCTGGCTACCTATGCGATTGGTGATGCCTGCGCCCGGTGGGCAAACCGCGCGCCGCTGGTCAATCCGGTGCTGATTGCGGTGGCCCTGCTGGCACCGTTGCTCTGGCTGACCGGCACGCCCTATGCAACGTATTTTGAGGGCGCGCAATTCGTTCACTTTCTTCTGGGGCCGGTGACGATCAGCCTTGCCCTGCCCCTGTGCGAAAACCTGCCACGCATCCGACGCGCCGCCCTGCCGATGCTGGCGGCGCTGGTTGCTGGGTCGGTTACCTCGGCGGTCAGCGTACTGGCCATCGCTAAGGCTTTTGGCCTGGGCCCTGACCTGCTGGCCACGCTGGCCCCAAAGGCGGCGACTGCTCCGGTTGCCATCGGCATCTCCGAACGGCTGGGCGGCTCGCCCACGCTGACGGCGGTCATGGTGCTGATCACCGGGGCAATCGGGGCAGTCGTGGCCACGCCGCTCTTGAACCTCTTGCGGCTGAAAGACTGGCGCGCGCGCGGCTTTTCGGTAGGGGTCGCGGCTCATGGCATCGGCACGGCCCGCGCCTTGCAGGTCAACTCCACAGCCGGGGCTTTCGCGGGCCTAGGCATGGCGCTGAACGCGGTTCTGACGGCGCTGATCGCGCCCCTGATCCTGCGGCTGTTCCTGTAAGATCAGGCCAGATAGGCGCGGAAGTGGCGCACCACTTCCTCGTAAACCGCCCGCTTGAACGGCACGATCGAGGTGACCATCTCATCCGCCCCGATCCAGCGCCATTTGTCGAACTCAGGGTGATCGGTGTCGATCCGCACCTGATCGTCGCGGCCCCTAAATCTGAACAGGAACCACTTCTGCTTTTGCCCGCGATACTTGCCGTCCCAGACCTTGCCCAGCAATTCGGGCGGCAGGTCATAGGTCACCCAATCGTGGGTCTTGGCCACAAACTCCACCAGATCCTCGGTGACGCCGGTTTCTTCCCACAACTCACGCAAGGCAGCCGCGCGCGGCTTTTCGCCCTCGTCAATGCCGCCCTGCGGCATCTGCCAGGCGGGGGCCGGGTTATCGATACGCTGACCGGCAAAGATCAGGCCCTGATCGTTGATCAGAACCACGCCGACACAAGGCCGATAGGGCAGCGTTTCAGGATCGACAGACATATGGCCCCCGAAGGTTTGGTGCGCCGCGCAGACATGCCCGCGCGGCGCTGATGGTCAGGGCTTGGGCGCAACCGCCGCCAACCCGCGCAGGATATCGACGGCATAGGCCAGTTGATAATCCTCATCCCGCAGCTTGGCCGATTCCTCGACCCGGGCGCGCTGTTCTTCCAACTGCTTCTTCTCGTCCTCGGTCATCGAGTCATTCGACAAAATGCCCCGCAGATCGGATTCGTGGCGGTCCTTGCCCTCGGTTTCGGCGGCTTTCGCCTCGGTGCCCTGCTGGTTGGGGTCAACCGCCGGTTGGTTCACCACGATGTCGGGCATCACCCCCAGCGCCTGAATCGAGCGGCCCGACGGCGTGTAATACCGCGCCGTGGTCAACCGCATCGCCCCTTCACCCTTCAGCGGGATCAGCGATTGAACCGACCCTTTGCCAAAGCTGCGGGTGCCGACGACGATAGCGCGGCGATGATCCTGCAAGGCGCCTGACACGATTTCCGATGCCGAAGCAGAACCGCCGTTGATCAGCACGACGATCGGTTTGCCTTCGGCCATGTCGCCCGGCGTCGCATTGAACCGCTCACTGTCTTGGGGGTTGCGGCCACGGGTCGAAACCACCTCGCCCTTGTCAAGGAAGGCATCGGCCACCAGAATCGCCTGATTCAGCAGACCGCCGGGGTTGTTGCGCAGGTCGATGACAAAGCCATTCACCTTGTCCATGCCGCCCGCCTCGGCCACCATCTTCTTGATGCCCTCTTCCACGCCGGGGAAGGTCTGGTCGTTGAAGGTGGTGATGCGCAGCACCACCGTATTGCCGACAAGGCGCGGCTTTACCGCCGTCAGCTTGATGGTATCGCGCACCAGCGACACGTCGAACGGGTCTTTCACCCCTTCGCGCACCACAGTCAGCGTGACCTCGCTGCCGATCTCGCCGCGCATCATGTCAACCGCCTGATCCAGCGTCAGGCCGTTCACCGCCTCGCCGTTCACGGCGGTGATGAAGTCGCCCGACTTGATGCCCGCCTTGTCGGCGGGCGTGCCGTCCATCGGTGAGATCACCTTGACGAAGCCCTGCTCTTGCGTGACCTCCAGCCCCAATCCGCCGAATTCGCCGCGGGTCTGCACCTGCATTGCCGCGAAATCCTCTTCGTTCAGATAGCTGGAATGCGGATCAAGCGAGGTCAACATGCCGTTGATCGCCGCTTCGATCAGCTTCTTGCTGTCAACTTCCTCGACATATTGCGCGCGAATGCGTTCAAAAATATCGCCGAACAGATCAAGCTGTTCATAGACCGAGCTGTTCTTGGCCGCCTCTTGCGCCAAAAGGGGGCCTGCGACCTGCGTCGTGGCAAGCACACCAGCCACAATGCCGCCCGCAGCGGCCATCCACATCTTTTTCATCGTCGCGTCATTCCTTCCCCGCGGCCGTGGCCGCAAACCAATCCATCGGGTCCACCGGGTCGGCGCCCTGCCTCAATTCCAAGTAAAGCGTTTCCGTATCGGCCACGCCACCACCTTCTTCAGCCTGCACCAGAAAGTCGGCAACGCCCGGATCAGCCCCGCCCATCAGGCCCAATGCGGCCCCTTGCGCCACCACTTCTCCCACTTCGCCATAGACCTCGGCAAGACCTGCCATGATCAACAGATAGCCGCCTCCCGGCTCCAGAATGATCACATTTCCGTAGTCGAGCAGCGGCCCGCTATATCGCACCGTTCCCGCCCAGGGGCTGGTAACCAGGGCGCCGGGCCGCGTGGCCAGTACCATGCCCGGCCGCTCGACCCCACGGGCGTCGGTTTCGCCGGGCTTCAGGATCACCCGGCCCAGCACCGGCAGGGGCAGCGTTCCCTTCGCATTGGGAAATTCGGGCGTCTGGCGGTCATCGAGTGACAGCCCCCTCGCAAAGCCGTTCAGCGTATCGGCGCTTTCCAACAGGTTCTTCAGAACCTCCGGGTCTTCGGTGAACCGCTTTGGCAGTTCGGTCCGCTCTGACATCGCCTGCGACAGGTCGGACCGCGCCGCCTGCGCCGCGGTCAGCCCGCGCTGCAAGATATCCCCGGCCGAGGCCTGCAACTTGCGCAGCGTCTCCAGTTCGGTGATTTCGGCGCGCAACTGGTTGGCCTGGGCCTGAAGCGCCGGTGTCACATCCGACAGCACCATCCCCGACCGCACCGTGCCCAAGGGGCCATCCGGGTGCATAAGCAACATCGGCCCTGGCTCGGCCTCGATCCCGGACAGAACGCCCAGCAACTGCGCCACATCATCGCGCTTGGCCTCAAGCCGGGCATCCAGTTCCGATTTGCGCAACTCGGCCTGCCGCATCGATTGTCGCATAGCCGCCAGGCCCTGTTCATAGGCGCGGATGGTCTGGGTCAGCGCAGCAATCCGGTCTTTGGCAGTATCGGCCTGCTCCAGCGCCTCGACCGCGCGCGCCAGATTGTCCGACGCCGCGGCAGCCTCTTCCGCAACACCGGCCCATGCCGCCGGGGCAGTCAAGGCAAGGGCAAGGGCAAGAAAAGCAGCGCGCAAGGTCATTTGACGATCAGGCTTTGCCCCGTCATTTCCGGCGGCAGCGGCAGGCCCATCAGTTCCAGCACCGTCGGCGCCACATCCGAAAGCCGCCCACCATCGCGCAGATGCGCGCCAGCCGGACCACCCACCAGAATGACCGGCACGGGGTTGGTGGTATGGGCGGTGTGCGGGCCACCGGTAACGGGATCGACCATCACCTCGCAATTGCCGTGGTCGGCGATCACCACCATCGCGCCGCCTGCCACGTTCAACGCCGCCAGCGCCCGGCCAAGGCCGGTATCCACCGCCTCGACCGCCTTGATCGCGGCGGGCAGGCTGCCGGTATGGCCCACCATGTCGGGATTGGCATAGTTCACCACAATCAGGTCGAACCCGCGCTCGATGGCCTCGACCAGCCGGTCCGAAACCTCTGCCGCGCTCATCTCGGGTTGCAGGTCATAGGTGGCGACCTTGGGCGATTTCGGCATCGCCCGCTCCTCGCCCTCGAACGGCACCTCGCGGCCGCCGTTCAGGAAAAAGGTGACATGAGGGTATTTTTCGGTCTCAGCCAGGCGGAACTGGGTCAGGCCACGCTTCGCCACCCATTCGCCCAGCGTGTTCACGATGTCCCGCTTGGGATAGGCAGTCGCCATATAGGCGTTATGGGCCGTCGAATATTCCACCATCCCCAACAGGGCCGACCATTTCGGCAGCACGGGCCGGGCAAAACCGCCAAAGGCCGGATCGGCCAGCGCCGCCAGAATCTCGCGCGCCCGGTCGGCGCGGAAGTTCAGGCAGAAATATCCGTCGCCATCCCGCGCGCCCCTGTAGCTGCCGATCACGGTGGGCGCGATGAACTCGTCCATCTCTTCCTTCGCGTAAGACCGCTCGACAGCAGCCAGCGCGGTCTCCGCCCGCTCGCCCTCGGCCAGCACCATTGCCCGCCAGGCCCGCTCTACCCGCTCCCAGCGGTTGTCACGGTCCATTGCCCAATACCGGCCAATCACAGTCGCCACCCGTGCCCCCACAGGCAGATGCGCCTCCAGATCGGCAACGAAGGTGATGGCCGACGATGGCGCCACATCACGCCCGTCGGTGATGGCATGCAGCCAGACCGGCACGCCCAGCGCGGTGATCGCCCGACATGCCGCGATGACATGGGTAATATGCCCATGCACCCCGCCGTTCGACACCACGCCCATGAGATGCGCCACACCACCCGCCGCCTTGACGCGCGCCGCATAATCCAGCAGCGCGGGGTTCAGTGCAAAGCTGCCATCCTCGATCGCCAGATCGATCGCGCCCAGATCCATCGCCACCACCCGGCCCGCGCCGATATTGGTGTGGCCCACCTCGGAATTGCCCATCTGCCCGGTGGGCAGGCCGACATCAGGGCCAAAGGTCGTCAGCGTCGAATGCGGACAATTCGTCCAGATACGGTTGAAATTGGGCACATTACCTTGCGCCGGGGCCGAAACCGCCGGATCGGGACCGATGCCCCAGCCATCCAGAATGCACAGGACAACAGGTTTCTTCGCTGCCATCGCCAGCTCCCCTTCGCTTTGCCCCGCTTCTAAAGCGGGAAACCGGCCGGGAAAAGCGCAACCTGCCTTCCCCTGTTCATCTTGGCATAAATATCCCGGGGGTGCGGGGGCTGGCCCCCGCCTTAATCCCCCCGCCCTAGCCCTTGGTCAGGAACCAGTCCTGCGCTCGTGTCGGCAACAGGCGGCGCAGCCACCCGGCGATATAGGTTGGCGTGGTCACATAATACCGCACCCTTGGCCGTGGGCTTTCCAGCGCATGGATCAATTTGGCCGTCACCGCCTCTGGCCCCAGTTGAAACCTGTCCGGCCCCCGGTTTTCATACAGCCGCCCCAGCAGGCTTTGATATTCGTCTGCCCGCGCCGAATTTTTCCAGTCGATCCATTTTTCAAAATGCGGGATCGAGTTCTGGCGGATCATCGTGCCGATGGGGCCCGGCTCGATCAGAATAAACTCAATCCCCGTCCCCCGCATTTCCAGCCGCAGCACATCGGTCAACCCCTCCATGGCGAATTTGGTTGCCACATAGGCGCCGCGCCACTTCGCACCCACCAGACCCAGCACGGACGAACAGTTGACCACCCGGCCATGGCCCTGCGCCCGCATCAGGGGGATGATCCGCCGCGTCAGGTCGTGATAGCCGAACAGGTTGACCTCGAAGATCTCGCGCAGCGCCCCGCGCGGCAGGTCTTCCACCGCGCCGGGGCAGGCAAAGGCCCCGTTGTTGAACAGGGCATCAAGCCGCCCGCCGGTGCGCGAAACCACTTCGGCTACGGCAGCCTCGATGCTGGCCTCATCAGCATAATCCAGCCGGAAACTCTCCATCCCCTCGGCGCGCAGACGCTCGCAATCGGCCTCTTGGCGGCAGGTGGCGAACACCCGCCATCCGCGCGCCTTCAGTCCCCGTGCTGCGTCAAGGCCAATGCCCGACGAACATCCGGTAATAAGAACTGACCGTGATTCCACGCCCGCCTCCTGCCCTTTCCCGCTTTCCTAAGCGGGGGCAGCACAGGCGGAAAGCCCTATTCCGACAAAAGCCGAGTTGCGACAAAGCCCTCGCCGCCGTCGCCCTCGATGCGGACGCGGCTCCAGCCATCCGTCGCGCTGTCCACCACCAGAACGGCCTCACCCGCCGACAATCTGCCAAGCACCGCAAAATCGGTGCCGGGGCCTTCGCGCAGGTTGGCGTTTGCGTTGACATACCGGATCGCGCCGGCGGATTCTGCCGGGGCATCCGGCAACTCCGCCTCGGCTGGGGCGACCTGAACCGCAGGTATGACCATGACGGGCTGACTGGGCACAAAGGCCGCCGGCTCGGCGGCTGGGGCAGGCTCTGCGGCCGCTACAACCGTCTGGCGTACGACCTGTGGCTGCGGCATCAGTCCAAATCGCCGTTGCCCATGGTCAGTTCCGCCGACCAGCATTGCAAGGTAAATGCCTGCGCCAAGAAGTGCCGTCAGCCTGTACATGGAATCAATCTCGTTAAAGAACACTGAGCCATGATCTAGCATGTTTCGCTCTCGCCGGCGGGAGAATTCCTTGCGAAATTTCCCTCCCGCCGGGGTTGGAAAAACCCTCTGGACCGGCCCGGCCCCACACCTTAGACAGCTTTTATGTCCGATACCCCTGACGACCCCGAACTTTCCGGCAACCTTGTCGCCGAACCCCTGTCGCGCGCCATTGGCGAGCGATATCTGACTTATGCCCTTTCGACCATCATGCACCGCGCCCTGCCCGATGCGCGCGACGGGCTGAAGCCGGTTCACCGCCGCATCCTTTATGCGATGCGCGAATTGCGGCTGACAGCGACCGGGGGGTTCCGCAAATCGGCCAAGATTTCGGGCGATGTGATGGGCAACTATCACCCCCATGGCGATACCGCGATTTACGACGCGATGGCCCGTCTGGCGCAGGATTTCAACGTCCGCTACCCGCTGGTTGATGGGCAGGGCAACTTTGGCAATATCGACGGCGACAGCCCGGCGGCCAGCCGCTATACCGAGGCCCGGCTGACCGCGATTGCCGAGACGCTGATGGAAGGGTTGACCGAAAACGCGGTCGATTTCCGCCCCAACTACGACGGCACGCTGGAAGAGCCGGTGGTGATGCCTGCCGCCTTCCCGAACCTTCTGGCCAATGGCAGCAGCGGCATTGCCGTGGGCATGGCCACCAACATTCCGCCGCATAATCTGGATGAGTTGATCCAGGGCTGCCACGCCATGCTGGCCAACCCGGATATCACCGATGACGCGCTGGTCGATCTGATCCCCGGCCCCGATTTTCCCACCGGCGGCGTGATGGTGGAAAGCCGCGCCGCCATTCTGGAAGCCTACCGCACCGGGCGCGGCGCCTTCCGCACCCGCGCCAAATGGCAGGTCGAGGATCTGGGCCGCGGCCAGTGGCAGATCATCGTCACCGAGATCCCCTATCAGGTTCAGAAATCCAAGCTGATCGAGAAACTGGCCGAGGTGATCGAGACCAAGAAGGTTCCCCTTCTGGCCGATGTTCGCGATGAAAGCGCCGAGGATATCCGCATCGTTCTAGAACCCCGGTCGCGCACCGTGGAACCTGAGATGCTGATGGCGGCGCTGTTCCGCAACAGCGATCTGGAAACCCGGTTCAGCATGAACATGAACGTGCTGATCGACGGGCGCGTGCCCAAGGTTTGCAGCCTGCGAGAGGTGCTGCGCGCCTTTCTCGATCACCGCCGAGATGTGCTGCGGCGGCGCTCTACCCACCGGATCGAAAAGATTGATGCGCGATTGGAGGTGCTGGAAGGTTTCATCCTGACCTTCCTCAACCTTGACCGCGTGATCGACATCATCCGTTATGACGACGACCCCAAGCGCGCCCTGATGGCCGAGGATTGGTCGCAAAAGCACCGCCGCGCCACCAGCGAAAAGGACTATGTGTCCCCCGGCGCGGGCGAGGGCGACCTGACCGAGGTTCAGGCCGAAGCCATCCTGAACATGCGCCTGCGGTCTTTGCGCAGGCTGGAAGAGCTGGAGCTGATAAAGGAGCGCGACGACCTGCAAAAGGAACGCGCCGATCTGGCCGACCTGCTGGAAAGCGACCGGCGCCAGTGGAAAAAGATCGGGTCAGAGCTGGAGGCGATCCGCAAGCAATTCGGCAAGGACACCGTGCTTGGCCGCCGCCGCACCGCCTTTGCCGAAGCGGGCGATGCCGAGGAAATCTCGATCGAAGCGATGATCGAGCGGGAACCGATCACCGTGATCTGCTCTCAAATGGGCTGGATTCGCGCCATGAAAGGCCATGTGGACCTTTCGACCGAACAGAAGTTCAAGGACGGCGACGGCGCGCGTTTCGCCTTCCATGCCGAGACGACCGACAAGATCCTGATCATCGCCGCCAATGGCCGGTTCTTTACCCTGCTGGGTGCCAACCTGCCCGGCGGGCGCGGCATGGGCGAACCCGTGCGCCTGATGGTCGATCTGCCGAATGACACCGAAATCGTCGATCTGATGATCTTCCGGCCCGGTGAAAAGCTGCTTGTCGCCTCGACCGCCGGTGACGGGTTCATCGTGCCCTCGGACGAGGTGCTGGCCCAGACCAAGGCAGGCAAGCAGGTGCTGACCCTTGGCGCAGGCGTGAAAACCGCGCTGTGCCGCCGCACCACGGGTGATGCCGTGGCCGTGGTCGGCGACAACCGCAAGATGCTGGTCTTTGCCCTTTCGGAACTGCCCGAAATGTCCAAGGGCAAGGGCGTTCGTTTGCAGAAGTACAAGGATGGCGGGCTGTCCGACGCCACAACCTTCACCAAGGCCGCCGGCCTGTCCTGGAAAGACCCTGCGGGTCGCACCCGCACCGAAACCGACCTGTCGGAATGGGAGGGTGCGCGCGCCGGAACCGGTCGCATGGCCCCGCGCGGCTTTCCACGCGATAACAAGTTCAACTGACGGGCGGGGCGCGTCAGCCCTGCCAAACCTGCCAGATCAGCCGCAGCGCCATTCCGGTTGAGGTAATGACCAACAGCGGCTTGATCAGCCCCGCGCCCACCCGCATCGCCAGCCGTGCCCCCAGCGCCGCGCCCGCTGTCTGCGCCACGGCCATCGCCAACCCAACTTTCCACCAGATCGCCCCGCCCGCCGCAAAAACCGCCAGCGATCCGATGTTCGAGGCAAAATTCAGCAGCTTGGTATGCGCCGTCGCCTTCAGCACTCCGAACCCGGCCAGCATGACGAATGCCAGCATGAAGAAACTGCCCGTCCCCGGCCCGAAGAACCCGTCATAGGCCGCAATCAACGGCACCACGGTCACCGTGAACAACCCCGGCGCCATGCGCTGCACGCGGTCAGCATCGCTCAACCCCGGTTTCAGCGCGAAAAAGGCGGCGATGCCGACCAGAACCACGGGCATGATGATACGCAGCACGCCCGCCGGGATCAGATGCGCCACCATCGCGCCGCCCGCCCCGCCGATCAGCGCCACCAGCCCCATCCCGGCCTGATCCCTCAGCCGCACATGCCCCGCCCGAGCATAGGCCAAGGTTGCCGTGCCCGATCCGAAACTGCCCTGCAATTTGTTGGTGGCCAGCGCCGTGACCGGATCGGCCCCGGCCAGCAAAAGCGCAGGCACCGTGATCAGCCCCCCGCCCCCCGCGATGGAATCAACCAGCCCGGCGACAAAAGCGGCCAGCGCCAGCAGCGCAACCAGATGCAGCGAAATCTCGAACATCAAAGCAGAAACCGCCGATGGACACGCCCCACCACGCGCCCCTCGTTCAGCGCGAACTCCGGCTCTGCCCCGACATCCTGAAACCCGATGCGGGCGTAATAGGCCAGCCCCGGCACGTTGTCGGCGCGGATCGCTGCCTCGATCTGCGTGAGTCCCGCAGCACGAGCCTGGTCGCAGGTCAGCGCGAACAAGGCCGCCCCCACGCCGCCGGCCTGCAAACCAGGCTGCACAAAGGTGCCGATATGCGCGTCGCCTTGCCAAAGCCCGATGGACTGCCAGCCAACGATCCGCCCGTCCAATTCGGCCACAACCGAGGTTTGAACCTCTGGCCCGTCGATATAATCTCGCCGCACGGTATCGGGAGATTTCGGTTCTTGATGGGCGGTCGTGCCACCAATCTCGATGATCTGATTCAGAATATCCGCCATTGCGGCAGCATCTTCGGGGCGCGCGGCGCGAACATAAACCGTCATGCTTTTCCCGTCGCCTGACGGTGGCGGGCATCGAACTCCCGCCGCAACTCCTTGCGCAGAAGAGCCGCCTGATAGCGTCGCTTTTCCAATTCTGTCGCCGGCACATAGGCCGGCACCTGCGCCGGTTTGCCGGTGTCATCCACCGCCACCATGGTAAAATAGCACGAATTGGTATGCCGCCGCAGCCCGCTGCGGATGTTCTCCGCCTCAACCCTGATTCCCACCTCCATCGAGGTGCGGCCTGCGTGGTTGATGCTGGCGCGGAAGGTCACCAGCTCGCCCACGTTGATCGGTTCCTTGAACACCACCTGATCGACCGAGAGCGTGACCGCATATTGCTGAGAAAAGCGCGAGGCGCAGGAAAACGCCACCCGGTCCAGCAGGTTCAGCAGTGCCCCGCCATGCACCTTGCCGCTGAAATTCGCCATGTCGGGCGTCATCAGCACTGTCATCTCCAGCACGCGGCTGTCTGGCATAAGGGGCCTCCGTTTCAACGAACGAAGTCTTCCGCCGCATAGCCCTGAATGTAAAGCAGCGCCGTCAGATCGCCGTGGTTGATGCGGATGTCACATTCCGCCGCCACCACCGGCTTGGCGTGCAGCGCCACGCCCGCACCTGCGCGCTTCAGCATCCCCAGATCATTCGCCCCATCACCCACCGCCAGCACATCGGCCTCGGTCAGCCCCAGCCGCGCGGTGATTTCGACCAAGGCATCCACCTTGGCCTGCTTGCCAAGGATCGGTTCCGCCACCTGCCCGGTCAGCTTGCCGCCTTCGTGCAGCAGCGTATTCGCGCGGTTTTCATCAAACCCCAGCCGCGCGGCAATCGCGCCGGTAAAGGCCGTGAACCCGCCCGAGACCAGCGCCGCATAGCCGCCATTGGCCTTCATCGTTGCCAAGAGAACCGGCCCACCGGGCATCAGCGTGATCCGATCACGGATCACCTGATCAATCACCGAAACCGGCAGCCCTTTCAGCAAGCCGACCCGCTCGCGCAGGGCGGATTCGAAGTCCAGCTCGCCATTCATCGCGCGTTTGGTGATGTCGGCAACATAGGCGCCCACGCCCGCCTCATCAGCCAGTTCGTCAATGCATTCCTGCTGGATCATGGTCGAATCCATATCGGCCAGCAGCATCTTCTTGCGCCGCCCCTCGGCCCGCTGCACCACCAGATCGACGCCAAGCGCCTGAAAATCCTGCCAGACCTGCCAGCGGTTTTCCGGCATCGCTTCAACCGCAAACTCCGCCGCCACGCCGGGATCAAGCCAGATCGCGTCGCCCCCGCCCCAGGCATTCCGCAGCGATTCCACAGCGGCGCGGTCCAGCACGGGGCTTTCGGGGTTGGTCAGCAGCGTGGCGATGAACATGGTTAGAAAGTTTCCGATAGTGGAAAAGCAAGTCGCTTTTCGGGTGTGATACGCCGCATTAGCGCGATTTTTTCGCTTGTGCCAGTCGCCACACCCGCATATCCCCATCGGCGGGACACCCTTCCCCACCGAAGGGCATATATCTGGAAGGATAACAGATATGGCGACTACCGCTCCGGCAACGCGGCCGGCAAACCCGCGTTTTTCTTCGGGCCCCTGCGCGAAGATTCCCGGTTTCTCCCTCGACATGCTGGCTGATGCGCCCTTGGGCCGCTCGCACCGTGCCGCCGTTGGCAAGGCAAAGCTGAAAGAGGCGATTGACCTGACCCGTGACATTCTGGGCGTGCCCGCGGATTACCGCATCGGCATCGTGCCCGCCTCTGACACCGGCGCCGTGGAAATGGCGCTGTGGAGCCTGCTGGGCGCCCGCCCGGTGGAAATGCTGGCCTGGGAGTCGTTCGGCGAAGGCTGGGTGACGGATGTGGTCAAGCAGCTGAAGCTGGACGCCACCGTGAAGAAGGCCGCCTATGGCGAGATCGTCGATTTCAAGACGGTCGATTTCGACAAGGACGTGGTGTTCACCTGGAACGGCACGACCAGCGGCGTGCGCTTGCCCAATGCCGATGCGATCCCGGCGAACCGCGCTGGCCTGACCATCTGTGACGCGACCAGCGCCGCCTTTGCCATGGATATGGACTGGGCCAAGCTGGATGTCGTCACCTTCTCGTGGCAGAAGGTTCTGGGCGGTGAGGGTGGCCATGGCGTGCTGATCTTGTCGCCGCGTGCGGTGGAGCGGCTGGAAACCTACACGCCTGCCTGGCCCCTGCCCAAAATTTTCCGCCTGACTTCGAAGGGCAAGATTTCCGAAGGCATCTTCGTGGGCGAGACGATCAACACGCCCTCGATGCTGTGCGTCGAGGATTACCTTGTCGCGCTGAAATGGGCCAAGACCATCGGCGGGCTGAAAGGTCTGATCGCGCGGTCGGAAGGCAATGCGAACGTCATCGCCGATTTCATCGCGGGCAAGGACTGGATCGCCAATCTGGCGGTTGATCCGGCGACGGCATCCTGCACCAGCGTTTGCCTGAAATTCACCGATCCGCGTATCACCGATGGCGCCGCCTTCGCCAAGAACGTGGCGAAACGGCTGGAGAAAGAGGGCGTGGCGCTGGATGCCGGGGCCTACCGCGATGCCCCTCCGGGCCTGCGGATCTGGTGCGGCGCCACGGTCGAAACCTCGGACGTGCAGGCCCTGATGCCTTGGGTCGAATACGCCTTCAACGCCGAAATCGCGGCGCTGTCGCAAGCCGCTTGAGCCCCTTTCGGGGGCGCCTGACGCGCGCCCCTCCCCCCGGAAAACCCCATATATCACAGGAGCCCCCCATGGCCCCCCGCGTACTCGTCTCCGACGAACTGTCCGAAACCGCCGTCCAGATCTTCCGCGACCGCGGAATCGAGGTGGACTACATGCCGAAACTTGGCAAAGACAAGGAAAAGCTGGCCGAAATCATCGGCCAGTATGACGGCCTTGCCATCCGCTCGGCCACCAAGGTCACCGACAAGCTGTTGGCCAATGCCACCAATCTGAAAGTGGTGGGCCGCGCCGGGATCGGGGTGGACAATGTGGATATTCCGGCCGCCTCGAAGAAAGGCGTGATCGTGATGAACACGCCCTTTGGCAATTCGATCACCACTGCCGAACATGCCATCGCCATGATGTTTGCCGTCGCCCGCCAACTGCCCGAAGCCAGCGCCTCGACCCATGCCGGCAAATGGGAAAAGTCGAAGTTCATGGGGGTCGAGCTGTTCAACAAGACCCTTGGCGTGATCGGCGCGGGCAACATCGGCGGCATCGTCTGCGACCGGGCCATTGGCCTGCACATGAAGGTTGTGGCCTATGACCCCTTCCTGTCGGAAGAGCGGGCAAAGGCGCTGGGCGTGCAGAAGGTCGAGCTGGACGAGTTGCTGGCCCGTGCCGATTTCATCACCCTGCATGTGCCGATGACCGAAAAGACCAAGGGCATCCTGAATGCCGAAGCCTTGGCCAAGACCAAAAAGGGCGTGCGCATCATCAACTGTGCCCGTGGCGGTCTGGTGGATGAGGCAGCCCTGGCCGAGGCGCTGAAATCGGGGCATGTCGCGGGCGCGGCCTTTGACGTGTTCGAGGTGGAACCTGCCACGGAAAGCCCGCTGTTCAACCTGCCCAATGTGGTAGTGACGCCGCACCTTGGCGCGTCAACCACCGAAGCGCAGGAGAATGTGGCCCTGCAAGTGGCCGAGCAGATGTCGGATTATCTGCTGACGGGTGCGGTGCAGAACGCGCTGAACATGCCCAATGTCACCGCCGAACAGGCCGCCGTCATGGGCCCGTGGATCAAGCTGGCCAGCCATCTGGGCGCCTTCATCGGCCAGATGACGGATGAGCCGATCCGCGCCATCAACATCCTTTACGATGGCCGCGTGGCCGACATGAACACCGCCGCGTTGAACCAGTCGGTCATCGCTGGCGTCTTGAAGGCGCAAAACCCCGATGTGAACCTAGTTTCTGCCCCCGTCGTCGCCAAGGACAAGGGCATCCAGATTTCGACCACCCGTCAGGACAAGACCGGGGTGTTTGACGCCTATGTCAAGGTCACCATGGTGACGGACAAGCGCGAACGCTCGGTCGCGGGCACTTGCTTTGCCGATGGCAAGCCGCGGTTCATCCAGATCAAGGGCATCAACATCGACGCCGAAGTCGGCCGCCACATGCTTTACACCACCAACGAAGACGTGCCGGGCATCATCGGGCTGTTGGGGATGACCATGGGCAAGAACGGCGTGAACATCGCCAACTTTACCCTTGGCCGGTCGGGCGTGGGGCAGGATGCGATTGCGATCCTGTATCTGGATCAGGCGCTGGACCCCAAAGTGGTCGAAACGCTGGAAAACACCGGCATGTTCAGCCAGGTGAAACCGCTGGAATTCATCGGTGCGTGAACGAAAGGCCCGGAGGAAACTCCGGGCCTTTTCCTTAGTGCCCAGCCCAAGGGCCATGGTGCAGTGGCTTGCCGTCCAGCCGGTCAAAGCCATGGGCGCCAAAGAAATCACGTTGCCCCTGAATCATGTTGGCCGTGCCGCGCGCTGTGCGCATCAGGTCAAACCACGCCAGCCCCGCCGACAGCGCGGGCAGACCATGGCCGTTCAGCGCGGCCGCCGCGACCACCTTGCGCAAGCTGCCGTGGTGCTGTTTCAGCAGCGCGGCGAAGGTCGGGGCCAGTATCAGGTTGCGCGCCGGGTCTTCGGTCAGCGCCTGCGCCATATGGTCCAGCATGTCGGACCGGATGATGCAGCCCGCCCGCCACACCTTGGCGCATTCCGGAAGGGGCACGCCCCAGCCAAAGGTTTTCGACGCCGCATCCAGCATGGTGAAGCCTTGGGCATAACACAGGATCTTGCCCGCCATCAGCGCGCCCTCAAGCTCCGCGACTGTCAGCGAAACCGCCTGTGGCCCGGCGCCGAAGGCCGCCTGCCCCGCCTGCCGTTCGCCCAAGCGGGACGAGACGTTGCGCGCCATCACTGCCGCCTCGATCACCGGAACGGGCGCGGCCAGATGCTGCGCCTCGATCGCCGTCCAGCGTCCGGTGCCCTTTTGCCCGGCGGCGTCCAGAATGACATCCAGCATCGCAGCCCCGGTTTCAGGGTCCACCGCACGGGCCACAGCGCCCGAGATTTCCACCAGATAGGACCGCAAGGCCCCCTGGTTCCAGCCGTCAAAGACAGTGGCAATTTCCGGGGCACCCATGCCCAGACCGTCGCGCATCAGGCCGTAAACCTCGGCGATCATCTGCATATCGGCGTATTCGATGCCGTTATGGACCGTCTTGACGAAATGCCCCGCCCCACCCGGCCCCATCCAGGTGGCACAAGGCGTGCCCTGATGTTTCGCGGCAATTGCGGTCAGGACCGGCGCAACCCGGTCCCAGGCCGCACGGGGCCCGCCGCCCATGATCGAGGGGCCGTGCCGCGCGCCTTCCTCGCCCCCCGAAACCCCCATGCCAATAAAAGGCACACCCTGCGCCTCTGCCTCGGCCGAGCGCCGTTCGGTATCGTGGAAATTGGCGTTACCTGCATCAATGATCAGGTCATCCTTGCCCAGCAGGGGGCGCAGTGCCGCAATCTGCTGATCCACCGCATCGCCCGCCGGCACCATGAGGATGATGGCGCGCGGCGGCGCAATTGCCGCCACCAGCGCCTCAAGGCTGTGGGTCGGCACCACGCGAGCCGCCAGATCGCCCGCCTCTGCCACAAAAGCATCCGTCACCGTTCCAGTCCGGTTCCACACCGCGATCCGGTGGCCCTTTTCCGCGATGTTCAGCGCCAGCGCCGCCCCCATCGTACCCAGACCCACCAATCCGATTTCCGCCAGTGCCATGATCGCCTCCTGTCAGCGCTATCATGACCATATAGGCAGGACCGGGCGCCCGCAAAGGGGGCCTTGCCTTGCTGCACCGCAGCGCCTACCCCTGCATCAAGCAAAGAGGTTACGATGCACAGCTACGCCATCGGCGACATTCACGGCCATCTCGACAAACTCAAGGCGGTTCATGACCTGATCGCCGACGACATCGCCCGCAACGGCGCCGCCCCGGTCGTCCATGTCGGCGATTATGAAGATCGCGGCCCTGACAGCCGCGGTGTGATCGACTTTCTGATCGACGGTCAGGCGCGGGGGGAGGACTGGATCACCCTGCGCGGCAACCACGACCGCATGTTTGCTGGCTTTCTGCAAAGTCCCGATTGGCAGGACGAGGGGCTGCGCTCTGGCCTATCCTATCTGCATTACAAGATCGGCGGGGCAGAGACGCTTGCTTCTTACGGCGTGAAGAATGCCGCAGACCGCCCGATCCGCAAGGTTCACCCGGAGGCCTTGGCCGCAATTCCGCCCGGGCACATCGCCTTTCTCTCTGGCCTGAAGAACTGGTGGCAGCGTGATCAGGCGATCTTTGTCCATGCGGGCATCCGCCCCGGTGTCGCGATGCCAGATCAGACCGAGACCGACCTGATCTGGATTCGCAAGGAATTCCATGATGATCCGCGTGATCATGGCGCGTTGATCGTGCATGGCCATACCGCCATCGACCAGCCGCGCCACTATGGCAACCGGCTGAACATCGACAGTTCGGTTGCCTATGGCGGCCCGCTATCGGCCGTTGTGATCGAGGGGCGCGATGCCTTCCGGCTGATCAAGGGCGGTCGCGTGCCGATCGGGCCCGAGGCTGCCTAGCGCACCATCTGGCGGTGCATGGGAACGGCGGCCGCCAGCATCGCCACCGACACCACCGCGACCAGCCAGAAAAAGCCCCTGTCGCCCAAGCCGTCCATCAGCCGCGCACAAAGCAAGGGCAAGACGATGGCCCCCAGCAGGCCCGAGGCGATGATCACCGAAGGCACACGGGCATCAGCACCCATCTTGCGGATGCCGGTGACGAAGAAGCCCTGAAAGAACAGGCTGGCGCTGATGCCAAGCGGCGGGAAAAACCAGCCGGGACTGATGAATATCGCCCCCAGCGCGCAGACCAGCGTCACCGCCACGGCCCCGGCAAAAATGGTAAAGGCCGGAATTCGGCTGGCCACGAATATCAGCGCCGTGCGCGCCAGAAGATAGGCCACATAGAACAGGGAGAACAGCCGCGCCGCCTGCGCCTCGCCAAGCCCGGTCCGGATCAGGGCGGTCGGGCCAAGGCTGACCAGCGATGCCTCAAGCCCGATGGCCAATACCCCGAATACCAGAATGGGCCAATGCAGGCGGAACCCGCTCTGCACCTGACTGGCGCCGGCACCGCCGCGCGAAACCGCGCCAGACCCCAGCCAGATCAGCGCCGCGAACAGCGCCGTCACCAGCAAAGTGTCGCGCGGGCTGCCCCCCAGCGCCAGAAAGATCAGCGGTGCGGCAATTGCTCCCAGCGAAAAGATGGCGTTCAGCAAACCCATCATGGATGGCCCCCGCGTGCCATAGGCCGACAGGATGCGCGGATTGAAGACGGCCGAGAGGCTACCGTATCCCGCGCCGAACAGGACACCCCCCAGAATGACCGCCGGCCACCATGGCGACAGCGCCATGACCAATGCGCCAACCGCCGATCCGGCCAGCCCGGGGCGCGGGCCAATCCGCCCCGCCCCAAGATAGATACCGACCACCCCCAGAAAACAGCCGACCCAGAAGCCCGATACCAGCCATCCGGCGCCCGCCGTCGTCAGGCCGAACATCTGTTGATACACCGGCAATGCCGGCCCGATGATCGCCTGGGTGACACCCAGCAAAACAAAGCTTGCCAGCCCCGATGCCAACAGCGCCCGGCGGGTCGCACTCGTACCGTCCATCGTCAATCTCCTGATCGCCGGGCCAAGAATCCCGGGGATGGAAGAATGTCAATCGGGGCCGCGGCGACGTAACGTCACTCTGCGCAAGTTTTGAAGGCATGTCACAATCGGTTAGCAAGACGTGATCAGCAAAAGGCGCTCCGCATGACCGATATCGTGATCCTCTCCGCCGCCCGCACGGCCATTGGCAGCTTTGGCGGCGCCCTTTCCGGATTCGCGCCGCATCAATTGGCGACCCATGTCGCCAAGGCCGCAATCGAACGCGCAGGAATCGCGGCAGAACAGATCGGGACGGTGGTTTTCGGCCATGTCATCAACACCGAGCCGCGTGATATGTACCTGTCGCGGGTGGCTGCCCTTGAGGCGGGCGTGCCGCAGCAATCCCCGGCGATGAACGTCAACCGGCTGTGCGGCTCGGGTGTGCAAGCCATCGTTTCTTCAGCCCAGGCCCTGATGCTGGGCGATGCCGATTTCGCGCTGGCGGGCGGAGCGGAATGTATGAGCCGCTCTCCCTATGCGGTGCAGGCCGCACGCTGGGGCCAGAAGATGGGCGACACCAAGATGATCGACATGATGACAGGTGCGCTGACCTGCCCCTTCGGCACCGGCCATATGGGCGTCACCGCAGAAAATGTCGCCGCCGAAGCCGGGATCAGCCGCGCCGATCAGGATGCTTTTGCCGTCGAAAGCCAGTCCCGCGCTGCCCGGGCAATTGCCGAGGACCTCTTTGCCAGCCAGATCGCCCCTATCGAGATCGCCAGCCGCAAGGGGCCCATCAGTTTTGCCGTTGACGAGCACCCCAAGCCCACCACGCTGGAAACCCTTGCCGGACTGCGCCCAGCCTTCCAGAAAGACGGGACCGTAACGGCAGGCAACGCCTCGGGCCTGAATGACGGGGCCGGGGCGCTGGTTCTGGCACGGGCCAGCGCAGCGGAAAAGGCGGGGCTGACGCCCCGCGCCCGGATCATGGGCTATGCGGTTGCCGGGGTGGACCCCAAGGTGATGGGCTTTGGCCCGATTCCCGCCAGCCGCCAGCTTGCAGCCAAGCTGGGGATGAAACCGTCTGACTTCGATCTGGTGGAATCCAACGAGGCCTTCGCCGCACAGGCTCTTGCCGTCTCTCGCGCGCTGGAGCTTGACCCGGCCCGTGTGAACCCCAATGGCGGTGCCGTGGCCCTGGGGCACCCGATCGGCGGGACTGGTGCGATCATCACCACCAAGGCGCTGTATGAACTGGAGCGGACTGGCGGAAAAACGGCTCTGATCACGATGTGCATCGGAGGCGGCCAGGGGATTGCGCTGGCGATTGAACGGCTGTGAAGCCGCAGGGGCATCGCGCGTGAAATCCAAGACATCGCGTTGAAATAAAACAACTTTCCTAGTCTTGCTAACCCCTTGTTAACTGTGGCCTCTGCAAAGGGGGCACCTCCTGCCTGTGTTGTGTAACTAATTCTGCCGCAGTGCCACAAATTCTGCCGCAATAACCGCCGAAATCCGGGAATATCTAGGATCGGCTGGGAACATCTGGTTGCGCGCGGTGTCTGATTGCGTGCTTGCCGGTCCGGTGCCACCAGCGATGCAGGGCCGAACGGCTGATCTGACGTGCCGGAGGAAAGACCTTTGCAACAGCACTGACCACCTGGTCGAAGGTCATTAACTCGATACGGTCAAGCACGAAAGTTCGAAGCTCGTCGTCCGTTGTGAGCTTGGATGGGTTTCCGGGTAAGTGCAGGCGGCGATACTCGCCAGAAACAGGCACTTCAAGGCCCCGTTGAAGGCCCTTTGAAAGGGTATTGGAAAGAGCCTGTGCCGAGGTCGTGATCTGTGCCGCCAGATGGGCAATGCGTTCAGCCTCATCCATAGCTTCGGCGTGAGGCATCGGTGCCGTCATACCAGCCGCCCCTCTTTCAACCATTTGCTGACGCTGACCTCTGTCACACGAAGCGTCCGGGCGATGGACGCGGTGGAGTATCCCTTCCTGGCGAGAACGGTTGCAAGCCATCGTTTCGCCAACGGCACCCGTTTCGGCAGACGATCCAATGCTGCCAGCGCCTTGGCCTTTTCGTAACCGACCATGGCTTCCACCATTCCACGCCCCTTTGGGTCGTGAGACAGATTTAGAGAGCTGCCACCGAAAGCGAGAATGAACTCGATGGTCAGATCGAGGCCAAGGACCGCATAGAAGGGGGCAATTTGCGCTGTCGGGCGCGGCATCGGGCTGGATACGTCATTCATGCTGCGACCCGGAAGATTGGGGATTGGGGCAGCCCGCGCCACCGTATCACCAGGCACGGTAGCGCGGGCTGGCGCACATGACCCGCAGCAAGCGTGCCGAATGCGACTTGGGAGCAGCGGGATCATCCGCTGCAACATCCGAACAGGCTCCTGCTTCCTGATCGAATTCAGGGGCGCAATGCGTCAGGCTTCAAGCCGAGCTGCGCGCAAATCGTGGCCTCATCTTCGGAGGCTGTCGCGTATTTCGCATCATGGCCGGGGGGCTGGCCGATGATCAACCGCCCGTGCAGATGCGCGTAGGGGGCAGGCGACTTGGAAATGAAGGTGTCGAAGCTGGCGGAATCCTGCATACACAGCGCCTTCGCCCAATCCTTCATGGCCGGAGTGATGTGGCCAGTCCGAAGTGCCGTATCGACGCGTTGCACGGCATCCGATTCGCGCATCGTGGCCAGATTGGCATTGCGGTCCGCCAGCAACTCGCGCACCGCATCAATCGGCACATAACGGGCAGGATTGACAGCCTCGCCTGCGGTCGCGGGAAGCGCCACCTTGCCGGGCATGAGCGCCGCGAAAACAGCCGTCAGCACGGCCGCTGCATCGGCTTCGGCAGGAAGCCCAGGCCAAGCTTCACATGATATTCGTGCTTGTCGCTGTAGCGTTTGTGGTCTTGCCGGTGCGCGTGAACCACCTTCATTTCCCGGAACCGCTGCACCCATTTGGGCGATACGTCGCATAGGGTGGCCATCTGCGCCTTCGACCGAGTGACGCCCGCCGCAGCGGTCAGCTTCTGCAACTCGACCGAACAGAGTGTGCGGACATTGCGATCCGACCTCCCCTTGATAAGCAGGCCGCGCGCGATTTCTTCCAGCCTTGCGGCAATGCGCTCCTGCACATCATCCGGCAAGCCACACCCGCTCTGCCACCGTCGCGTGATCATCACCCGAGGCTTTCCGCGATCCTTGCGGGCGGCGGGCAGAAGGTCAGCCACGTTGGTTTCGGCGGCATTGACCCAATCCCGCAGGGTGCGTTCTGCCACCGGCTTCCACGTCCCGCCGATCAGATGCACAGACTGCGCGGCCAGATCGCGGAAAGCCTGCGCCCGCTCGGCCGTGCCGCGCTTTGTGGCAAGGATCGGGGCAATAACCCGCTGCTTGTCCAAGGCAATGGTGACGTGCCGGTCGTCGGAACGGGTTTGAAGCCGCCGTTCAATAGGCGTTGAAGGGGCCGTTTCAGAAAGACCGAGAAGGCTCAGCAGTGCCGGGCATGCGGCTTCAACTCTCAACCTTAGAACATGGCCGCCTCTGCCACCGCGAGAGGAAACCTCTTCGATGATTGGTAGAGGGTGACCGCAATACTGTCGCTGGGCAAAAGCTCTGCGCGCTACCCGTTCCGCAATTCCGCGCATACGCGCAAAGTCACTCGATGACAGCAGCGTCATTCAGGACGGGCTTTCATGCCGAGGGCGACAGCAATTTGGTGGCTTTGCCCGCGCAGCCCTTTGTTGTGTCCGTATATGACTGCCCGGACCGATCGCACGGGGAAACCGTGCTCCTTGGCCCAATCAGGCACCGTCTTGCCGTGAGCAACCAGTTCAGACCTTACTTGCTGTGCTGTCTTTGACATTGTGCGCTGCTGCTGTATCATACACATTCAACACAATTTACACAAATGTCAAGGCGTGGAAAAGGGATATTGGCACCCGTTGCTAGGCGCATTCGCTTTCTTAGGGGCGAAGATACGCAGGAGACTTTCGCAAAGCGGATGGGCATTTCCCGATCCGCTCTTGCGAAC
This sequence comes from Rhodobacteraceae bacterium UBA1943, assembly GCA_002336845.1. Lineage (GTDB taxonomy): Bacteria > Pseudomonadota > Alphaproteobacteria > Rhodobacterales > Rhodobacteraceae > Fuscibacter. The sequence continues at coordinate 110,766 of DDEX01000051.1, forward strand.
TATGAAACGGGTAGGTCCACGCCGGACAGCTTTGCATTGTCGAAAATCGCCAAGGCATGCGGAATTCCAGAGGACTACTTCACTTCAAGCCATGACCCCTTAGAGGCTAACCATAGTTTAGCAGCGACTGTTGGTGCGGTTGTGGAGGGGGGGCCGGACTGGACTGAAGATGAGGCAACTTTTGTTCGAATGCTTCGGCTTAGCGATCAGGGGACCATCCGAGCAGTCATTGGCATGATGCTGGATGGGGTGGCCGACAGGGAGGTTACCGTTCAACTTCGGACGATCTATAGCATCAACGAAGACTTGCAGCGCCTTGTTGAGGTGCAATCTCGCAAACGCGAGTTCTCAAAAGGACCGCTTGCCACCTATCCTGAAAGCTCACCGCTCCACCGGATCGGCTTCCAACTCAAGAGCGGAAAACATCCTCAATAAGGTCCTCAATCACTTCTGCTTACAATAAAATCAATAACTTACGCTTGCGAAGCGTAAGCAAGGTTGAGGACCTCGCGTCCTATGTAACTTCCCCTTAAAAATCAATCACCTAGTTCCACCGCAGCGCACTTGCGTTGCGGCAGAATTGGTTACACTCATTGCGGCAGAATTAGTTGCGCTTCACCTGCCCCCTTTCATCTTGGCAGAAATATCCTCAGGGGGTCCGGGGGGCAGACAGCCCCCCGGCGCTTACCGCAAGCGCACCGTTGCCCGTGCGGAAAGCCCCTGCGCATCGATTACCGACAGCGTGACAAAGCCGCGCCCAAGGCCAGGCAGCATCGCCTCTCGCCCCCCCAGCGACAGCGCGACCGGCACGCCATTGGCCAGCCAGGTATAGGGTGCATGGCCGCCCGAGACGCGGACCATCAGACCGTCGGGCAACAGTTCCACCTCCGCCCCGTCGGGCGGGAACGAGACGGCGGGCGCATCCGCCGCGACCTGAAAGGCCGCATGGCGGTTGCGAAAGCTGCGCAAAGGCACCGGCAGTTGCGAATTGGCCAGCATCAGTGCGGATGGCGGCGCGGACGGCTGCGGATCAAGTCTCGGTTTCAGACGGGCAAAGGCCTGAAACAGCACCGGCGCGGCAAGGTCGGCCCCGAACGCACCCGGCACCGGCGTGCCATCGGGCCGCCCCATCCACACGCCCGCCACATGCCGCCCGTCGAACCCGATCGCCCAAGCATCGCGGTTGCCATAAGATGTGCCGGTCTTGTAGGCCAGCCGGTTCGCGGGAGAGCCCGGAGGCGGCGCAAGGCCCGCCAGAATATCGCCGACATACCAGGCGGCGACCGGGCCCATCAGGCGCTGGCCCTCGGCGTTCTCGCCCTCCATCCGCCAGCGCAGCGGCAGGGCCACCCCGCCCCGCGCGATGGCGGCGTAAAGCTGCACCATATCCTGCAAGGTCACGCCAATGCCGCCCAGCGCAATTGCCAAGCCCGGCTGACCTACCGGCAAACGATAGCCGACCCCGGCCTTGTCCAGCGCATTCAGCAGACGGGCCGGACCCATCGCCTCGGTCAGCGAAACAACGGGGATGTTGAGCGACATCTGCAACGCCTCGCGCACGCGGATCGTGCCGCGATACTGGCGGTCGAAGTTCTGGGGGCGGTAGCCGTTGAAATCGGTCGGCTGATCCTCGATCATCATCTCGGGATGCGCCAGTCCATCGTCGAAGGCCAGCCCGTAGATCAGCGGTTTCAGGGTAGAGCCGGGGCTGCGCAGGGCCTGCGTCATATCGACAAAGCCCGCGCGCTGATCGGCCCGAAAAGCGGCGGATCCTACCGAAGCGAGGATTTCACCGCTCGCATGGTCGGCGACCACAATCGCCACCTGCATCCGCTCGCCCTGCCCGGCCACCGTCTCGGCGGCAAGCTTTTCCAGCGCGGTTTGCAGGCCCTTGTCCACCGTCAGGCGCAGGGTGCTCGCGGTAGGGTCGGCGGCGCGTGCGCGATCAGCCAGGTGCGGGGCAAGGGCTGGAAAGGGGCGGCGGGCGGAAGGAACGGGTTCGGTTGCCGCAGCCCTTGCCTGATCGGCATCGATCAGCCCGTCACGCTGCAACCGGGCCAGAACGCGGTCGCGCGCCGCCGTCGCCCGTTCGACCGAGCGGTCGGGGCGGCGACCCTCCGGGCTTTGCGGAATGGCCACCAGAAGCGCAATTTGCGCGGGCGTCAGGCGGCGGGGCTCTTTGCCGAAATAGGCGATTGAAGCGGCGCGAATGCCCTCCAGGTTGCCGCCATAAGGGGCAAGGTGCAGGTAAAGCGTCAGGATCTGATCCTTGGTCAGCCGCCGCTCCAGCGCCCAGGCAACGCGCATCTGGCGCAGCTTGCCACTGGCCTTGCCGGTGCCTGAATCTTCCAGCAGACGCGCAACCTGCATCGTCAGGGTCGAGCCGCCCGAGACGATATGGCCATAGCGGATCGCCTGCCCCACGGCGCGCAGCACGGCACGCGGGTCCACCCCGCCGTGGTTGTAAAAGCGGTGGTCTTCATAATCCAGCAGCGCGGCAATGAAGGCCGGGTCCACCTGCCCAAGGTCAACCGCCATGCGCCAGCGGCCATCGGCCACGGTATAGGCGCGCAACAGCTCGCCGTTGCGGTCCTGCACCTGAACCGATGTTTGTACCACCAGGGGCGGCAGGTCAGTGGCATCGACCCATTGGTCAAACCCATCGCGGCCCATGGCGGCAAGCCAGAGGCCCGCCGCCAGTGCCAGAAGCCATTTGCCCATCACTCACCGCCCGGCTTACTCGGCAATGGTCAGGCTGCCCGTTTCGCTGCGCCCGGTCAGGTCGGGGCGATACATATCCTCGACCGAGGCCGCCGGGTGGTGATAGGTGCCGGGTGAGATGGCGCGGACAATATAGGCAAGCTGGAAGGTCGCATTGTCCATCCGGTCGATCGCGGTCAGGAAGCGGTCCTGGCGGAACTCGGAATGCGCCACGTCGGTTTCGGCCGACAGCCAGTCAAGGTTGCCCACGTCACCGCCCGCGATCAGGTTGGGGTTGTCGATCTCCAGCCCGGCGGGCAGCGGGTCGCTGACCATCAGGCGGGCTTCGCCCCGGCCGAAGGGCGTCACCTCCAGCACCACGGCCAGCCGGTCGCCGACCTTGACCTTGGCCATGTCGGCGGGTTCGCCATCCAGCGTGTAATAGGTGCGGGTGATGGTATAGCCGGTGCCGCCTGCGGGCTCGGGGTCGGTGGGCACGCCATAGGTGGTGACGGTCAGCACGGTATCGGCATCGCTGCCGTTCCTGACCACCACCGGATCGGTGGAAGTGGCATCCAGCACCTTGACCAGCGGTCCGCTTGCGGGGGCGCCGTTCAGGGTGATGCCCTCGGCCCCCTTACGGTCGATCAGGGCATTGGCGGCCAGAAGGGCCCAGGTCGCCTCTTGCGTCGAAAGGCTGGTGTCGGTGGCGATGCGGGCGGTCAGTGCCTCGCGGTCCACCGCATTGGAACCGCTTTCGGCAGCCAGAGCCAGAACCCCGGCGGCGTCGCGGTAGTTGGTGCCGTAATCGGCGCGCCAGATCTGGTCAGTCTCTTTGCCTTTCAGCGCGTTGAGGGCGGTGCCCGCGCGGCGGAACATGGCATCGGCGCGCTGCTGGTCGCCATAACTGGCCAGCGCCGCACCCAGTTGGGCCTGCGCCAGCGGGGTGGCGAAGGCATCGCCCTTCACATCGGCATAGTAACGCAGGTCACCCACCGCCGCCGCGCCTTCGCGCGCCAGAACCATCAGGGCATAGGCGAGGTCTTCGCCACCCTTGTCGAAGTCGGCGTAATAGTTGGTCTTGTTGCGCAGGTTGTCGAGCGCGGTGCGCAGCGCCCGGTCGGGCACGTCGAACCCGCGCGCTTTGGCGCGGCTGAGGAAATCGGTGACGAAAGCATCCAGCCACATATCGCCATCCGACGGACCCCAGAGGCCAAAACCCCCTGCCGCCGACTGGTTGGTCAGAACCGCCGTCACGGATTCGTCGATGCGCTGCTTCAGATTGTCAGCCTGCGGCAGGTCCAGCGCCGCCGCGACCTGGTCGAAGTAGAGCAGCGGCAGCGCCTTGGAGGTGATCTGCTCGGTGCAGCCATAGGGGTAACGGTCCAGGGCCGCCAGAATCCCCGGTGCGTTCAGCCGGGCGATGGGGCCGACGGCCATGGTGGCCTTGGCCGACCCCGGCAGAAGGCCGGCAAAGGCGTTCTGGTCAAAGGTGAACTCTTTGCCCTTGGCCAGCGTGAACCGGCTGACATGCACGGTGGCGGGGTCATTCACCTCAACCGGCACGGTCAGGGTTTTGGCCAGCACCTTGCCGTCGGGCGTGGTCAGGCGCAGGTCAATCGTTTGCACGCCCACATCCCGCGCCGTGACCGGCACCGAGAAGGTGGCCTTGCCCTTGTCGGCCAGATCAAAGCCCGAGGGGACGGGGCCGATGGTCAGCCCACCCGAGGTGACATCCAGGCTCATCCGGCCCGAAGGCCCGGTGGCATGCACAATCTCCAACAGAACGCGGCTTTGGTCGCCCGGTTGCAGGAAACGCGGCAGGCTGGCCGTCACAACCACCGGGTCGCGCACCAGCACATCGGCACTGGCCTGCCCCACGCCTTTCTTGGACCAGGCGACAGCCATCACCTTAACCGTGCCGTTGAAGGACGGCAGGTTGAACGTGGCGCGCGCATAGCCATCGGCCCCCACGGTCACGGGACCGGAGAAATAGGCCACCAGTTCCTCGGTGGGCGGGGGCGCTTGCAGGCGGGCCTGCGCGCCCGCATCGCCGCCGGAACGAACCTCGCCCGTCTCGCCACTCAGCCCGTCGATCAGACGGCCATAGAGGTCGCGGATGCCGACGCCCAGCTTGCGCTGACCGAAGTAATAGCCTTGCGGATCGGGCGGGGTATAGGCGGTCAGGTTCAGGATGCCTTGATCGACCGCCGCGATGGTCACATAGGCCTGATCGCCCGCCGCCACACCATCCACCTTCACAGCCACGTCCAGCGGGCCACGCGGGGCAGCCTCTGGCGCGACCTCGACCGTGGCTTTCAGCGCGCGGTCGCCGGGGTCGATCGAGGCATGGGCAAGGCCCAGCGCGCGGGCGGGGTTATGACCCGCAGCCACATCCATCGGGCGCAAGGCCGAGACGGTGACATAGACGCCAGCGCCCCAATCGTCGGTTACATCCAGCGGGATCAGGTTTTCCCCTGCCGTCAGGTCAACCGCCTTCATCGCCACCAGCCGGTTCGACAGCACCGTCACCAGCGCCTTGCCCGCCGCACGCGGCACGACGCGGACCTGCGCCACATCGCCGGGTTTGTAGGCGGGTTTATCCAGCGACAGTTCCAGCGTATCGGGTGTCGCGGTCGCATCGGCGGGGGCATACCAGCTTGCCCAGAAGGTCGTGGAAGTTACGGCGCTGCCGCCCCCCATCTGTTCGACCTTCAGTTCATACTCGCCCCATTCCACCTTTGCCGCGATATCCTGCGCGGCATTTTCCAGATCGGTCGTGCCATCGGCCACCGGGGTGCGGGTGGTTACCGGCTCCCAGTTCCAGTTGCCGTAGTTCTGATACCATTGGTAGTTGGTGTCGATGCGCGACAGCGACCATTTCACCTTCATCGCCACGGGCTTTTCATCCGCACCAACAGCGACAAGGCTAAAGCGGGCGTCGGCCCCTTCGGGAACCACCTGATCGAACAGGGGCTTCACGCCGATGATCGGGGCTGAAGGCGTCAGCGCCTTCGTCACCTGACGTTCCACCGGGCGGCCAGAGCCTTCTGCCACGCGGACGGTGGCGCGAATTTCCAGCGGGCGGCCCGGGTCTTCGACCACGGGCAACGGCAGGGCAAGGGTGGCCGTGCCAGCCTCATCCGTGCGGGCAGGGTCAAGGCTGGTCATCATGCCCGAGAAGGGTTCGTCATACTTGCCAAAGACATAGCCGGGAAAGCTGGCAAGGCCGCTCGCCGCGCGCAGGAACACCTCGCCCTCCACCGCCAGATCGGCACCGGGGGCACCAAACAGATACCGGGCATCGACCGTCAGGTCAGGCGTTTCGCCAAGGCGCACCGCGCCTTCGGGCAGCTTCAGCGTAAAATCGATCCGTTCGGGCAGGAAATCCTCGACCAGAAAGGTTTTCGAGGTCAGGGCCGCCGCATTCGGATCGGCATACATATCCAGCCGCCAGACGCCGCGCGGGGCATTGCCCGCCACCGGCAGGGCAAAGACATGGCCACCCGCGCCGGAATCCTGCGCCAGCGCGCGGGAATATTCGACGCCATCGGGACGGGTCAGCACGGCAGTCAGGGGCAGGCCCTCGATCGCGCGGGATTCGGTATCGCGGGTCAGGGCGGTGACATTCACGGTTTCCCCGGCGCGATAGGCACCTCGGTCGGTCGCAAGGAATACATCGACCGGCGGGGCGGCCTCTCGCCCTTCGACGCCACGGTCGGACAGGTCGAACTCGGGGTCTTGCAGCGACAGGAAAGCAATATCCAGGTCGCCTTCTTTGGCGACAACCAGTGCCGGGCTGGCAGCGCCGGTGCCCTTGGTCAGGCCCGGCTCGAAATGGGCATAGCCCATCTCGTCGGTGGTGGCGGTGCCAAGCACCTCGTTCGCCTGGCTGAGAAGCTGCACCGGAATGCCCGCCTTGGCCCCGGCATCGCCAAGGCCCCGCACGAAGACGTGCAGACCATCGACGCCCGACATGGTGGTGATGCCAAGGTCAGAAACGACGAACCACTGCCAGCCGGCGGGAACGGTGCCGGAATCGACCCCCGGAACGGCGGCGCGCAGGGCATAGACGCCAGCGGGCTGGCCCTTCAGCGCCTCATCCAACGGCAGGCGGGTGGTCACGTCATGGTTCACATCCTGCTTGACCGAGGCAGTGCCGGACCAGATTTCGGTGCCGATCTGCTCGCTGAAATCATACTCCTGATAATCATACATCGGTGTGCCGAAATAGCCGTTCTGAATGGCGCGCAGAAGGTTGCGGTCGGTCACGCGATAGACGGTCAGGTCCAGCTTGTCGGTGTTGACGGTTTCAACCGGCACCGCCGCGCCGCCCGCCTTTGGCAGCACATAGCCGCGCCCGGCAAAGCGGACGCCGGGGTTGCGGTCGCGGATATAGGCGGTGATGTCGATGGATTTGGCGAGCGTCTGGCCATCGGCCGCGGGCAGGCCTTCGCGGAACGTCACGGTGCTGCGGCTGCCATGGGTCAGCCCCTCGACACAAAGCTGGCGGTAGCCGTCGAAGGAAACGGTCAGGTCAGGCGCGGGAAGCTGGACATAGGGGGTATAGTCGGTGCCGGTCTTGATCAGGTCTTCCGAGAAGTTCACGCAGATGCGGGGACGCAGGCTATCGGCCTGCACTTCGTTATCGACGATGCGAAAGCCGTATTTGCCCATGGCGTCGTCCAGCAGCGTGGCGGTATCGTCGCGGTGTTGCAGCTTTTCGGCCAGACGCAGGGCCTGAACCGTGTCACGGCCCCGGCCGATCTGCTCCAGCGCCTGCCCCATCTGGACCAGAATCGAATGCTGCTGTGGCTTGCCGTCGGACCGCAGATAGGCGTTGGCGGCAGCATAATAGGATTTCTCGTACCAACTGTTCTGGTTGCCGGAGTCCTGCGGCGCAGCAAGATACAGCCGGCGGGCATATTCCAGCCAGTCGGCGGCGCTGTCCGACAGGACCACCGCCGCGCCGGTGAAATTGGCCGCCCCGCGCAGGTCATTCTGTGCCTCGGCGTCAGCGGCGGAAGCGAGGTGTTCCTCGGCGCTGTACCCGTTGGTGGTGTGCTGGTTGGCAAGGTCGGCGGCCATGCCGGTGATGGCGCCATATTCCCATGACCCGACGAAGTTCAGTTCGGCGGCGCGGGTGGCGGCCAGCGCCTCGGCCCCCTTCGAGGCGGGAATCACAAAGCCGGAATAGGCGTTGTTGAAAGGCGCGGCCTCTCCCGGATTGGATTTCGGAAAGCACGAGCCGTTGCGGGTGTTGAAGGTAAAGGCGGTGCAAGCCTTGTTCGACAGGCAGGCGCGCTCGCAGGCATCCAGCGTGGTATCGAAAATAGAGGCCAGGTCGCCCCCCGGCAGATCAGTGTTCTCCGAGATGGCAAGACGCCGCTGGGGGATCAGGTCATCGGCTTGTGCTGTGCCTGCACCCAGCAGAAATACCACGGCAAGCGCCCCGAAAACCCGGGCCGAACGAAATGCAGCCATCACCAATCCTCCGTCAAATAGCGCCCCGAAACTGGCACGGGCAGGCGGCAGGTTGCAAGGATTCGCAACGACCTTGGGTCATTTCCAGCGTTAAACCTGCCTTCACGATGTTCCCCGATCCTGACCCCGAGTCGCCATGGGCCACACATGGCCACAGGACGGGCAGGATGGACTTTACGGATCGACTGGCGAAAGAGCGAAGGGCCCGGCTGGCGGCAGAGCGCCTGCTGGAGCAGAAAAGCCGCGAGTTGATCGCTGCGAACGAGAAACTTGCCCAGCATGCCCGCGCCCTTTCGGACCAGATCGTGGAACAGCGCCATGTCGTGCATACCGCGCTGACCGAGGCAGAGGCGCTGAAAGGGCAGGCCAGCCGGTTTCTGGGCGATCTGGAACGCGCCCACAGCGCCGCCGACATGGCCGAGCGGCGACTTTGGGATTCGATCAACACCATCCGCGACGGTTTCGCCGTCTTTGACGCGCAAGACCATCTGGTCACGGCAAACCGCGCCTATCTGGGCTTTTTCGGCGACCGGCCCTTGCCGCCGGGCACCCCCTACCCCGACCTTCTGGCGCGCGCGGCGCATTCCGGCCTTCTCGATCTGGCCGAGCCGCCCGACGACTGGGTGGCGCTGATGCTGGCGCGGCGCGAGGCGGACAAGATGGCGCCGGTGGAACTGCGGCTGACCAACGGCCAATGGCTGCGCGTGGTGGACCGACGCGCGCGCGACGGCGATCTGGTCAGCCTTGTGGTAGATATCACCGAGCAAAAACGCATCTGGGCTGCGATTGAGGCTATTCCCGATGGCTTTGTGCTGTTTGATCGCGAAGAGCGTCTGCTGATCTGCAACCAGAATTACCGCGATACCTATCCTGCTTCGGCCGCCGCGATGGTGGCCGGCGCGCGGTTTGAGGATATCCTGCGCTATGGCCTGGCCCATGGCCAGCACGCCGATGCCTTGGGCCGCGAGGAGGAGTGGCTGGCAGACCGTCTGGCCCAGCACCGCAACCCGCAAGGTGCTGTGGAACAGCAACTGTCCGATGGGCGCTGGATCCGGGCGCAAGATCACATGACCCCTGATGGCGGGCGGGTGGGTCTGCGCGTGGACATCACGCGCGAAAAGGAACAGCAAAAGGCGCTGGAGGATGCCCGCCTTGCGGCAGAGGCGGCGAACCGCGCGAAATCGGCCTTCCTTGCCAATATGTCCCACGAGATCCGCACCCCGATGAACGGTGTGGTCGGCATGGCAGAACTGTTGTGCGACACCACGCTCAGTGAGGAACAGCGGCTTTTCGCCGAGACGATCCGGTCCTCGGGCGAGGCGTTGCTGGTGATCATCAACGACATCCTCGACTATTCCAAGATCGAGGCCGAGCGGCTGACCTTTTTCCCGGTGCCCTTCGATCTGGAACGCACGATCCACGAGGTGACGATGCTGCTGCAACCGCGCGCCCATGCCAAAGGGATCGATTTATTGATCGACTATGACATGTTCCTGCCCACGCGCTTTGTGGCTGATCCGGCGCGGCTGCGGCAGGTGCTGACCAATCTGATCGGCAATGCGGTCAAGTTCACCGAAGCCGGCCATGTGATGGTGCGGGTGGTCGGGTTCGATCTGGTCGATGACCGGCAAGAGCTGCATGTGACGGTGGAAGATACCGGCATAGGCATTGCACCCGATAACCTTGATCACATCTTTGGCGAGTTCAATCAGGTGGAAAGCCAGTCGAACCGCAAGTTCGAGGGCACGGGCCTGGGCCTTGCCATAACCCGCCGCCTGATCGAGCGGATGGAGGGCGCCGTCTGGGTTGACAGCGAGCTTGGCCAGGGGTCGTCCTTTGGCTTCCGGCTACGCCTGCCGGTGGCGGAAACGGCAGAGCCGCAGCGCCTGCCGGTGGAAATTCACCGTGTGCTGGTGGTGGACGACCAGTTCATCAACCGCACCATTCTGGAACGCCAGCTTACGCCCTGCGGGATAGAGGTGGTGCTGTGCCGGTCAGGCGCCGATGCGCTGGTGGCGCTGGCCTCGGGCGGGTCGTTTGACGTGGTGCTGACCGACCATGACATGCCCGAGATGGACGGCATCGCCCTGCTGCGCCGCATCAGGGCCGAGGGATGGGCAGTGCCGGTGATGCTTTTGTCGTCCAACCCGACGGTGGCGATGGCCGAGGAGGATGCCGGAGAGTTTGCTGCCATTCTGCAAAAGCCGCTTCTGCGGGCAGACCTGTACCGCCGCCTGCAATCGCTGACCCGTCCGGCAGAACCGGAGCCGGAGGACGCAAAGGCCGTTGCCCCTCCGACGCCCGGCGAGCATCGGGCGATGCGGGTATTGGCGGCAGAGGACAACCGGACCAACCAGTTGGTGTTCCAGAAGATGGTGCGCGGCACCGGAATAGAGCTGACCTTTGCCTGCAATGGGCGCGAGGCGGTCGAGTTTTGGCGCAAATTGCAGCCCGACATGATTTTCATGGACATCTCGATGCCCGAGATGGACGGCCGCGAGGCGGCGCAAGCCATTCGCGCCGACGAAGCCGGCCAGCATCATGTGCCGATCATCGCCATGACCGCCCATGCAATGGAAGGGGATGCCGAGAGCATTCTGGCGGCGGGGATCGACCGCTATATGACCAAGCCTTTGCGAAAGGGGGCGATCATCGACATGCTGGTGGAGTATCGACCGCCCGAGGCGCAAGAGATCCTGCGCGAGGCCGAAGTGGTGGCGGCAGGCTGAGGCACAGGCGGCTGCCTCGACTGTATTCCCCGCCTCATCGGGCAGCCGGCGGGATCAGAGGGTGCGAACCATGGTATGGGCCGCCGAAAAGCCGAAGGCCAGGCGCAACAGGCCAATCGGGCTGGTCTGTACCACCTTGAACCCGTGGCGTTCATACAATTGGCGGGCCCGCCAGTTGGTATCGACCACATCCAGCCGGATCGCGGCATAACCCCTGGCGCGGGCCCGGTCGCAGGCGGCGCTCAGCAATGCGCTGCCGATCCCAAGGCTGCGGGCCTGCCGGGCGACGCAAAGCCCGTCGATCAGGAAGCGGTCGTTGTCAACCTCTCGCCCCAGCAGCCACAGCAACGGCACACGCCAGGCGCTGCCCAAGAGTCCATAATGGCGGCGCATTTGCGTCGGGTCGCCACCCGCAAAACTGCCCGCCGGCGATTTGAATCCCAGCAGACCCAGAAGCTGCCCCTGATCGTCCAGTGCCACGATGGCATGATCCGCGCGGATCACGTCATGCAGAAAGGCCAGGGCCCTTCGCTCTGGCCCCATGACACGCCCCAGCTTGCCGCCGAAGGCCTGCCAGTACAGGTCCGCTGCCTGGGCGCGCAGGGCTTCGGGCAGACCGTCTTGCAGGGTTACGCGCATGACGCCCTCAGCAAGGCAGCCTGCGCCGCGCCCAGAATCCAGCCCTCTTCTGAAACCGGCGCATCTAGCAGAGCGGAATCTGTGGCACGCCAAAGGGCCAGCGACAGCAGGCGAACCTGCGCGCGGTCGCGGATGGGATCGGCGGTGGCTGCGACGGGACCGGAGAGGAGAGAGGGGTAAACCTCGGCCAGAACCACGGGGGCGGTGGGCGGATCGAACGGCCAGACAGCGACACCCGGGGTCTTGGCAAGCCGATGGATCATCGGCAGGCCCATCAGCGCCTGCCCGCCTGCCGCGCCCGCCGTGTAGAGTTTCCAGACCGCCTGGGCGCGGGGGATGACGCGCTCAACCTGGCGCCGCTCGGCCAGACCAATGGCGGCATAGTCGGCCATCTTGCGCGGCGGCAGGTCGGGCAGGTTCAGGCCGGCGGGACGGCCCCAGAATGGCCCGGGCGCACCAAGAATGCGGTTGGCGGCAGCGGCAACAGCAAAGCGGTTGTTGCGGTTTTCCGCATCATCGGTGATCCGCGCGGCAAGCCATGCCCAGACGGCCCGCGCACCGGGCTGGCCGGTCAGACGCATCGCAAGACCTGCGGGATAGCCCATCGGAAAATCGAACCCGATCAGCAAACGGCGGCCTGCGGCTGTTTCCCCGGCAATAACGGCGGCCAGGTGCGCCTCTGCCCCCGCGCGGCTGCGGTGATAGCGGTCCTCGACCTGACCGTCGCGGCAAGTGCCAACCCAGATCGCATCGGCCGAAGGACGGGCGGGCGACAGGCCCGAGGTCGCCGACCAATCGGCCACGACCACGGTGTCAAACCGGCGCAATGCCCACCTCACGCAGGATAAAATCGGCCACTGCGGCGGTATCGTTCAGGTCCAGAACCGGCACAGGCAGGGGGCCGGGGTCGCTGTCGGTCGCCACGGCGCGCACCAGGAGATCGGTGGGCTGGATCAGCGGATGGCCGGTTTCGGCACGCCACACCTCTACCTTGGGATGGGCGTCGCGCTTGTAGCCTTCGACCAAAACCAGATCGACGGGTGCAAGGCGGGCCAGGACCTGCGGCAGCTCGGGCTCCGGGCCACGATGTTCACGCATCAGGGCAAAGCGGTGAGCCGAGGCCAGAACCACCTCGGTCGCGCCGGCCTGACGGTGGCGGTGGCTGTCCTTTCCGGGCTGATCAAGGTCAACATCGTGGTGGACATGCTTTACGGTCGAGACGGAAAAGCCGCGTCCGGTGATTTCGGCCACGAGCCGCTCCATCAGACTGGTCTTTCCCGCGTTCTTCCAGCCGATGACGCCGTAAACCTTCATATGGCGCCCCCAAGCAACGCCTCGGCGGCGGCAAGGTCTTCGCGGGTGTTGAGGTTGCGGAAGGCCGCATCGCTGGCATAGATGGCCCGCGCGGCGCCCTGTGCGGCGGCAAAATCGGTGATCTTGGGTTTGGCCCCCGAGGCGAGGAAATCGGCCAGCGCCCCGGTCAGGCCTACAGACCACAGGCCGAATACACCCTGATCGCGCCCGCCCGCCTGCACGAGGGCAAGGCCAGAGGGTGTGGTTTCGGCCGCCAGGCAAAGCTGGGGCACCAGATCACCGGGCAAAAAGGGGCTGTCGCAGGGCACCGAGACCACTGCTGTCGCCCCCTGCATCCGTGCGTGACGCAAGCCCGCAAGGATACCGGACAGTGGGCCAAGCGACGTTTCATCCGGCAGAACCGGCAGGCCAAAACCCGCAAAGCGCGCCGCATCGCCATTTGCCGAAAGCGCCAGCCCATCGACCTGCGGGGCGAAGCGGTCCACCACATGCGCCAGCAGCGACCGTCCGCCAAGCGGCAGCAGGGCCTTGTCGGCCCCGCCCATCCGGCGCCCGGCACCGCCTGCCAGAATGATGCCGTGGATCAGCACGCGCAGTCTCCACAACGCCCGTAGTGGAGCGACAGCACCCTCTTACGGGTGGTTGTCGCCCGGGCGGGCATCTTCTTCAACCTGAACCATCAGCACGCCATGGTTGTTCGGTGCGTCGTCGTCAGTGAAGACCTGACGTGTGGCCCCCGGCAGTTGCGCGAATTCCTCAGACAGCTTGTTGGGGAACCAGGTATGGCTGATCGGCTCGAACCCCGGAACGCCCGCCAGCACCGCAGAGGTCGCCTTTGCGCATTGCGCCTTGGGCACCGCCCCATAGGCCTTGGCCCGCGCGATGATCAGATCGGCCACTTCGGGCGAGACTGTAACGGTCTGCTCCACCACGCGATAGGTTTCGCGGGCGTGATAGTCGATGTAGAAATCGACCATCTGGTCGGTCACACCGAAATGCACATCATTCCGTTCGGGCAGGCGGGGATGATACCAGGTGCCTGCGGGATCGAACATCACCCGCTCTGACCCGTTGACCAGCAGGCCGGTATGCGCACCTGCGTTCGAGCGATTGCTGACCACGGTGAACAGCGTCACCTGTTTGGGGCCGGGCTTGACATAGCGGGCGGCGGCGACTGCCTCATCCGGGGCCCATTTCTTTTCGGCGGTGGTGGCGCAGCCGACCAGCACCAACAGCGACAGGGCGGCCAGCGCCTTCGTCAGAAAAACACGCATCTTGGGGAACCCGTTCTAAAGGCAAATGCCGGATCAGGTGCCGGTCAGCGCCAGGAAGATCAGCACAAGGAAGATCACGACCGTCGTGTAGGTGGTGAACTTGATGAAGCCCGCAAAGGTTTTTTCCTGGGTGCGGATGTCCATGGTGCCGGGCTTGTACTCAGCCATATGTCGCTTCCTTCCTGACGCGTTTTCTTGCCCATAGCCGATTCATGGCGCGCTGTCACGGGTGGGCGTTGTGCGCGACCGTGCAATGCCGCAAGCGCAATGCCGCAAGCGCAAATTTTCCTTGCGAATGCGCACGCAAGAATATATCGCAAGTCGCAAACGGGACGAAATTTCCTTACTGTGAGGATGATATGAGCTTTCGCCTTCAGCCGCCTGCCCCCGCCCGCCCGAACCGTTGCCAGTTGTTTGGCCCCGGCTCGCGCCCGGCACTGTTTGAAAAGATGGCGGCAAGCGCGGCCGATGTGATCAACCTCGACCTTGAGGATTCGGTGGCACCGTCAGACAAGGACGCGGCACGCGCCAATATCATCCAGGCGATTGGCGAGGTGAATTGGGGCCGCAAGACCCTGTCGGTCCGGATCAACGGCCTGGACACGCCCTGGTGGTATCGTGACGTGGTGGACCTGCTGGAACAGGCCGGCGACCGTCTGGACCAGATCATGATTCCCAAGGTCGGCTGCGCGGCGGATGTTTACGCGGTCGATGCACTGGTGACGGCGGTGGAGAGGGCCAAGGGTCGGACAAAGCCAATCAGCTTTGAGGTCATCATCGAATCGGCCGCCGGCATCGCCCATGTCGAAGAAATTGCCGCCAGCTCTCCCCGCCTTCAGGCGATGAGCCTGGGCGCGGCCGACTTTGCCGCAAGCATGGGAATGCAGACCACCGGCATCGGCGGCACGCAGGAAAACTATTACATGCTGCGCGAAGGCGTGCGGCACTGGTCCGACCCATGGCACTGGGCGCAAGCCGCGATTGTGGCCGCCTGCCGCACCCATGGCGTGCTGCCGGTCGATGGCCCGTTCGGCGACCTTTCCGACGATGAGGGCTATCGCGCGCAAGCCCGCCGGTCGGCAACGCTGGGCATGGTTGGCAAATGGGCGATCCATCCCAAGCAGGTCGCACTGGCCAACGAGGTGTTCACACCCAGCGAATCTGCTGTAGCCGAAGCGCGCGAGATTCTGGCCGCGATGGAGGCCGCAAAGGCCCGTGGTGAGGGTGCTACGGTTTACAAGGGTCGCTTGGTGGACATCGCGTCGATCAAACAGGCCGAAGTCATCGTGAAACAGGCGGAATTGATTGCATCCTCGTAACAGAATTGTTGACATACTGCCTGAGAAACATGCAATCCTTCTCTTATGCGTCGCTATTTAGGTAAATGACGCAACGTAATACCCAGCGGTGACGGGAAAGGAGGCCCGAAGCCGCGTCCTGGGGAGGATGAGCGCGCCTCATGGCCACAAGCCATGGGGCGTTGCTTATTTATGGCCCAGGCAGGTGCCTCAGACAGACGTCAGACCAAGGGCCGCAGCGATCATCCTGCTATCCAGCACGCGCTGGCTGTGCATGAAATCCTGCAACTCGGTAAAGATCGAGCGATTGGCCATGGCAAAGCGCATGGCAGGTTCCACCTCTGCCCGCTTCAGGCAGATCGGAATCGGCAGCCCGGTCCAGTCGATGAAGGATTCGATCTTGTGGCTGTTGGACGGCGTGGCGATGAAAGGACAGCCCGCGAGGGCTGCGGCATAGACGCCATGGTGCTGGGCGGTCAGATAGATGTCGGCCTGACGCAAGGTGGCCACGATGTCTTCAAAGCTGCCGCTGTGCATGGTCAGCTTCTGGCCCTCGATCCCGTCAAAAGGATCGGTCAGCAGCCCGGCACGATGTGCGCCGCCGATCATCACCGGATGGCGCATCGGCAGGGGGCGCCCCTCGTCCAGAAAGCGTGGATCGGCGGCCGAATCAAGCAACACGACCGGCTGACCGCCGAACCTGCGCGCAAAAGCGGCGCTGCGTGGTTCGCGCACTGCAAGCAGGGCAAGATTGGCCAGGATATCTGGCGTCGGGGCCTCGTATTGCTGAAACAGGGCGTTGACCAGTAACACGGGTTTGCCCGCCTCTTTCGCAGTCTGGATCACCTCCAGCAGCAACAGGGCACCCTTGGCCGAGTGGTGGATGGTGCCCTCGCCGTTGATGAAGATGACATCCGCCGCCTCGAAGCCCGAGGGATCGACAAAGAAATCGCCCGTCATCTGGCGGGTGGTGATCGTCAGGCCGGGCACCCCGGCAAGCGCGGCCTCCAACGAACGGCAGACGGCATGGCAGCCGGCATGACGGGCGCTGCGTGTGTCATTGAAGAAATAGACCTGCATCGGTTCCGCCCACCTGTGTTGCCCGACCTTGGGCAGAGTTGGCCAAAGTTGCAAGGCGGTGGCAGGTTTCGGTGCATGTCCAACCGTATTAGGAAGCGACCGCCCGGATCGGGCGCTGGCCGGGCATTTGCGGCCCGGCGGCATGGCATGCCACCGGCACCGCTTGGCGAAGGCGATGACCTTCGCCAGACCGCGCGAACGAACGGGGGCCTTTAAGACAGCGGCATCCAGATTTCCGTCAGCAGATCATCTGGTGCGGTATCCATCGGGCTGTTGAGGTAAACCTCAAACACCGGACTGTTGCCAGGGATCTCATCCGACTCGGCAAGCCAGATGCCGAACAACTGGTCATAGGCGGCAGACAGGCCGGCATAGGGGCCACGAAAGGTCAGCACAGCATGGCGACCGCCGGGCAGGACAACCTGCTCCAGCGGTGGCAGGCAGGGGGTTTCGGGCGCGGCTTCGAATCCGGCATGGCTGCGCAGGGCCTCGGGCGCAGTATCGGCCGGGCTGTCGTAATAGACACCGACCATATTGCCCAATTGAGCAAGCAGGCCACGCGAGGCAACGGTGGCGCCCAGCTTTTCGAAGGCTCGGCCAATCTCGGGGTATGGCCCCTGGTGCGGCAGGCAGATGAGGCGACGGGCGGCATGGGTGCGTATTTCAACCGGATACATCAAAGGTCCTTTCGGGGTCAGGGACAGGGAAACGGGGCGCAATTCGCCCCGGCTGCGAAAGGCGGCGGGGCCGGTGCCATAGATGTCGGAAAAGGCGCGCGAAAAGCTGGCCTGATCGGGATAGCCGACGTGCCGCGCGATCTGGCGCAGGGGCGTCATCCCCTGCACCAGCGCCACGGCGGCGCGGTGCATCCGCATCCGCCGGACGGTGGCGGCAGCGGTTTCCCCAGTCATGGCGGCATAGACACGGTGAAAGTGAAACCGCGACAGCGCCGCCACATCGGCCAGGGCATCCAGCGACAGATCGCCCGCCGGATTGTCGTGGATGTATTCCACCACCCGGTTCAGGCGCTTTTCGTAATCTGTGGCCAAGCGGCACCTCCTTTCGCTGGTCTGGTTCTGCCATCAGGCGCTGTTGCGAATCTTGCCGAGTTGCATCTTGCCCCCCCTTTGGCCATATAGGGGCGGTCCTTTGCGGAGTGTTCGATGAACTATCTGGATTTCGAAAAACCCCTGGCGGAAATCGAAGGCAAGGCGGAAGAACTGCGCGCACTGGCGCGGTCGAATCCGGCGATGGATGTCTCGAAAGAGGCCGAGGCTTTGGACCGCAAGGCGGAAACCGCGCTGCGCGACCTCTACAAATCATTGACACCATGGCAGAAATGCCTTGTGGCGCGGCACCCTGACCGCCCTCATACCAAGGATTACATCGAGGCTCTGTTCACCGAATATACCGCATTGGCCGGGGACCGCGGTTTTGCCGAGGACCATGCCGTTATGGGCGGCCTTGCCCGGTTCAACGATACGCCGGTCGTGGTGATCGGGCATGAGAAGGGCAACGATACCAAAAGCCGGATCGAGCGGAATTTCGGCATGGCGCGGCCCGAAGGCTACAGGAAGGCCGTGCGGCTGATGGATCTGGCCGACCGCTTCCGCCTGCCGGTCATCACCCTGATCGACACGCCCGGCGCCTATCCGGGCAAAGGCGCAGAAGAGCGGGGCCAGGCCGAGGCGATTGCCCGTTCCACCGAAAAATGCCTGCAAATCGGCGTTCCGCTGATCTCGGTCGTTGTGGGTGAGGGCGGGTCGGGCGGGGCGGTCGCCTTTGCCACGGCGAACCGCGTCGCGATGCTGGAACATTCGGTCTATTCGGTGATCACGCCAGAGGGCTGCGCCTCGATCCTGTGGAAGGATGCCGAGAAGATGCGCGAGGCGGCCGAGGCGATGCGCCTGACGGCGCAAGAATTGCAAAAGCTGGGCGTCATCGACCGGATCATCAAGGAGCCCTTGGGCGGCGCACAGCGCGGGCGCAAGGAAACCATCGAGGCGGTGGGCAAGGCGATCGAAGCCATGCTCAAGGAGCTGACGGGCAAGAAGCCCGAGGCGCTGCTGAAGGACCGGCGGCACAAGTTCCTGGAGATGGGGTCAAAGGGTCTGGCGGCGTGAACCCCTGGCTCATCGTCGTTGTGGCTGGGCTGATGGAAACAGGCTGGGCCCTGGGGCTGAAGTATTCCGAAGGGTTCAGCCGCCTCGTGCCTTCGGTCCTGACGATCATTGGCGCGCTGACCAGTTTCTGGCTGTTGTCACTGGCCATGAAATCGCTGCCGGTCGGCACTGCCTATGCGGTCTGGGTCGGCATCGGGGCGGTGGGTACGACCATTCTGGCGGTTTTCCTGTTCAATGAGCCGGTGAATGCGCTGCGGGTTCTGGGTGTGCTGTTGATCCTGTCGGGAATCATCGCCCTGAAGTTTGCCTGATGCGCCGCTGGTGGCTTGTTGCGGCCCTGCTGCTGGCCACCCCGGCCCTTGCCGGCGGCTCGCTGGAGGGGCGGTTGGTCACCCTGAACACGCTGACCTATGACGACCCCGCAAAGCCCTTGCTGGAAAGCAAGGGCCAGACTGTGCGCGTGGGCAAGGGGATCGAGTTCGGAATGGGGCCGGAGGGCAGCCGGAACGGGCTGGATGTGGTGCCGGTCAGGATCGAAATCCTGCCAAACCGGATCGAAATTGGCTATGAGACGGGGGCGGGCCAATTCTGGCCCGCCACGTTCAATGGCTATGTGCTGCGCTTTGCCGCCGACTGCGCGCTGTTCACCGCCGCCCATGTCGATCCCGCCACCACCACGATGGCGGTGAGCGACGGCGACCTTCGGGTTGAGGGAAACGCGCTTTTCATCAATGTAGCGGGCCGCGACTTTGGACCCGAGGCCCATCTGGCGATTGACCTTGCGGTCACCGATTGTCTGCTGGGCTAGTCCCTGACGGCTGCGCCGCGGGCCGGGTTATTTCGCCGGAAGATAGTCGAACTTGCCGGGCTGAACCAGGAAGAACAGGCAGTCGGTATCCGACAGACATTTGGTGACATGGGGCTCTTCGCCACGCTGGAACCAATAGGAACCTTTGGGCAGGGCGATATCCTTGCCGCCGACCGGCCCATTGGCGCCCACGCCCTCGATCACCACTGCGAAGTAATCTTCGGTATGGATGTGCGGATCGCTGACGAAATGCGCCGGCATCTTGATGAAGGTGCCGTGCTTCCCGGTGGTCAGATTGCCGAAGGCCGGGCCGGCATAAAGCTCTCCGATATCGGTTTTCACACCGGTGGCGCCAAAGCCGATCTGGTCGGCCGGGATGCTGATCGATTTGCCTTCGTGAAGCACCTCGGCCAGTGCCGAAACGGGAGTGCAGAGCACAGTGACAGCGGCGACCGCGGCCGTCAGCACGAGAAGCAGGTTCGAAGATTTCATTGGGGAACTCCTTGGATGGGGGTGTCGTGCGACACCGTTTAAAAGACTTTTCATAGGTGTCACACAGTGCAACACTTGTAAAGAGTATTTTTATTGGTTACATGGGATCAGAACCCAACCGCCGAAAGAAACTCCATGGCCACCGCAGAACTGTCGGATTTCCGCGATGGCCTTCCCTTCCTTGGGGGGGCGCTATGGATCGACCTTTTGAACACCACCCCCGTGATCGACGGCCAACCGCTTGACCTGATCGGCGGGACAGAGGCCCTGGCTCTGTGGTCGCACCACGCCGGGCTTGCGCCAGCAGGCGCGCCAGCGGCGCAAGAGGTCGCCGAGGCCCAGACGCTGCGCGCTGCCCTACGCCCGGTATTTGACGATCTGGCCTTGGGACATCCGGTCAGCGGCGCAGCGCGCGAGGCGGTGAACGCGGTTCTGCGTCATGTGACCGTGACACGGCAGTTGACCGAAGAAGACGGCCCGCCGCGCCTGATCGAGCAAGAGATTTGCAGCACCGGCCCCGCAGCGGCAGCAGCGGCGCTGGACTTCGCGCGCTTTGTGGCCGATTTCGAACCGGCGCGGCTGCGTCATTGCAGCAATCCTGCCTGCACGATGGTGTTTTATGACCGCGGCAAGAACAACCGGCGGCGCTGGTGTTCGATGCAGGCTTGCGGCAACCGATCAAAGGTCGCCAGCTATCGCGAGCGCAAGGCCGCGCGCGACGGCGGCTAAGGCCTTACCACCAACCCAGATGCGCACGGGTGGCGCGTTCCGCGTCATAGGCGGCACCGTCAATCTCTCCACGGGTCGCCTGTTCCAGCATCTGGCCGACGGTGGGCAGACCGGCGGATTGGTCGCCCGCGGTCCACAGCGCGCTGCGTTGCAGGGCACGGGCGCATTGGGAATAGACCTCGGCCACGCGGATCACGATGACAGTTCTTGGGTTGCGGCCATCGCGCTCAAACCGGGCGCAAAGGGCGGAATCGGCCGTCAGCCGCGCGGTGCCGTTGACCCGGACCGAGGTGGTCGAGCCGGGAACCATGAAATACAGGCTGACCCGCCCGTCGCGCAGGATGTTGCGCAGGGAATCAATACGTTCGTTTCCCTTCCAGTCGGGCAGCAGCAGGGTTTCGGCGTCCTGCACCGTAACCACCGGCCCTTGGTCGCCACGCGGGCTGCCATCGGTGCCCTCTGGCCCGACGGTGGACAGAAGGCAAAAGCGCGACGCCTCGATGAACTGGCGATAGGCCGGGGTCAGCGCCGAGGTGACCTTGCGCAGCGCGGGCTGGCCGGGGGTGCCGTAATGGGCATGAAGCGTGTCAAGATCGGTGATCCAGTCCATCATCAGCGGCCTTTCTTAGGTTTCGGCGCAGGCAGCGCCGCGGCAAGGGCGGTTACCGCTGCGGTCAGCGTTTCGGGATCATCCAGCCAGCCATCGGCCACCAGATGCAGCTTTGCCCCCGGATAGGGCGGGGCCAGAGGTGCATCAGGCAAAAGGGCGCGGGCGACGGGCAGGTCTTTGACGAACAGGCTGTCGTCGCAGACCAGCGCCACCACCTTGCCACCCAGATAAAGAGCGTATTCTCCGAACATCTTGCGCGCCGTGGTGCCCGG
The DNA here is from genome assembly GCA_002336845.1 of Rhodobacteraceae bacterium UBA1943. Lineage (GTDB taxonomy): Bacteria > Pseudomonadota > Alphaproteobacteria > Rhodobacterales > Rhodobacteraceae > Fuscibacter. Next base: position 132,318 of record DDEX01000051.1, read on the forward strand.
CAGCGCATCAAGGATGGCGTCCATGGTTTCGGCGCGGGTTGCCATGGGTCAGCCCCCTTGCGCCTGTTCCATCAAGCGGTCCGAGGCGCTTTCGACCTGCGCCTCGATCAGGGCCATGAACTCTGTCATCGGCTTGCCGGGCGGGATCACCGGCAGGAATTCCACCACCGCCAGCCCCGGTTTGCGCAGGATGCCGCGCTTGGGCCAGAACAGGCCCACATTGGTGGCAACCGGCACGCAGGGCTGCGCCAGTTGATCGTAAAGCAACCCGGTGCCAACCTTGTAAGGGCGCTTTTCGCCGGGTGGCACGCGGGTGCCCTGCGGATAGATGATCAACTGGCCGGGGCTGGCGGCCCCACGCGCCACATCGGCCTTCATCTTGGAAATCGCCGCGCCGCGCTTGCCCCGGTCCACCGGAACGCAGCCGATACGCAGGGCGTATTGGCCAAGAAAGGGGGCATACATCAATTCGCGCTTCATGATGAACTTGCCACGGGGAACAGCGTGGAAAATCAGGATGATGTCGAAGAAACTCTGATGTTTCGCGGCGACCACAACCTCATCGGTCGGCGGGGTGCCGCGCACCTCCGATCGCAGACCGCACAGCAGACGGGCGGTCAGGATCGCCCAGGCGCAAAAGCTGTGGCAGGCCATGAAGGCCGCGGTGCGGCTGAACAGGGCGAAGGGGGCAAAGACCACTGCCAGCACCGCCATGGCCAGATACATCTGGATGATAAAGATCAGCGACAGAACCCAGCGGATCGGGGTGGGCATCAGTGCAGCTCCTTCAGTTTGCGAAAGGCCGCGGCGCGGGTGGCCGCAAAAGCGACCATCCCGGCCAGTGGCGGCAGAACCAGCGGCAAAAGCCAGCCAGCTCCGTGAAAGCCAAGGCCTGTCAGGAACGCCCCTGCCGTATCGGTCGAAGGCAACAGCGCCACGCCCAGCATTCCGGCCAGCGCCCCCGCCGCGGCCCCGACAAAGGCGCGCAAGGTAAAACGGCGCACGAAAGCGCGGGCGATATAGCTGTCACGCGCGCCGACAAGGCGCAGCACGCCGATCACCTGTGCATTTGCCGCCAGCGAGGCATTGGCCGCCAGCGTGATCATCGCCGCCATCGCCAGCCCGATCAGCCCGATGGCAAGCCAGCCCAAAAGCCGCAACCGCGAGGCAGCGGTGGCCAGCGGTTTACGCCAGCGGGTATGGTCGTCAAAGACGGCCCCCGGCGCCTCTGCGGCAAGGCGCTGGCGCAGGCCCTCGGCATCATAGCCGCTGCCATCCTCGGTCACCTCGATCAGGCGCGGCAGGGGCAAGGATTCAACCGGCAGGTTGGGGCCGAACCACGGCTCCAGCAACTTGCGCTGCTCATCATCGCCCAACGCCCGCGCGCTGGCAATGCCGGGGGTGGTCGCCAGCACGGCCAGAACCGCCTTGGTCTGGGCGTCGATCTGGCCAGAGGCGGCGGCGATGCGCACGGTGGCCGTGCGGTCAAGGGCACTGGCCCAGCGTTCGGCAAGCCGGCCAGAGGCCAGCGACAGGGCCAGCGCAAAGACGGCCAGAAAGGTCATCGCCCCGGCGGTAAAGCTGGTCAGCCAGGCGGTATGGCCCGAAGGAGGCACCACGGAATCTGCGGAACCGCCGTGGAAGATACGGTGGCGCAGCAGACGGGCCAGTTGCGGCGGCAAGGTCAGGCTCAGGTTCACAGGTCGGCCCCCGCAAGCTGGATGCGGCGCTTGGCGATCCGCAACACACGAGCGGCGGTAAGGCTTTTGGCCTGGCGGATCAGGTTCAGGTCATGGGTGGCGACAACCACGGTTTTCCCCATGCGGTTCAACTCCACCAGAAGTGTCAGCAGGCGCAGCGACATCTCCCAGTCAAGGTTTCCGGTGGGCTCGTCAGCCAGAATGACATCGGGCCCGGTAATGATCGCGCGGGCAAGGGCGGCGCGTTGACGCTCGCCCCCCGACAGTTGCGGGGGCAGACTGTGGGCCAGACGATCAAGGCCCACCCAGCCCATCAGATCCGACAGATCGCCCTGCGGTGCCGCGCGCCCGGCCACCATGAGGGGCAGCGCGATATTGGCTGCCAGCGGCAGGTGATCCAGAAACTGGCAATCCTGATGCACTACACCAATACGCCGCCGGGTCATCGCCACATCGTCGCGGGTCAGGCCATGAACGTCGTGATCGAAAATCGTGACATGCCCGGCCGTCGGCATCAGTTCTGCATAGCATAACTTCAGGAATGTGGTCTTGCCCGCGCCGGAGGGCCCGGTCAGGAAATGAAAAGACCCCGGCGCCAGACGCAACGAGATGTCTGACAGCAGTTCGCCCCCGCCATAGTTGTAGGCGACGTTCTCGAAGGCAATCACCGCAATCCCCCAATTCCAAGCGGGGCGAGAATTGCCCGGAAACGCGCCAATCACAAGCCGCTGCGGTATGTTGCAGAAAGACAAAGGCTTGGAGATTGCAGACTTCGTTGCTACACATTCCACAAACGGCCTGCGAATGGGTCTGACTGACAGCGAATACGGAAGCGTGATGCGCCTGATCTGCCCGAATTGCGATGCAGAGTACGAGGTAGATGCCTCGGTCATCCCCGAGGCGGGGCGCGATGTGCAATGTTCGAACTGCGGTCATGCCTGGTTTCAGCTTCCCCCCGATGTGATGGCCGCCGACGAAGCCGAAGACGCGCTGTTCGCCCCCCTGCCCGAAGAGGAGGACGACGAGGCGATGCCCGCGCCTGCGCCAATGCCCACCTCTACAGGCAGTTCCTTGCCTGGGCCTGGGCCCGAGGCGGCTGCGGCGCGGGCGATCGACGAATCCGTCCTGTCGGTCCTGCGGGAAGAGGCAGAGCGCGAGACTGCGGCCCGCAGATCCGAGGCACCGCAACCGATCGAGACCCAGACTGAGCTGGGCCTTCAACCGCCTGCGGCATCCGATGCCGCAGCGCGCCGGATTGCTGCCATGAAGGGCATCGAGCCGCCACCGGTGACCGAACCGCCAAAGCCACAGGCACGTCGTGACCTGTTGCCCGAAATCGACGAGATCAATTCTACCCTTCGTGCCACGACCGAGCCGCGTGACGGCGAAGCAGGCGCCGTGGCCGAAACGCTGGACAGGCCGGCACGGCGTGGCTTTCGCACCGGGTTTCTGCTGACGGTTCTGGCGGCTGTGATTGCGACGGTGGTCTATGTCATGGCGCCGAAGCTGGTCGAGCAGTTTCCGGGTGCCGGACCGGGCCTGACGGCCTATGTCGCCAAGGTCGATGCCGGGCGGCTATGGCTGGACCAGACCCTGCGCAGCCTGAGCGGGCAGATCCGCGGCATCACCAGCGATCCGGGGTAAGGCCGGGGCGGCAGACGTCCACTGACCTTTTGCGCCCAATTGGGCCGATCACGCGCCCCAGGAGTCATCAGACAGATCGAGAGTGCGCCCAACTCCGCGCTGCTTCCTTCTTTCCGCGCACGGTTGGGCGTGAAGCCCCGGGTCAGAACAGGTCAAGCAACCGCTTCAGATAGTCGCGTTCGCCCTCGGGGCGAGATTGCTCGCCTGACCGGCGGCGTATTTCGTCCAGCAGTTCCTGCGCGCGGCGATAGACATCCTTGCCCTCGGGCAGGTTGTTGTCGGAACCGATGCGATAGCCATTGCCGGTCTGGCGGCCCAAGGGGTCGCGGCCATTGAGCGGGCCGTCCTGCGGATCGGCCTGCCCCAGACGCTCGGACCCGCCCTCTTGCCGGTTTTCCTGCGCCAGCGCCTCGCCAAAATTGCGCAGCCCTTCGCGCAGAGCGTCCATCGCCTCGGCCTGCCGGTCCAGCGCGCCGGACAGGTCGCCGTCGCGCAGCGCGCGTTCGGCCTGCTCCATGGCGCGACCAGCGTCGTCAAGCTGCTGACGTCCGGCTTCGCCCTGCTCGGTGCCCGCACCGGGCAACTTGCCCTCGGCCTGCAAGCGTTCGATCTCGCGGCGCAACTCGCCCTGCCGGTCTTCAAGGCTTTGGCCCGAAGTGCCGCCCTGCCCACCCTCTTGCCGATCGCCCTGCTGGCCCGGTCGCGGAGCATTGGACGGATCGTCGCCCGGCTGCTCGCCAGATTGGTCACCCCGCTGACCGCGCTGCATGTCGCGGAAGGCATCGTCCGACAGACCCTGCTGGCCGCGCAGGGTCTTGCCCAGATCACGCATCGCCTGCTGGCCGGGGCCGCCCTGACCTGCTCCCCCCTGCCCGTCGGCCAGTTGCATGTTTTCCATGAACTGGCGCAACTGCTCCATCAGCTCGGCCGCCTCCGCGGTTTTGCCCTCTTCCATCAGCTTTTGCAGCTTGTCGAGCATCTGCTGAAGCTGGTCCTGGCTCATCTCGATCCTGGGGCCATCATTCTGCGAGGTCTGATCGCCGCCCTTGCGCTTCTGATCCTCGGCCAGCTTTTTCATGTAATCGTTCAGGGCCTGGCGCATTTCATCCATCAGGCCCTGGATTTCCTCGGGCGAGGCACCGTTGCGGATCGCTTCGTCCAACCGGTCCTGCGCGCGCTTCAGCCGTTCCTTGGCCGATTGCAAATCGCCCTCCTCGACCAGCAGGGCAATCTGCCACAGCTCTTCGGCCACCTCGTCACGGATCGCCGGGGTAAGGTTGGTGGCATTCGCCTCAAGCCGTTTCATCGCCACGCGCAGCCGCAGAAAGGCGCGTTCGTTGCGGATGAAGCCTTCCGGCGCAAAGGTGATCGCACGCAGGATCTGCACGGCACGAGGGGCATTGCCGCGGCTCCACAGTATATCTCGGCGCATTTCGATCAGGGCGGCGGCGAAAGGGTCAAAGAACCGCTTGCCCGGCAGGGTGACCTTGACCGGAGGGGTCGTGCCGGTCTGGCCCGCCGCATCGCTGACGGCGAAGGTCAGGGTGACAGGCTGGTTGGCGAGGATTGATTTGGACAGGTCGTCCACCAGTTCCTGCGTGAACTCTGTCCGCTTGCCGCGCAGGGGCAAAGGCAGGTCCAGCGTGACTGGCGTCACATCCTGCGGATCGGCCGCAAGGCCATAGCGGCGATCAACCGCTTCGAGGTCGAGGGCGATGGTCACCTGACCTTTGGTCACACCGTAATCGTCCTTGGCCGAGAACCCCTGCTTGAAGCGGCCATCGGCGGTGCGGCCGATCTGGCCCACGACCGAAACCTGAGGGGCCGTATCGGGGATCAGCGTCACATCCCAGGCCCGCCCGCCCGAGCCTGCGATTTCCAACCTGCCAGCGCGGGTGATGGTGAATTCCTGTTTCGCCTCGGAGGCAGGGGGGGCATCGGTGCGTGCCGAGACGGTCTCGTTCAGGATCAGGCTGCCCGGCTCGCCATAAAAGCGCAGTTGCACACGGGTGCCTGCGGGCAGGGCCAGATCGTTGCCCTTCTGGTCGTTGAGGTAAAGCGCGGGCTTGCCGGTATAGGGCGGCGGCTGGACCCAGCCTTCCCATGTCGGGCCAGCAGCAGCGGCCTGCGCGCCACCGGGGGCCAAGGCGGAAACCGACGTCAGCCGCCAGAGCGAACCGAAAGCCAGCGCCATGATCAACGCGGTCAGGGCCATATAGCGCAAGGCGTAAGGGTCGCGGGAAGACAGCCGCAGGTCGGGGGCCACCGCCCGCGCACCTGCCACACGCTGGGCCATGCGTGCGCGGTGCGCCGCCCACAGCGCCTGCGAGGCCGGGTCGTTCAGGCCCAATGCCTGCGTGTCATTCAGCGCAGCCAGCGGCTGGCCGGGCAGGCGGGCATCGATTCGCGCCAGCGCCTCGGCCCGAAAGGGTTTTCGGAACTGCCGCCAGCCGCGCACCCCCAGCCAGACAAGCCCGAGGATCAGCGTGACCGAAGCGAACCAGAACAGATCAAGCGGCAGATGGTCCTGCACCCCAAAGGCAAGGAAGGCAAGCACCGCAAGCGCCAAAGACCACAGCGGCCAGAACGCACGGCACAGCCGTTCGGCCCAAAGCCCCGCCAGCGTCAGCCGCAAGGGGGTTTCGAGCCGTTTAAGAAGTGCCGGGGCCGTATCTTGCCGCGTCATACCCCCTCTTTCGGGTCAAATCCTTGATGGCCTGTCACAGCCATTCGGGAATGCTATCGCGCTTCAGGATTTCGTCATAGCTGGGGCGGGCACGGATGACGGCGAAGTGATCCCCCTTCACCAGCACCTCAGGAATGAGTGGGCGGGTATTGTACTCGCTGGACATGACCGCGCCATAGGCGCCCGCCGACCGGAAGGCGACCAGATCGCCCTCTGCCAGCAGCGGCAGGTCGCGCGCCTTGGCAAAGGTGTCCCCCGTCTCGCAGACCGGACCCACGATGTCATAGGGCTGTGTCGGGGTGCCGGCCGGTACCTCGACCACGGGAATGATGTCGTGATGGGCACCATACATCGAGGGGCGCACCAGGTCGTTCATCGCGGCGTCAAGGATCAGGAAATCGCGGTCCTCGCCGTTTTTCACATAGATCACGCCCGCAACCATCAGGCCAGAGTTGCCGGAAATCAGCCGACCGGGCTCGATCTCGATCTCAACCTCCAGATCGCCCAGCGTGCGCTTGATCATCGCGCCGTAATCGGTAGGCAGGGGTGGCGCCTCGTTAGACCGCGTGTAGGGAATACCCAGGCCGCCGCCTAGATCCAGCCGGGTGATCGTATGACCTTCGGCCCGCAGTTGCCGCGTCAGGTCGGCAACCTTCTTGAAGGCCAGCTCAAACGGTTCCAGATCGGTCAACTGGCTGCCGATATGCACGTCGATGCCCACCACCTTCAGCCCAGGCAGGCGGGCGATTTCGGCATAGACGGCACTGGCGCGCTCGATCGGGATGCCGAACTTGTTTTCCTTCTTGCCGGTGGCGATTTTCTCGTGGGTCTTGGCGTCCACGTCCGGGTTCACCCGCACCGCAACCGGGGCAACCACCCCCAATTCGGTCGCCACCTGCGACAGGGCGCGCATTTCGGGTTCGGATTCCAGGTTGAACTGGCGGATGCCACCCGTCAGGGCCAGCCGCATTTCCTCGCGCGTCTTGCCGACACCGGAAAAGACGATCCGGTCGCCCGGCACACCCGCCGCCTTGGCCCGCAGGTATTCGCCGCCCGAGACCACATCCATCCCCGCGCCCAGATCGCCCAGCAGTTTCAGCACGGCAACGTTCGACAGCGACTTGATGGCAAAGCACACCAGATGCGGCAGGGGCGACAGCGCCTCGGTGAACAGGCGGTAATGCCGGGTCAGCGTGGCGGCGGAATAAACGTAGAACGGGCTTCCGACAGCAGCGGCAATTTCCGGCACGGCCACATCCTCGGCATGAAGGATGCCGTTCTTGTAAAGGAAATGGTCCATCGGTTGCCTCCGCGCGGTTAGGGCCGGGTATAGCACGCCCTGCGCCGGGGGCAACGCAAGTGGCCAGAGCGGAAAGGGATTTCCCGGGGTCTGCGGTCTATTTGACCACCACACCCACTGCGGCCTCGCCCGAGATCGAGACGCCGGGCCTGGGTGCCGGTTTAGTAGGCGCGCCGTCGGCGCCGCAGGCGGCAACGGCAAGCAAGGCAAGAAGTGCAATGGCGCGCATGGAAAACCTCAATAAGCGGAAACGGATGTGCGAACGCCGCCCACGGTGCCGGAAACCACCGGAGAAACCGAGACACCGCCAGCACCCACACCGAACCCCACCCCAAGACTGGGGTTGGAACAGGCGGCAAGGGCCAGAAGGGCGATCAGGGCGCGCATGGAGCCACGTTGCCTTAGGCCAGCGCGGCCTTCCAGCGGGCGACTTGTTCGGCCACGCGCTCGGGCGAAGTTCCGCCGTAAGAGGTGCGGCTGCGCACGGAATTCTGCACGCCAAGCACCGAATAGACATCCTGCGTAATACCCGCGTGAACGGCTGTCATCTCCTGAATAGACAGGTCAGGCAGATCGCAACCCTTCTTCTCGGCCAGCGCCACCAGCGCGCCGGTGACGTGGTGTGCCTCTCGGAACGGAAGGTTCAGGTTTTTCACCAACCAGTCGGCAAGGTCGGTGGCGGTGGAAAAGCCGCTGGCGGCGGCGGCTTCGAGCACCGGACGGTTCGCCGCCATATCGCTGACCATGCCGGTCATCGCGGCAAGGCCCAGCATCAAGTTGTCGGCGGCGTCGAAGACCTGCTCCTTGTCTTCCTGCATGTCCTTGGAATAGGTCAGCGCCAGGCCCTTCATGATGGTGAACAGGGCCACCGTCGCCCCCAGAATCCGCCCCAGTTTCGCACGCAGCAGCTCCGCCGCATCGGGGTTCTTTTTCTGCGGCATGATGCTAGACCCGGTGGTCCATTTATCCGACAGGCGGACAAAGCGGAATTGCGCGCTGGACCAGATCACCAGTTCCTCGGCGAAACGGCTCAGGTGCATGGCGCAAATGCTGCTGGCCGACAGGAACTCCAGAGCGAAATCGCGGTCACTGACGGAATCAAGGCTGTTCGCCGTGGGCCGGTCGAACCCAAGCGCCTGCGCCGTGGCGAAGCGGTCGATGGGAAAGCTGGTCCCCGCCAGCGCCGCCGCGCCCAGCGGGCATTCGTTCATCCGCCGCCGCGCATCCTGAAACCGGCTCCGGTCACGGGCGAACATCTCGACATAGGCCATCATGTGATGACCCCAGGTAACGGGCTGGGCGGTCTGCAAATGGGTAAAGCCGGGCATCACCCAATCCACCCCCGCCTCGGCCTGCGCCAGAAACGCGCGCATCAGCGCCTCCACCCCCGCAATCGCGGCATCGCACTGGTCGCGCACCCAAAGGCGGAAATCGACCGCCACCTGATCGTTCCGGCTGCGCCCGGTGTGCAGGCGCTTGCCCGGCTCGCCGATGATCTCGGTCAGGCGGGATTCGACGTTCAGGTGAATGTCTTCCAGCGCCGTCGAAAAGGTGAACTTCCCGCCCTCGATCTCTGACAAGACCGTGAGCAGCCCTTCCCCGATGGCCGCTGCATCGCTATCGCTCAGGATACCCTGTGCCGCCAGCATCGCGGCATGGGCGCGCGAGCCTGCAATATCCTGCGCGTAAAGCCGCTGGTCGAACCCGATCGAGGCGTTGATCGCCGTCATGATCGCATCCGGCCCTTCGGCGAAACGCCCGCCCCACATGGTGTTGGCGGCCTGGGATTTGGCGGAATCGGTCATCGGATGCCTCGGAGGGGATATGCGGAAACTGGTCTTGGCGGCTCTTTATACGGCCTTTGTGCTTGGCGCAAACCCGGCGGCAGCGGTTGACCTGACACCCCTTCTGACGGGCGAGATGGAAAAGCTGGTGCCAGGCACGGAACCCATTGCCCTGCCCGAAGCATCCCTGACCAAGGGCGACGGCACGGAAACCACATTGGCCGATTACAAGGGCAAATGGATGGTCCTGAACTTCTGGGCCACCTGGTGCGCGCCCTGCCGACGCGAGATGCCCTCGCTTGACCGCTTGCAGGCGGCGATGCCAGAGATTGCCGTGGTTCCCGTGGCGGCGGGCCGCAACGACCCCGAGCGGATCGACAAGTTCTATGCCGAAGCTGGGGTCAAGGCGCTCCCGGTCCTGCGCGACCCCAAATCCCAGCTTGCCCGCCCGATGGGGGTTCTGGGCCTGCCGGTCACAGTGATCGTCAACCCCGAGGGGCAAGAGGTCGCCCGCCTGATCGGCGGCGCCGAATGGGACAGCCCAGAGGCGCTTGCCGTGCTGAAAGCCCTGACGGCTCCCTGACATCATCTGTTCATAAATATCCTCGGGGTAAGACCATTGTGTTCGCCATTGGTTCTTGAACCAATGGTCTTTGGGGGGCAGACGGCCCCCCACCCTTGCAAAACGGCACCACGCCCGCTAGCACGTCGCCAACCTCAGGAGGCGCATATGGACGGGCTCGACACCCTCAAGGCCAAGTATCTGACCGCCGTTGCCGCTGCGGGTGGCGAAGCCGCGCTGGAAGATCTGCGTGTGGCCGCCCTTGGCAAGAAGGGCGAGATTTCGGCCCTTATGGCCACCCTTGGCAAGATGGAGCCTGAGGCGCGCAAGGCCGCAGGCGCCAGCCTGAACCTGCTGAAAGACGAAATCGACGCCGCCCTTCGCGCCAAGAAATCGGCGCTGGCCGATGCTGCGCTGGATGAACGGCTGCGGTCGGAATGGCTGGATGTCACCCTGCCCGGCCGGCCGCGCCGTCAGGGCACGATCCATCCTGTTTCGCAGGTGATGGAAGAGCTGACGGCGATCTTTGCCGATATGGGGTTCTCGGTCGCCGAAGGGCCGCAGGTCGAATCCGACTGGTATAACTTCGACGCGCTGAACATTCCGCCGGAACACCCTGCACGACAAGAGCATGACACGTTCTTCATGCACCGCGCAGAAGGCGACACCCGCCCACCCCATGTGCTGCGCACCCATACCAGCCCGGTGCAGATTCGCGCCATGATGGATCAGGGCGCGCCGATCCGCGTGATCGCGCCGGGCCGGGTTTACCGGATGGACATGGACCAGACCCATGCGCCGATGTTCCATCAGGTCGAGGGGCTGGCGATCGACCGCGACATTTCGATGGCAAACCTGAAATGGACGCTGGAAGAATTCTGCCGCGCCTTCTTTGAGGTGCCTTCGGTCGAACTGCGCTTCCGCGCCAGCCACTTCCCCTTCACCGAGCCTTCGGCAGAGGTGGACATCCGCTGTTCGTGGAAAGACGGGCAGTTAAAGATCGGCGAAGGCGATAGCTGGCTGGAAATCCTCGGCTCGGGCATGGTTCACCCCAAGGTGCTGACGGCGGCAGGGGTTGACCCGGCCGAGTGGCAGGGCTTTGCCTTCGGCATGGGCATCGACCGGATCGCCATGCTGAAATACGGCATCCCCGACCTGCGGGCGTTCTTTGAAAGCGACCTGCGCTGGCTGCGCCATTACGGGTTCTCGGCGCTGGACATGCCAACGCTGCCGGGCGGCTTGTCGCGCTAAAAGGTTTACCCGGTCAGGCGTAGGGTGCGTGCCAAGCGCGCACCCTTTGGCCATCAGAAATCGAACAGATCGCCCAGAAAACTCTCGCGGCGCTTTTTCTTGTGACCGTGGCGATAATCGTCGTCTTCGTCATCCCGATAGCGGCGCGGCTCTTCCCGGTGCTGCGCGCGGCCGGGTTCGGGCTGATAGACCGGGGCCACATCTCGGACGGGCGCAGCAGCGCCTGCCCGCTCGATGATCTTGTCCAGCTCCCCACGGTCCAGCCAGACGCCCCGGCATTTCGGGCAATAATCGATCTCGACCCCGTTGCGGTCGGCCATGACAAGGGTTTCACCATCGGTTGGGCAGCGCATCGTTTTCTCCGCTTTGTGACTTTTTGCAGATGGGGTGCGTGCGGGAATGCACAAGGTGGCCAGATTGTCGCGCGGCGGTATCGTGCTTAGGTTCTGACTGATACACCCCGAAAGGACGCCTGATGAACACCCCCTATGTGCCGCCCAAGGTCTGGACCTGGGACAAGGAAAACGGCGGCCAGTTCGCCTCGACCAACCGGCCCATCGCCGGGGCCACGCATGATGCCCCCCTGCCGCGCGGGCAGCACGGGTTCCAGTTGCATTCGCTGGCCACGCCCAATGGCGTCAAGGTCACCATCATGTTCGAAGAACTGCTGGAAGCGGGCCATACCGGCGCGGAATATGACGCCTGGCCAATCAACATTGGCAAGGGCGATCAGTTCGGGTCGGGCTTTGTCGAGGTGAACCCGAATTCCAAGATCCCCGCGCTGTGGGATTACACCGGCGACAAACCCCTTCGTTTGTTTGAAAGCGGCTCGATCCTGGTGCATCTGGCCGAGAAATTCGGGGCTTTCCTGCCCAAATCGGGACCGGAACGCACCGAGGTGTTGAACTGGTTGTTCTGGCAGATGGGCTCGGCGCCCTTCGTCGGCGGCGGTTTTGGTCATTTCTACGCCTATGCGCCGGAGAAATACGAGTACCCGATCAACCGCTATGCGATGGAAACCAAGCGCCAGCTTGATGTGCTGGACCGCCTGCTGGCGACGCGGCCCTATATCGCGGGCGACGAATATACCATCGCCGATATGGCGATCTGGCCATGGTATGGTGGGTTGGTCTTGGGACGCGCTTATAATGCGGCGGAATTCCTGGATGCCAAATCCTACAAGAACGTGCTGGCTTGGGCCGAAAAGATCGACGCCCGCCCGGCCGTGAAGCGCGGCCGCATGGTCAACCGCCTGCAGGGCGAAGCGCATGAACAGGTGAAAGAGCGCCATTCGGCTGCCGATTTCGCAGGCAAGTGGATCTGAGTCTTGCGGGATGGGCAGACCGCCCATCCCGCCGTTTACAGCGGCGACATCAGCCGCTATTCTGCGTTTGAGCCGTGGCGATGGCGTCGCCACAGGGGGTCTGCCCCGCCGCTTGCAGGAAAAACCTGCCCAAGTCCTGTACGCCGGGACCTTTCGGGGTCTCGCGCCGCTGGCCGGACCCCTTGCATGAGGTCTGAAATGACGGAACGTCCACAACAATACCGCTTTCACCAAGGCGACCGGGTGCTGCCCTTCTCGGCCGAGGAATACGATGACCGCATCGCCGGCCTGCGCGATGTGATGGAGCTGCATGGTCTGGACGCGGTTGTCCTGACCTCGATGCAGAACATCGCCTATTACTCGGGCTTCCTGTATTGCTCATTCGGGCGGCCCTACGGGCTGGTGGTGACCAAGGACCAGTCGGTGACGATCAGCGCCGGGATTGACGCCGCCCAGCCGTGGCGGCGCAGCCATGGCGACAACATCACCTATACCGACTGGCAGCGCGACAATTATTGGCGGGCGATTGCCTCGGTCGTGGGCACGGGCAAGCAGGTCGGCTGCGAGGCCGATCATCTGACGATGTTGCAGGCCGAAAAGCTGAACCATTTCCTCAAACCCAAGCGCGGCATGGACATTGCACCGGCCACGATGGAACAGCGGATGCGCAAATCCCGGGCCGAACTGGACCTGATCCGCCATGGCGCCGCCGTGGCCGATGTCGGCGGCTTTGCCATCCGCGAGGCGGTGAAGGAAGGTCTGCGCGAGATCGACATTGCCATGGCGGGCCGGGATGCGATGGAATTGGAGATCGCGCGCCGCTTTCCCGATGCCGAATACCGCGATACCTGGGTCTGGTTCCAGTCGGGCATCAACACCGATGGCGCCCATAACCCGGTGACCAGCCGCCTGCTGAAGCGCGGCGATATCCTGTCACTGAACACCTTTCCGATGATCAGCGGCTATTACACGGCCCTTGAGCGCACCATGTTCGTGAAAGAGGTCGATCCGGCCAGCCTGCGCATCTGGGAGGCGAATGTCGCCGCCCATGAGTATGGGATGAGCCTGCTGAAACCCGGCGTGTCCTGCGCCGAGGTCACCGCGAAGATCAACGAATTCTTCGAAGAGCGCCAGTTGCTGCAATATCGCACCTTCGGTTACGGCCATTCCTTCGGCGTACTGAGCCACTACTATGGCCGCGAGGCGGGGCTGGAGCTGCGCGAAGACATCGACACCGTGCTGGAACCGGGCATGGTGATTTCGATGGAGCCGATGCTGACCATTCCCGAGGGCCAACCGGGCGCTGGCGGCTATCGCGAGCATGACATCCTGTTCATCACCGAGGACGGCAACGAGGATATCACCAAATATCCCTACGGCCCCGAAACCAACGTGGTGGGCTAAGGCGAACACCGGGGCGGCTCGGTCAGGCCGCCCCGGATCTTCGGGACACGTTAGTAAATCATGCCGAGCGGCTTCGGCATCGCAGATTGCAGAACCCGAACGGTCGCGCCATGGGTCGCACGTCGGTCAAGGTCGATCACATCCTGGTCCAGCAGGCGGATGCAGCCGGACGAAACCGCCTTGCCCAGATACTTCGGTTCACAGGCACCATGGATCCGGTAAAGCGTATCCTCGCCGTTCTGGAACAGATACAGCGCCCGCGCGCCCAGCGGATTGCCCGGTCCGCCCGGCATACCGCCTTTCGCCACAGTATAGGGCGCAAGATCGGGGCGACGCATCACCATGGTGTCGGGCACCTTCCACGTCGGCCAGGCACGTCGGAACTGCAAGCGCGCGGTCCCACTCCACTGATATGCCGCCGCTCCGGTGCCCGCACCATAGCGCATGGCGGTTTCGCGGCTTTGCACCAGGTGCAGATAGCCCTGCCCGGGATCGACGATGATCGTGCCGGGCGGGTCGTCCGGGTATGGGTTGGGCACCTCTTGCCGCCAGAGGCGCGGATCAACCACACCTTCCGGCACGGCGGGAACAGGAAAAGGCTCATCTGTCACTGCACCGTAAAAGGCGGGCAGTGGCGGCCAAGCGGGGGCCGGGGGCTCGGGCTGCAAAGCAGGCTCTGGCCGGGCACAGGCTGAGACAGCGGCAACGGGTGCCGCCGCCAGAAAAAGGCGTCGGGTCAGCATGGGAAATCCTTCGAGGTCGGAAAGGGAAAGGGTGCGGCGGATCAGGCTGTCAGCCGGGGCGGCGGAATCGCCGTTGCCGGAGCAACACCACGCGGCAGAGGCGCGCCATCCACGCGCAGCGCCCCACGTTGACCGGGCTCTGGCAGGGTTGCGAGCATCGGCATAACGGCCAGATCATGCCCACAGAACTGCCCTGGCAACAGCGCGATACGGCAGTGCCTGCCCGCCGGTTGCACCTTAACTGAAGAAATCTGAACCTCCTGCCGCGCCTGCGGCACCGGCGCGCGCGCCGACAGGAACGCGCCCCAAGGAAGCAGCGCGACAACAAGCAGACCCAGAACGAAGGCGTGCAACCGCTTCATTCTGTCAATCTAGGGCTGCCGCGACCCGCCGTCGATAACATGGTCAGACACAAGCGCGAGAGCGCCTTTGCAGAAGTGTCGCAAAGCCGTCATCAGCGCGACGCACGGCGACGTCATGTCCCCCCGGACAACATTCCAGCAAAAGGATCAAGCCATGTCCCACCGTCTTTTTGGCGTGACCTCGGTTTTCGCACTTTGTGCGGCCCTGCCCGCCCTGGCAGAGCCGACCTTCAACCGGATTGCCACCTTTGCCACGCCCGACAACATGGCGGAAGGCGAGGACAAGGCTCGTCCGACCTCAGCCGAGATCATTTCGGCCACCGAAGACGGCATGACCCTGATCTACACCGACAGCCCGCTGGGCGTGATCGGGTTGATCGACATCACCGACCCCAAGGCCCCGAAGCCCCTTGGGAACATCGACGTGGGGGGTGAGCCGACGACCGCCAAGGAAGTGGCTGGCAAGATTTACACTGCCGTCAACACCTCGGCGTCGAAGGCCAATCCATCGGGCAAGCTGGTAACGATTGACGTTGCGACGAAGAAGATCGTCGCCGAATGCGATCTGGGCGGGCAGCCGGATTCGGTGGCCGCCGCCAAGGACGGCAGCTTCCTTGCCATCGCCATCGAGAATGAGCGCGATGAGGACGTGAACGACGGTGAGATGCCGCAGATGCCTGCCGGCTGGTTGGCCAAGCTGCCGGTCAAAGGTGGCGCTGTCGATTGCGCCGCGATGCAAAAGATCGACGTGACCGGGCTGGCCGGCGTGGCGGGCGATGACCCGGAGCCCGAGTTCGTGGACATCAACACCAAGGGCGACATTGCCCTGACGATGCAGGAAAACAACGAGATTGTCGTGGTCGCCGCCGATGGCACCGTCAGCCATTTCAGCGCGGGCGCGATTGATCTTGACGGCATCGACACCAAGACCGACGGCAAGCTGACCTTCAGCAAGAAGAAGGAGGGCGTTCTGCGCGAGCCGGATGGCATCAAATGGATCGATGATGAGACTTTTGCCGTCGCCAACGAAGGTGACTACAAGGGCGGCAGCCGGTCGTGGACGGTGTTCAAGACCGATGGCACAGTGGTTTATGAAAGCGGCCCCAGCCTGGAACATGCGATCGTTGCGATGGGCCACTATCCCGAAGGACGGTCGAAATCGAAGGGCGTGGAGCTGGAATCGGTTGATGTCGCCAGGTTCGGCGGCACCCGCTATGCCTTCATCGCCTCGGAACGTGCCTCGGTTATCGGGGTTTATGACCTGACCGACGCATCGAAGCCGGTACTGAAGCAGATTCTTCCCTCGGGCATCAGCCCGGAAGGCATGGTTTCTATCCCGCAGCGCAACCTGTTTGCCACCGCGAACGAGGTCGATCTGGTGGAAGATGGCGGCGCGCGGGCGCAGGTGATGATTTACGAGCTGGCCGAAGGACCGGCGGCTTACCCGATGATCACCTCGGCAGGCAGCGAAGAGCTGATCGGCTGGGGCGCCCTGTCGGGTCTTGCGGCCGATCCTGCCGATGCGGGCAAGATCTATGCCATTTCCGACTCGGCCTATGCCGCGCAACCCACGATCTATACCATCGACACCACGCAGGCCCCGGCCCGCATCACCAAGGCGATGGTTGTGACCCGCGGCGGCGACGCCGCACAAAAGCTGGATCTGGAAGGGATCGTGGCCGATGGGAAAGGCGGGTTCTGGCTGGCAAGCGAAGGCCGCAGCGACAAGAACGTGCCCCACGCCCTGCTGCATGTGAACGACGAAGGCGAGATCAAGGAAGAGATCGCCCTGCCGGAAGCCCTGTTGGACAATGAAATCCGCTATGGCTTTGAGGGCGTGGCACTGGTTGATGGCAAGCTGTGGCTGGCCGTGCAGCGCGAATGGCAGGATGACCCCAAGGGTATGGTGAAACTGCTGTCCTACGACCCCAAGGAAAAGACCTGGGGCGCGGTGCATTACCCGCTGGACAGCACCGACGCCAAGGGTGCCTGGGTCGGCCTGTCGGAACTGACGGTTCACGGCGACTGGGCCTATGTGATCGAACGGGACAACCAAATCGGCCCGGCTGCTGCGATCAAGAAGATCTACCGGGTGAAACTGGCCGATCTGAAACCTACCGAACTGGGCGGCACGCTGCCGGTGGTGCAGAAAGAGCTGTTCCGCGACCTGTTGCCCGATCTGGCTGTGCTGAAGGGGGTTACACCTGAAAAGGTGGAAGGCTTCACCGTCGATGCCGCGGGCAAGGGCTGGGTCGTCACCGACAACGATGGCGTCAGCGACAATTCGGGCGAGACGTTGTTCTGGACCATCGGCGATGTGAAATAGGCGGATTTCTTCCGAATCTTTCCCCCGGCAGCCCTGCCGGGGGATTTTCTTTTTCCAACTTTGGCCTGCGGGGGTTGACGCTGGCCCCCATGCAGGGGTTTGGTGCCCGAAACCGCTGCCAACCGGAACCATAGCCTTGACCAGATTCTCCCTCCGCCTTCTGGCGCTTATTTCCCTGTCGGCTCTTGCGGCCTGCGCGCCCAAAGCCAAGGTCGAAGACCCTGCCAAGCTGGCCGAAGTGCCCGGATATGAAGGGGTGCAGGACGGCGCCTATTTCATCCCGCCGGTCGATCCGCGCCTTCTGGAAGAAGACCGCGCCAAGACCGAGGTGGCCTATAACGGCCCCGAAGCGCCGGGCACCGTGGTTGTCGATACCTTCGCGCGCAAGCTCTATCTGGTTGAAGAGGGCGGCAAGGCGACGCGCTATGCCATCGCGGTCGGGCGCGAGGGTCTGTCGTTCCGCGGCAATGGCGTGATCGGGCGCAAGGCCGAGTGGCCGTCATGGCAGCCGACCGCCAACATGGTGCGCACCCGCCCCGACCTTTACGCCGAATATGCCGGTGGCCGCGCCGGCGGGTTGGACAACCCCTTGGGCGCGCGCGCGTTGTATCTCTATCGGGGCGGGCGTGACACCATGTTCCGCATCCACGGCACGATCCAGAACGAATCCATTGGCCACGCCACCAGCGCGGGATGCATCCGCCTGTTCAATCAGGACGCCATCGATCTTTACAACAAGGTTCCGGCAGGAACCCATGTGAAGGTGCGCAGCCTTGAGGAAAGCATTGCCATCGAAGGCCCCTATACCGACGATGCCTATGGTCGCGCGGTGCCCGATACGCCCGAGAATGCGGCCAAGAAGATCGCGGATGAAAAGCTGATGGCCGAACAGGCCGCGCAAAAGGCCGAGAACGAGCGGATTGCAGCAGCGAAAGCCGCACAGGAGGCTGCCAAGGCAGACAAGAAGCGTCTGCGCGCCTGCAAGCGTCAGGGCATTTCGCCAGAAGATTGCCCGCCCCTGCCGGAAGCGACTGCCGACGCGGCCACGGCATCGGCTGGCTGATCTGCCCTCATCCTCAGAAGGGCTCCCGAAACAAAGACGCCCCCGCCGGATGGCTGGGGGCGTCTTTGTTTTGGCAAGGCGGCCTCAGGCCAGAATGACGTAATCCTTCAGCGTGGTCTCCACCACCTCCCACGTCCCGGCATAGCCGGGGCGGATCAGCCAGCTATCGCCCGCCTTCAGATGGGTCTCGATACCGTTCTGATCGGTCAGGATGGAATGACCCTGATGAATATGAACATATTCCCATTCGGAATAGCTGATCGCCCATTTGCCGGGGGTCGATTGCCAGATGCCGGAGAACAGGTTGCCCCGCTCTTCCAGATTCCAGGCGGTATGGACGGGGTCGCCTGCCAGAATCGTACTGGGGCGGGTGACTTCCGGCACGACGTCCGTGCGTGAAACGCGTTGAATCAGGGATATGGCTGTCAGCGACATGGGGCCTCCTTCAGGCTGGGCGGATTGGGCACGGCGGGCCGTGTGCGGTCAAGCCCCCTGCCTTCGCCGCATTGCAGCGCAATAATCTTGCACAGCCGCCACGGCTGTGCCCTTATATCGGGCAGATGATAACAGCGGAGCCGCCCGAGCCATGAGCGCAACGTCCAACGCCCGCCCGGTCCTGCCGCCCGATATCCGCGCCCGCAAGGGGCAGGCGCCGCTGGTGGTGCTGACCGCCTATACCACCCCGATGGCCCGGCTGGTCGATGCCCATTGCGATATCGCGCTGGTGGGCGATTCGGTCGGCATGGTGCTGCACGGAATGCCCAGCACGCTGGGGGTGACGATGGACATGATGGTGCTGCATGGCCGCTCGGTCGTGAAGGGCTGCCAGAAGGCAATGGTCGTGATCGACATGCCCTTCGGCAGCTATGAAGAAAGCCCGCAGCAGGCCTATCGCAACGCTGCCCGCCTGATGGCTGAAACCGGCGCGCCTGCGGTAAAGCTGGAAGGCGGAGCGCATATGGCAGAAACGATTGCTTTCCTGACCAGGCGTGGCGTGCCGGTGATGGCCCATATTGGCCTGACCCCGCAATCGGTGAACACTCTTGGCGGTTACAAGGTGGTGGGCCGAGAGGGTGAGGCCGAGACGGTGATGGAAGATGCCCGGGCGGTTGAGGCCGCAGGCGCGTTTTCGGTGGTCCTGGAGAAGGTGCCGATGGGCCTGGCCGCCCGGATCACGCAAAACCTGTCGATCCCCACCATCGGCATCGGCGCAGGTGTGCAATGCGACGGGCAGGTGCTGGTGGTCGATGACATGCTGGGCATGTTCACCGATTTTCGCCCGAAGTTCGTGAAACGCTTTGCCAACCTGGGCCAGGAGGCGGACGAGGCGATTGGCGCCTATGCGGCCGAAGTCCGCGGGCGCATCTTTCCGGCCGATGAACACGCCTTCCCCGATACCCTGCCTGCGAAAGCCAAGACATGACCGAAATCGTCCATACCGTCGCCGAATTGCGTCAGCGGGTTCGAGCCTGGCGCGCGGCGGGCCAGACGGTAGGCGTTGTTCCCACGATGGGCGCGCTGCACGAAGGCCACCTGTCTCTCGCCCGGCGGGCGCGGGCCGAGTGTGACCGGGTGATCACGACGATCTTTGTGAACCCCAAACAGTTCAACAACCCCGATGACCTGAAGAAATACCCGCGCACGCTGGAGGCGGATGCGGCGCTGTTGTCCGGTGTGCCGGTGGATGTGGTCTTTGCGCCCGGCGTTGACGAAGTCTATCCCGAGGGCTTCATCACCACAGTTTCCGTGGGCGGCGTCTCCGAACCTCTGGAGGGCCGAATGCGCCCGGGGCATTTCGACGGCGTGGCCACGGTGGTCACCAAGCTCTTCGGCATGACCGAAGCGCATCGCGGCTATTTTGGCCAGAAAGACTGGCAGCAGTTGCAGGTGGTGCTGCGGCTGGTGCGCGACCTGAACCTGCCGGTCGAGGTTGTGGGCTGCGAAACGATCCGCGAGGCCGACGGCCTTGCCATGTCCTCGCGCAATGTCCGACTGACGCCACAGGGCCGGGCGATTGCCGGTGTCCTCTATTCCGCGATCACCGCCGCCGCCGATGACATTCGCGCCGGCCAGTCCGACCGGATGGCGATCCGCGAGGCGGCCGAGGCGGTCCGCGCCGCCGGGTTCGAACGGGTGGAATATATCGAGTTGCGCGACGCCGAAACGCTGATGCCCTCGGACAACCCGCAGAAACCCCGCCGGATGCTGGCCGCCGCCTGGCTGGACGGCGTGCGCCTGATCGACAACATCCCGGTTTGATCTGTCGCAGCGGGGGCCAGCCCCCGCACCCCCGGGATATTTCTGCCAAGATGAAAAAGAACTCGTTCCGCTTCATCTTGGCATAAATATCCCGGGGTGAGGCGCTGCAAGCGCCGAGGGGCAGCGCCCCCCTTAATCCAGCAGATCGGCCAGCACCAGCGCCATGACCTTCGCGCTGTCCTCCATATCCTGCACACCGACCCATTCATCGGGCTGATGCGCCAGATGCAGCAGGCCCGGCCCGTAGGCGATGCAGTTCTTCAGCCGTCCGATGCGGTCGATATGCTTCTGGTCATAGGTGCCCGGCGAGACGACGTAATCCGGCATTCTGTTCAGCACCGCCTGAATGGCGGCGGCGGTTGATTTCACTACTGGCGCGTCATGATCGGCCATGGTGGGCTGCACCTCGAACAGGGTGCGAACGTCATAGCTGAAGCCGGGGCGGCGGGCACGGACGCGTTCCAGCACTTCCGTGATTTCCGCCTTCACCTGCTCAAGCTGTTCCTCGATCAAAAAGCGGCGGTCCAGCACGATGCGGCAGCGGTCGGCGACACATGGCGCGGGCAGTTGGGTGGAGCCGGGTTCAGGCTCTGCCTCTCCACCGTGAATGCTGTTGATGTTGAGGGTGGATTGCCGCGCGCCTTCGGGCACCACGGGCATTTCGGTGCGTTTGGTGGCCAGCAGGGGGTAAAGCCGCGCTTCGATCTCCTCCAGCACTGCGCCCATATGGCGGATGGCAGAATCGCCCAGAAAGGGCATTGAGCCATGGGCGATGCGGCCGTGGGTTTCGACCTCGGCCCACCAGACGCCGCGATGGCCAAGACAGATGCGGTCCTTGTGCAGGGGCTCAGGGATGAGGACGTGGTGAACCCGGTCGGGGTTGAAATACCCCCGCTCAGCCAGCCAGGCGACGCCACCATAGCCGCCGGTTTCCTCATCCGCCGTGGCCGAAATCTCGATGGTGCCGCGGAAATCCGGGCGGGCGGCGACAAAGGCTTCGGCGGCGATGATGCTGGCCGCGATGCCTCCCTTCATGTCGCAGGCGCCGCGGCCATAGATGCGGTCGCCTTCCAGTTCGCCGCCAAAGGGATCGCGGGTCCAGCCGTGGCCGACCTCGACCACATCGTGATGGCCGTTGAAATGCACGCAAGGGCCGGGACCGCGCGACAGCCGGGCCACCATGTTCCAGCGGGGATAAGCCTCGCTGTCACCCGGTGCGCCCGTGGCGCGCAAGAGTTCGACCTGCCAGCCCTGCGCCAGCATCCGTTCCGCCAGATAGTCACAGATGCGCCGATACTCCCGCCCCGGCGGGTTCAGCGTGGGAATGCGGATCAAGTCTTGCGTCAGGCCAATAAGTTCTTGGCGGCGCGCAGAGACTTGGGCAAGGATTGCACTATCGCTCATGCGATCAGACTGCCTTGTGGGCGCCAGCCCGGCAATCCGATTTTCATGGGCCAAAGGGATGTAAAAGCCAATTACATTCACCATATGGTGAGCGTCAGTTTCAAGGAGGGCCAGATGGCCGATTTCGACAGCCAGATTCAGGAAAGCCAGAAGCAGGTCGCCGAAGCGCAGGCAAAGATCACCGAGATCACCAGCCGTATCGAGGCGGCCCGCAGCCGGCTGGATCAGGGTGAAGTCGGTCTCGACGTGGAAAACGCCACCCTGGCCGATGTGCAAAAGCACGCAGAGGTGATGAACGCCAACATCGCCGAGCTGATCATGGGGCTGGACGATGTGACGGCGGGGTTCTCAAAAGACTTTTCCGAGATGCGGTCCAAGACCGGCTGGGAGAGTTTCGTCGGCATCTTCTCGGATTCCAAGTCGGAATCCTTGCGGCAGGAACGTCTGCGCACAGCCAGCATCGACGACAAGTTGCAGGATCTGATCGGCAAGTCGGATGTGATCGTCAAGCTGTTGCAGGGCCAGTTGGACCTGTTGAACACGCAGAAAGCCCGGGTTGAGGCGAACCTTGGCCAGACCCTGACCGACCGCGAGGCCACGGTTTCGGCGCTGGAAGCCGTGCGGGCCGAGATTGCCGGGATGGACCCGAAGATCATCGAACTGGAGAACAAGATCAGCGTCGAACAGGATGCGGCGGCGCGCACCAAGCTGGAAACCGATCTGGCGGCGCTGAACGGGCGCTATAACGCGCTGGTGCAGGATGAGCAGGTGCAACTGGCCAAGAGCCAGACGCTGGAGCGGTATATCGAAAAGGGCAAGACCTGGGTGGACAGCCTGACCAATCAGGCGGCGACGCAACTGGTGCTGATCAACAAGCTGCAAACCGACACAAAGCAGCGGGTGGTTCTGTATGATGCGCTGACCAGCAGCTTGAAAACCGCGCAGCAGCAGGATGTGGCCCACCGTATCAACGAAATCGGCGTGAAGACGGACCAAGAGGCGCAGGCCGCCATGGCCGCGATCGGTGCCGCCACCAACGACAAGATGGCCGACATGCTGGAGGCGCATGAGGGCCACATGGTCTTTGCCCGCCAGATTCTGGAGCAGAAGGCCAAGGCCGATGAGCGGTTCGCCCGCCGGTTCCAGGCGATTGTCGAGAAGCACGACAAGAATACGTATGGGGGATGAGAAAGACCCTTCTTTGGGCGGCACTGGCTTGGGTGGCCGTGACTTTGCCGATGGCCCTTTTGCTGTGGCTGACAGGACCAGAACGGCTTGGAGTCGTGGGGTTTTGGGTGGCGGCCTTGCCTGTGGTTTCGATGGCTGCACTGGTTGTAATCTGGTATCTGGGCGCCTTGGTGTTCTATCTTTTCTGGCAATATCTTGAGCTGATTCAGATCGTTACGAAGATACCACTTGGGCGTTGGATGGGATCGCGCCTGGCAAGTGATACCTTTCTGCGTAATGCTCGCTTAACCAGCCCCTATGGATGGCTGCATCGCAAGGCTGTGGCCGCCTATCCTTTTATACCAAGAGCCACCAAAGATGCCTGACCCTTCGATCAAGGACCAGCTCACCTCGGACCACGCCGAGCTTTATGATCCGGTCATTGCCCGGCGCTATTTCGCCAAGTTCGACCGGATCACCCAGCATCTTGTCCGCGTTGCCTCGGAGATCGAGGAGGAGGGGCGGTTGACGCGGACCGAGACGCGCGTGCTGGACCGCTATCTGGCCGCGATCAGCGCGACGTTCCGGGCGCTCAACTACAAATACCTGATGACCGGTCGGGCAGACGGTGCGCCGAAGCTGACCTTTGACCGGCACGAATCCGGCTTTCCCATCGCGCAGGAACTGATGACCATGGCGGTTGATGCCGCGCAGGCGGGCAAGCACTTGGCGGGGATGGCGTCGGAGGCAGAGTTGAAAGACCGCATGGTGCGCCAGATCGTCCGCGACCTGATGGTGCCGACGGCGCTGCAATTCGCGCTGTCGCAGCGGCTGTATTATGAGGCCTTGGCGCAGGGCGGGTTGTTCCTGACCCGCAACGACCCGGATGCCCAGTTCATCGAGGATCGGGGCGACAGGCGGCATTTCCTGATACATTGGGCGATTTACGACACCCAGGCCAACCTGCCGGTGGTCTATCTGATGGATGCCGAGGATTCGGGCAGGAAGCCCCTGCCCAATGACGACCGGCGCTGGCCTTTGGTAAGCCAAGGCATCATGGCGCAATCGGTGGGCGGGCTGAAGCTGCTGACCATTGCCCAAGGGTTCGACAAGGATTTCGAAGGGTTTCACCCCAAGCGGCTGCGACGGATCACCCTTGGGCCGATGCACTCGAAGGATTTCACCCTGCAATCGGGGCCGATTTCAACCGTGCTGGCCAATGCCGATGCACCGGATGGCGAGGATTGGGCGCTGGTCTGGACGGTGGAGGATCTGGTCAGCGACCGGGAAGAAGACGTGAAGGACGGCTGGTTTTCCACCGCCAACCGCCAGATCTGGAAGCTGGACCCGCTGCTTGGTGCCGAAACTGGCACGACGCGCACGGAACGGATGGTCATTCTGCCCGAGCGACCGTTTCAGGCCATGGTGGACCTGAACGCGCCGGGGCTGCGCGATGTGCGGAAATTCGTGGTGGGGGCGGGCGGGCAGATCTTGCCGGCGATGTAGGGGGCGCTGCCCCCTCGGGCCATTCGGCCCTCACCCCCGGAGTATTTGAAGAAGGGCAATTCGATGGTCACGCGCGATACGATGGAACTGCGGGAAGACACGATCCGCGCGCAGTATGAGGCGGCGCTGGGGCTCGTGACCGGGTTTGACCATGCGCCCCGGCTGGCCAAGGCGGTGGAGGCGGCCGCGGTGGAGCGTTCGCCCGGCATCGGGGCGCGGCCCCGGTTCCGCTCTACCGTGCCGGGCATGGCGGCGCGATCCACGGCGCGACCCGGCGGAGTGCGGCTGCTGGACCGGATTGAGGGGCTGGGCGACGGGCTGGTTTCGCCCTTGCAGGCGGCGGCGCTGGGGGCCTTGCGGCGGGGGCTG
>DDEX01000118.1 GCA_002336845.1 Rhodobacteraceae bacterium UBA1943
CCGGTTTCCTTTTCGAACTTCTCCAGCAGCTCTGGGCTGGTGTAATCGCCCCAGTTGTACAGGTTCAACTGACCTTGCGCCAAGGCGGGCAGGGCAGAAGACAGCAGCAGGACAAGCGTGATCGCGGGTTTGTTCATCAGGGTCCCTGTCAGTTTTTATCGTTCTGGCGGTTTATCAGGAAGAAGGCGGTCAGGAGGGCGATGGTCAGCACCAGAAGCGCGGTCGAGATCGCGTTGATTTCCGGTGTCATCTGTCGGCGCAACTGGCCCAGCATGTAGGTGGGCAAGGTGTCCTGCCCGCCGGATTTGACGAATTCTGTGATGACCACATCATCCAGGCTGATCACAAAGGCCAGCATCGCCCCGGCGATCACACCCGGCAACAGCAGCGGCAGCGTGACATGGCGGAACGTCTTCCATGGCGTTGCATAAAGGTCCGCCGCCGCGGTTTCCAGGCTCAGGTCCATCCCCTCCAGCCTTGCGCGGATCGGCAGATAGGCAAAGGGAATGCAAAAGGCCGAATGCGCCAGGATCAGATAGCCAAGGCCCTGATAGCCGGTGATCACCTTGATCTGGGCAAAAAAGATCAGCAGGGCCACGGCCGTCACGATTTCCGGCACCATCAGGGGCTGGTTGATGATGACATAGATCAGCGTCTGGCCCTTGAACTTGCGCCGCCGCGTGGTGCCAAGGGCGGCCAGCGTGGCGACGGCCGTCGAAATCACCGCCGCCCACAGGGCGATGATCAGCGACCGCAGGGTGGCATCCTTGACCTGATCGTTGTTCCAGGCCTTGGCATACCAGTCCAGCGAGAAGCCGCCCCAGGACGACATCGAGATGTTGGTGTTGAACGAATAGGCCGCCAGCGTGAAGATCGGGATATAAAGGGCCAGAAACACGCCGATGGCGATGGTGGCAAAGCCCGGCAGGCGCGAAACCTGAAAGCCGCGATCAGACATTGGTGTCCTCCCGGTTCGCATAGCGGACATAGACCAGAAGGGCGATGGTCACGACGATCAAGAGCAGCATCGACAGCGCAGCACCCAGCGGCCAGTTGCGGCCCTGACCGAATTGCAGTTCGATGAAGTTGCCGATCATCATCTGCTTGCCGCCGCCCAGCACGCGCGGCGTGACATAGGCGCCCAGCGAGGGCACGAAGACCAGGATGGACCCCGCGATGAGGCCCGGTTTCACGATGGGCAGGATGATGCGGCGCAAGACCTGCCAGCGGCCGGCGTAAAGGTCATAGCCCGCCTCGAGCAGCCGCATGTCGAACCGGTCGATCGCGGCGAACAGCGGCAGCACCATCAGCGGCAGATAGACATAGACCATGCCGATGAACACCGCGACATCGGTGTATATGATCTGCAACGGCGTCGAGATCAGGCCCAGTTTCATCAGGATGGTGTTCAGCAGGCCTTCGGTACGGATCACCTCATTGATCGCATAGGTGCGGATCAGAAGGTTGGTCCAGAACGGAATGGTGATCAGGAACAGCCAGATCGGCCGTGCCTTGGGCGCGCGGGTGGCGATGAACCAGGCGGTGGGAAAGCCCACAAGGAAGGTGAACACCGTGGTCAGGACCGACAGTTTCACCGACCGCCAGAAAATGGTCAGATGGGCATCGGCCAGCACCAGCGTGTCATCAAAGATGTCCTTGGTGAACAGGATGCCGCGCCAGCCATCCAGGCTGAATCCCCATTCCACATTGCCGTATTTTCCCGGCAGCAGAAAGGAATAGACCAGCACGATAAGCAGGGGCCCGACCGCGCCGACCAGAAGGATCAGCAGGGCGGGGGTGGACAGATACCAGGCGTTGCGGGCAGAGGTTGCAATCTGGGCCTCTTCGGCTGGGCTCATCCGTCAGTCCTCCACCACCTGGGCCGCGCCGGGGGCAAAGCGCAGCCCCTGCGTCTGGCCGATGGCAAGCCCGGCATCGCCGGTTGACGGGTTTTGCAGGCGGGCCACAACCTCGGTTCCGTCCTTCAATGCCAGATGGCAATGGGTGTCGGTGCCGAAATAGACCAGATTGGTGATGGTGGCGGGAATGGCCCCGGTCTCGCCGGGCTGGGCCAGCCGGACCTGTTCGGGGCGAATGGCCAGTGTCACGCGCTGGCCGGGTTGAGTGCCCGCAAGCTCGACCAGATCGCCGGTGGCAAGACGGGCGCCGCCTGCCTCGGTTGTGGCGGTCAGGAAATTCGTCTCGCCGATAAAGCTGGCGACAAAGCGGTTCACCGGGCGGGTGTAGATGTCTTTCGCGGTGCCCACCTGTTGCAGCTTGCCCGCCGACATCACGCCGATGCGGTCGCTCATGGTCAGGGCTTCTTCCTGATCGTGGGTGACGAAGACAAAGGTGATGCCGGTTTCGGTCTGCANNGCCAGGGCGACGCGCTGTTGCTGGCCGCCCGAAAGCTGGCTGGTCTTGCGGCTCGCCATCGGCTCCAGCTTTACCAGGGCCAGCATCTTTTCGGTGGTGGATTTCACCTCGGCTGCCGGTTTTCCCAGCATTTGCAAGCCAAAGGCGATGTTCTGCGCCACTGTCAGGTGGGGAAACAGCGCATAACTTTGGAACACCGTATTCACCGGCCGCTTGTTGGGCGGCAGATAGGTGATGTCTTGCCCATCCAAGAGGATGGTGCCCGAGGTCGGCATTTCGAACCCCGCGATCAGCCGCAGCAGCGTGGTTTTCCCACAGCCCGACGGCCCCAGCAGCGTAAAGAATTCACCCTTGCGGATTTCGACCGACACATCGTTCAGCGCCCGGACCTGGGTATCGCCCTGTCCGAAGGCTTTCACCGTGTTGCGGGCCTCGACGGCGTTTTGCGCGTTCAAGGTGACTCGCTCCCTGTTGTTTTGATCATATTGGGCGTTGCGGCAGTTTGGCGCAACGTCTGTTTGACCGAAGCGTGACTTCGGAAAAACCGATGTCAAGCGATGTTGGGGCGAAGATCAATCCAGGGTTGCGCCGTTTCGACCTCTGCACAAAGAGCGATCAATTCCTCATCCATGCCGTAGGGGGCGGCCAGGTGCAGGCCGATCGGCAGCCCGGTGGCCGACATGACAAGCGGCAGGCTGGCTGCGGGCTGGCCAGAGGCGTTGAAGGCGGCGCAGAACGGGGAGTATGGGAAGATACCCTCCATCCGGTAGGCCAGGTAGTCGGTGGTCGTATGGGCAAAGCGGCCAACGCGGGCCGGGGGTTCGGCAAGGGTTGCGGTCAGCAGGATATCCCAGCCTTCGGCGAAGAATCCGGCCATCTGGCGGCCAAAGGCGTGAATCTCGCCCACCGCTTCAAGATAACGGGTGGGGGCCAGCGTCGCGGCATGGGCCACGGCGCCGCGCCCGACCCCTTCGACCAGATCTTCGGTCAGGGGCTGGCCCTTCAGCGCCTTTTTGATCGACAGGGCGGTGCCTACGCCTACGATGTCGGTCCAGGCCCGCATCATCATGCCCACATCGGCATGGGGCCTGGCCGGTTCAACCCGGTGGCCCAGCGATTCCAGCAGCTTGCCCGTGGCGCGCACAGCTTCTGCCACCTCTGGGTCAATCGCCTGCCCGGTCAGCGTGGTGTCGCAGATCGCCACGCGCAGGCGGCGGGGCGGGCGGCTGATGGCATCGGCATGGCTGCGCAGCAGGGGCGGGGCGGCATAGGGCGCGCCAAGGTCGGGGCCGGAACAGGCATCCAGCATCACCGCCGTATCCCGAACACTGCGGGTCAGAAAGCCGTCAATCGCCATGCCCGCCCAGCCCTCGCCGGCATAGGGCCCATCAGGCAGGCGGGCACGGGTGGGCTTGAAGCCGAAAAGCCCGCAGGACGAGGCCGGTATCCGCACCGAACCGCCCCCGTCAGAGCCGTGGGCCATGGTTACGATGCCTGCCGCCACCGCCGCGCCCGCGCCGCCCGACGATCCGCCGGAGGTATGATCAAGGTTCCACGGGTTGCGCGTTGGCCCGCCATAGACGGCGGCTTCGGTGGCGGTGCCCACGCCGCCCTCGGGCGAGGTGGTGCGGCCGAAGGTGACGACGCCGGTCGTCTGGATACGGCGGAAGATTTCGGAATCGACCGGATAGGTGGTGTTGGCCAGCAGGCGGCTGCCGTTATGGCCGGGAAAGTCTTTTGCCTCGCACCCCAGGTCCTTGATCAGAAAGGGCACGCCCCGGAACGGCCCCCGCGGCAGGCCGGCCCGGATTGCGCGGCGCGCCACCTCTTCCTGCACCAGAACAACTGCATTCAGCTTGGGGTTCAGCGCCTCGACCGCCTTCAACGCGCTGTCCAGCGCCTCGT
>DDEX01000105.1 GCA_002336845.1 Rhodobacteraceae bacterium UBA1943
GTGCCACCGCCCATACCGGCGGTGATGAAGCACATATGCGCACCGGCCAGATGATCGACGATTTCCTCGATGGTTTCCTCGGCCGCGGCGGCGCCGACGGTCGGGCGGGCCCCTGCCCCCAGACCTTCAGTCACCTTCACACCCATCTGGATGCGGCTGGCCGATTTGGATTGCTGCAACGCCTGCGCGTCGGTGTTCGCCACGACGAACTCGACCCCCTCAAGCTGCTTGTCGATCATGTTGTTGACGGCGTTCCCGCCCGCACCGCCCACCCCGAAAACGGTGATGCGCGGTTTCAGCTCTTCCTGCTGAGAGGTCATGATCAGGTTCAATGCCATCGTCTGTCCGCCTGTCCCTTGCACCCGCGGTCTAAAGCCGCGTCGTTACTGTCCCGCACCGATGCGTAAGGCCGTCCCCGCCCGCCGCATATGTCGAATTACCCGACAGCTTACCCCGGAGCCGGGGCAAGGTCACCAAAAAAACGCTTCAACGCCACAAAATATGGGCGTTGAGGGTTCGAATTCAGCGGTATTTCGCCAATGGCGCAGGATATGGGGGTTACCAGTTGTCCTTGAACCACCGCATGGCGCGTTTCAGCGACCGCGCCGGATAGCGTTCGGTCGGGATGTCGAAATCCCACCACTCGTCCTGCGGGTAGGCCGCGAACAGGCACAACCCCACGGCCGAGGAAAACGCCGCGCCAGAGGCGGCTTGCGGCAGACCCTGCACCCGCAATGGGCGCCCCATCCGCACCCGATTCCCCAGAATGCGGCTGGCAAGCCCGTCCAGCCCCGGAATCTGGCTGGCCCCGCCCGTCAGCACGATCTGCTGACTGGGCAGGCTGTCGAAACCGGCAGCGTCCAGACGCACGCGGACCTCTTCCAGAATTTCCTCGACACGCGGGCGCATGATGCCGATCAGCTCGGTCCGGCTGACGGTGCGGCGGTCCTTTTCCCAGTCGCCGCTGTCGCTGCCGATCTCGATCATCTCGCGGTCATCCATGCCGGTGGCCTGAATGCCGCCATGCTTGGTCTTGATCCGCTCGGCCACCGCCATCGGCACCTGCAAGCCCTTCGAGATGTCGCTGGTCACATGATCGCCGCCCATGCGCACCGCATCGGCAAAGATCATGTGCTTTTTCATGAAGATCGAGATGCCGGTCGCGCCGCCGCCCAAGTCGATGCAGGCCGCACCCAGTTCCTGCTCATCCTCGACCAGGCTCGCGATGCCAGAGGCATAGGCGGAAGAGGCGATACCCGCCAGTTCCAGATCGCAACGCTTGATGCAATAGACGAGGTTCTGGATCACGCTGCCATCAACCGACAACAGGTGCATATCGCAGGCCAGCCGATTGCCGATCTGGCCACGCGGGTCGCCAAGGCCGCTGCGGTGATCCAGAGCGAAGTTCACGGGCTGGGCGTGCAGCACCTCGCGCCCCTCGCCCAAGGGGGGCACGTCGCAGGCGGCCAGCACGCGGGCCACATCCTGCTCGGTCACCACGCTGTCCTGCAAATCCCACTCGCCCGCCAGGCCATAGCTGCGCGGCTCGGCCCCCGAGAAGCAGGCGATGACGTGATCGACCCGCACATTGGCCATCTTCTGCGCCGCCTGAACGGCGGTGCGGATGGCGCGTTCGGTCTCGTTCATCACGGCAATCTCGCCAAAGCGCACGCCGCGCGACCGGGTGGTGGCCGCCCCGATCACCCGGAAGGTCGATTGCCCGGCCATCGGGCCGACGCCATCGCCATCGGCCTGCGTCTCATATCCGTCGAACCGCAGGACAAGGCAGGCAATCTTAGAGGTGCCCACATCCAGGATCGCCACCACACCCCGCTGGATCGCAGCACGACGCAGGGCCCGCATGGCGCGCTGGGTCTGGTAGAGGTCGGTCATAGGTCGCTCCCCGTCTTTTTCTTCTTGTTGTCGTCAATCAGGCCGCGCGCACGGCGGGCTTCGGTCAAGGCATTGGGCGAAAGGCGAATGGCCGGGCGGGCCGCCACACGCAGGTCAATCGTGGTGACATCGCGGGTCAGCAGGTCGTCGGCGGTGTTCATCTCCAGCAGCGCCACCAGCGCCTCGACCGGCTTTTCCTGCGGCAGCAGGATGCGCTGATCGCGGTCCAGAACCATGTCCCAGCGCCGCTCTCCCACGCGCACAAGCCCCCGCATCCGGGGCAACAGCGGCCCCGCCGCATCAATCAACGCCAACGCCTCGGCGGCGGACGCATCGGCCCCCTGCCCCGCGATCAGCGGCAGGTCCGGCCGGTCGCCGCGCGCAGCCAAAGCGGCAACCCGGTGGCCGGTGGCGTCCAGCAGCTCCAGCCGGTCGGGGGCCACGCGCCAGATCATCATCGGCTCGCGCTCCTTGATCACCACCTGCAACACGCCGCCTGACCGCAGCGACAGTTCGGCAGAGGCGACCGCATCCAATTCCTGCGCCTTGACGCGCAACGCCGGCAGATCCAGGTCGAAACTGGAAGCAGGCAGCTTGACGCCCAGCCGCGCGCGAACCGCATCGGCCAGATCGGGCGAGGCGCCCTCAATCGACATCAGGCCGACGCGAAACTCTGGCCGGGCCTGGAACTGGTCGCGGATATGGGCAAAGCCGCCCGAAATCGCATCGCGGCGACCCTGATCCATCAGGACGATCCCGGCCACCAGCGCAATCGCAAAGGCAGGCAGACCTACGCGAAACGCCACGCGAAACAGCGGCGTCAGCCACAGCCGCTGCATCTTGTAGGCCCAATAGGTGGGCGCAGGGTCACGGCGGAAGGGGGAGCGGCCTAGCGATTGCATGACGCATCCTTCACCAGCCAGTCGCACAGATCGGGGAAAGACATGCCGCAATAGGCCGCCTGTTCCGGGGCAAGCGAGGTGGGCGTCATCCCCGGCTGAGTATTGGTCTCCAGAAGGATCAGACCAGCAACGCCGCGCGTTTCATCCCAGCGGAAATCGGTGCGGCTCAGGCCCTTGCACCCCAGCGCGCGGTGGGCGCGCAGGGCGTAATCAAGGCAAGCCTCGGTAATCTCTTGCGGAATATCGGCGGGCACCACATGGCGCGAGCCGCCGGTGGAATACTTCGCCTCATAGTCATACCAGCCATCGGTCAGGATGTCGGTCACGCACAGTGCCCGGTCGCCCAGAACCGAAGCCGTCAGCTCTCGCCCCGGCGCATAGGTTTCCACCATCACCCGAGCTGGCATTGTTGCCGCCAGACGCGGCGCATTGCTGCCCGGATGCACGATATAGACGCCGACCGAAGAGCCCTCATTGAAGGGCTTGACCACATAGGGCGGCGGCAGGACATGGCCTGCCTCAACCTCATCCCGTCCGGCCACCACGCTTTGGGCCACGGGCAGCCCTTCGGCGCGGTAAATCTCTTTGGTGCGCTGCTTGTCCATCGCCAGGGCCGAAGCCAGCACACCGGAATGCGTATAGGGGATACGCAGCCATTCCAGCAGGCCCTGAACGCAGCCATCCTCGCCCCAGCGGCCGTGCAGGGCGTTGAAACAGACATCAGGACGGATTTCAGCCAGACGCGCAGGCAAATCGGGGCCGCAATCGACCTCGATCACCTCATATCCCGCCACCCGGAGGGCCTTGGCACATTCATGCCCTGACGAAAGAGAGACCTCCCGCTCTGCGGAAAGCCCACCCATCAGTACCGCCACTCTGGGGGCAGTCCCGCTCGACTTGCCCGCCATCACTGCCTCGCCCGAACCTTTTCGGCCCGTGATCTTGTTATTAGGGCAGGCGTTCGCCCACCCGCATGATTTCCCACTCTAACGTGATACTCGCCTGTTGGAAAACCCTTTTTCGCACTTCCTCGCCCAAATCTTCCAGATCGGCGGAAGTCGCCCCTCCGGTATTGATCAGAAAGTTGGAATGCTTGGGCGACATCTGCGCGCCGCCCTTGGTGGCCCCGCGCATTCCGGCGTCGTCAATCACCTTCCACGCCTTCAGCTCGTGCGTGTCATCGGCGCGTCCGGTGCTGGAATGGCCGACCGGATTGCGGAAGGTGGACCCGGCGCTGCGGTCTTTCGTCGGCTGGCTCGCGTCGCGTTTGGCGATCTGATCCTGCATCCGCGCCTCCAGCTCTGCCGGGTCGCCCTTCGAGGCGCGGAGGGTGGCGCTGACAATCACCGCGCCTTCGGGCAAGTCGGATTGACGATAGCGCAGGTGCAGGTCGGCGGAAGCAATTTCGCGGATTTCCCCCAGCCGGGTGACGATGCGCGCCGATACGAGATTGTCGGCAACATAGCTGCCATAGCAGCCCGCATTCATCCGCACCGCCCCGCCGATGCTGCCCGGAATGGTGCGCAGGAAGGTCAGGTCCAGCCCCGCCTCGGCCGCCTTCCTCGCCACATGGGCATCCAGCGCGGCAGCGCCTGCGGTCACGGTTTCCCCATTTATTTCAATGGCATTGAAGCCGCGACCCAGCCGGATCACCACGCCACGGATACCGCCGTCGCGCACGATCAGGTTACTGCCCACGCCCATCGGGAACACCGGAATGGCAGGGTCAAGCGCGGCCAGGAACGCGGCCAGATCGGCCTCATCCGCAGGCTGGAACAGCCAGTCGGCCGGCCCGCCACTGCGCAGCCATGTCAGATCGGCAAGGGAACGGTTGGGCGTCAGCGCGCCGCGCGGAATGGGAAGCTGGGTCATGGCCTGACCTAGCCGGGGTTGGGCCTATTTCGCAAGCCCCTGCACCCGCCGCCACAGATGGATCAGCGGCCAGCGCAGCACACTCGCCCCCGCCAGCAGAAAGGCAAAGCCCCAAAGCGGCCCGGCCTTGTAGGTGATCCATCCCAGCAGCGGCACGCCCAGCGTGATCAGGGCGTAAGCAGCGCGCCAATGATGGTCGCGGCTGGGCAGCATGGCGATCACATTCGCCGCCACCAGCCAGACCAACCCAAAGGTGACCGCCGCGCTCATCCGCCTGTCCTACCGGTCAAATAGCGCGCGAAGTGGAACAACGGCTTGCGGAACATCGAAACAAAAGCGAACAATCCAAGTGCGGCCCAAGGCCATCCATAGTCGATGCCGATCCAGATGATCAGCACCGGCGCCAGCAGCAGCAGCGCGAAACCGGGCGCATATTGCAGCCGCATCGGCAGCATGGCGACAATCGCCGCCGCGACCACCCAAAGACAGCCGAGGATCAGCGGCACGCTCATGCAATCCTCATTCGTACATATGCACAATATTCGAAATTACTTCGGCAGCGCAGTATGTTGCACCGGATTGTGAAAACGATGGCGGGCAGCCCGATCATGCCGCCTTCCCGGCCAGGCGGGCTGGCAGATTGTTGGCCCAGGTCGAAATGGTGCCCGCGCCAAGACATACGAAAATGTCGCCGGGGCGGGTCTGTTCCTTGAACAGCCGTGCCAGATCGGCCTCGTCCATCACGGCGCGAGCGTGGCGGTGACCATGGGCAATCAGGCCTGCCACCAGATCATCGCGGCTGGCGCCGGGGATAGGCTCTTCGCCTGCGGCATAGACCTCGGCGATGCCGACCACATCCGCCTCATTGAAGCAGGCGCAGAAGTCATTGAAAAGATTAGACAGACGGCTATAGCGATGCGGTTGATGCACCGCGATCACCCGCGCGCCGGGGGTGCCGGAAACCGCCTGCCGGGCCGCTTTCAACACGGCCGCAATTTCAACCGGATGATGGCCATAGTCGTCGATGATGGCCACGCCATTCACCTCGCCTACCTTGGTGAAACGGCGGTTGACGCCCGCGAACCCGGCCAGAGCCTCGCGGATTTCTTCCTTCTTCATGCCCAGATGACGGGCCACGGCAATCGCCGCAAGGCTGTTCGAGACGTTGTGGTTGCCCGGCATCGGCAAGGTGCAGCCTTCAATAATCGAACCTTCGCCCTCATTCTGAAGCAGCACATCGAAGTGCGCTTTGCCATTTTCGAACGAAAGGTTCACCGCCCGCACATCGGCCTGCGCGTTGAAGCCAAAGGTTACAACGCGGCGGTCGGTCACCCGACCGACCAGCGCCTGCACCTCGGGGTGATCGGTGCAACACACCGCCAGTCCGTAGAACGGGATGTTCGACACGAAGTCCAGGAAGCCTTTGCGCAAGGCTTCGATGGTGCCCCAATGCTCCATATGCTCGGGGTCGATGTTGGTCACGATGGCGATTGTGGCAGGCAGGCGGTTGAAGGAACCGTCGCTTTCATCCGCCTCGACCACCATCCACTCGCCCTCGCCCGCGCGAGCGTTGGAGCCATAGGCGTGGATCACGCCGCCGTTGATCACGGTGGGGTCAAAGCCGCCCTTGTCCAAGAGCGTCGCCACCATGGTCGTGGTCGTGGTCTTGCCATGCGTTCCGGCCACGGCAATGTTCGAGCGCAGGCGCATCAACTCGGCCAGCATCTCTGCCCGGCGCACCACGGGCAGCTTCTTGCGGCGCGCCTCTTCCAGCTCGGGGTTGCCCTTCTTGATGGCGCTGGAAATCACCACCACCGCCGCATCGCCGATATTCTCCGCCCGCTGGCCTTCGTGAAACACCGCGCCAAGGCCGACCAGACGGTCGGTAATCTTCGACGCCTTGCTGTCTGACCCCTGCACCCGGTAGCCAAGGGTGATTAGCACCTCGGCGATGCCCGACATGCCGATGCCGCCGATGCCGACAAAGTGGATCGGCCCCAGTTCCAGCGGCAGTTTCGTGGCATTCATCGCATCACCCCTTATTCAAACCTTCGACCAGCGCGACCAGTCGGTCGGTTGCATCCGGGCGCCCCTGCCCCAACGCATTCTGCGCCATGCGCGAGGCGGCATCGGGCTGGCCCAGAACCGTGGCCATGTGGTCTGCCAGCGTCGCGGCGTCAAGCGCCTTTTCCGGGATCAGCACCGCTGCCCCCGCGTCAACCAGCCCCCGGGCGTTGGCACTCTGATGATCATCCATCGCGGCGGCGAAGGGGATCAGGATCGAAGGGCGCCCGATCACCGAGATATCTGCCACCGACGAGGCGCCCGAGCGGCTGATGACAAGTTGCGCCTCGGACAGGCGCCTTGGAATGTCGGCGAAGAAGGGCGCGACCTCGGCCGCCACGCCTGCGGCCTCATAGGCGGCGACCACGCGGGTATGGTCTTCCGGGCGGGCCTGCTGGGCGATGCGCAGGTGGCGTCGCAAGCCTTCGGGCAGACGGGCGATAGCCTCTGGCACCACATCCGACAGGATGCGCGCGCCCTGACTGCCGCCGATGATCACCACCGACATCGGGTAATCGCCGGGCGGGATATAGGGCGCACCAGCGCGTTCCAGCACCGCCGCGCGCACCGGATTGCCGGTGTGGGTGCCGGTCACGCCCGCAGGCAAGGCGGTGGGCCAAGTGCCGCAGGCCACGGCATCGACACGGGGCGCAAAGCGGGTGTTGACACGGCCAAGCACGCCGTTCTGTTCATGAATCATCCGGGGCCGCCGCAGGATCCACGCTGCTGACAGCGCCGGGATTGACGGGTAACCCCCAAAGCCCACCACCACCGCAGGCTTGTCGCGCATCATGCCGAAGGTCGCGCCGAAGATGCCGCCCAGGATGCGGAACGGCACGGCGAGCTTTGCCAGCGCCCCGCCGCGAGCAAAGGTGGCGCTGTCGGTCACCGCCACCTCAACCGCCTGAGGGAAGCCCCCGGCATAGCGCGCACCGCGGGCATCGGTTGACAGTTTCACCCGCCAGCCACGCGCCAGCATCGCCTCGGCCAGTGCCTGCGCGGGAAACATATGACCGCCGGTTCCCCCGGCGGCGATCAGCAGCAGAGGGGCGGCCATCAGCGCCCCCGCCGCCCGAAAATGTCACCGAACTGACCTTGCGGACGGGTCCGGGTCATCGCCAGCAACATCCCCACGGTGATCCCGGCGGCAATGACGGAAGAGCCGCCATAGCTGACGAAGGGCAGCGTCATCCCCTTGGCGGGCAAGAGGCGCACCGCCACGCCCATGTTGATCATCGCCTGCACCCCGAAGATACAGGCCAGGCCGGTGCCCGCCAGCCGGGTGAACGGATCCCGCTCGCGCGTCAGCCGATAGAGCGAGCGCACGACGATGGCCGCGTAAAGCGCCAGAATGATCAGCACCAGGATCAGGCCGTATTCTTCGGCTGCAACTGCGATGATGAAGTCGGTATGGGCGTCGGGCAACGTCCACTTCACCTGCCCCTCGCCCACGCCGACGCCGAAGAAGCCGCCTTCCTGAATGGCGTTGGTGGCATAGCCGATCTGGCTGCGCGGATCGACCTCGGACGCAAGATAACCGTCGATCCGGCGGGCAACGTGTTCCGACGCGTTATAGGCAAAGACCCCGCCGACGCTGAAGGCCGCGATGACAGAAGCCAGCAGCAGCATCGGCGCGCCAGCGACGAAATAGATCACGCCCCAGCCGAACAGCACCAGCATCGCCTGGCCGAAGTCGGGTTGCAGTGCCAGCATCAGCACGATGGAGACGCAAAGGCCAAAGGAAATCAGTTTGCCTGGCGGGCCATTCAGGTCGCCCGCAGCCGCGATCAGCCAGGCCGAAACGATGATGAACCCCGGCTTGAGAAACTCCGACGGCTGAAAAGAGGCGAAGCCCAAGGAAAACCAGCGCACCGCGCCCTTGCCGAAATCGGTGCCGAAGGCAGGCAGCAGAACCAGCGACACGAATGAGAGCAGAAAGCCGATGACCCCGATCCGCCGCACCATTTCCGGCGACATCATCGAGAACCCGACCATCGCCACCATGGCCAGCCCGCCGAACACCGCCTGACGCTGGACATAGTGGTAAGGGTCCAGCCCATTGCGTTCCGCCAGCGGCACCGAGGCGGCGAGCCCCAAGAGCAGCCCGATGGCGAACAGGACAAGGATCGCGGTCAGCGTCCATTTGTCGATCGTCCGCCACCAGCGTGGAAGCACCGGCTCCGCCACCCTGGAGGGCATAGAGCCATGAACCATTTCCGTCATGGGAACCGCCTGTCTGTCGCCTGCTCTGCCAAACGTCCGGGTTGGCCCCGGATCGTGGGGTGAATCCTAGCCAAGATGGCCGGGAAATGCCAGTGCAAACCTGCGCGGCTGGCAGCCGTCGGAAGCGGGGGTTTCGCACCCCCCGAGACCATTGGTTCTTGAACCAATGGCGAAACAATGGTCCCTCCCCGTGGAGTATTTGGAAAGGTGCAAATGCAAAAGTAGCCGCTATCCGATCAAGGCGCGGACCCTTGCCGTGAAATCGTCGCCGCGCTTTTCGAAATTCGGGTATTGGTCGAAACTGGCGGCAGCAGGGGCGAGGAGGATAACCTCTCCCTCTTCCGCCTCGGCGGCGGCGCGGGCGACCGCGCGGTCCATCGTTTCGCAAATCTCATGCGGGGTGTCGCCCAGTTGCAGGGCGAAATCGCGGGCGGAATGGCCGATCAGGTATGCCTTCACGACCGAACCGAGGAAGGGTTGCAGCGCGGTGATGCCGCCTTCCTTGCCCATGCCGCCCGCGATCCAGCGGACTTTCGGGAAGGCCTGCAAGGCCTTGGCAGCACTATCCACATTGGTCGCCTTGCTGTCGTTGATGAAGCGCACACCGGCCCTTTCGCCCACCAACTGGCTGCGATGGGGCAGGCCCGCGAAACTGTGGAACGCCCCCTCGATCAGTTTTGGCGCGATGCCAAGACTGCGGCAGGCGGCATAGGCGGCGCAGGCGTTCTGGTGGTTATGCGCGCCCGGCAGACCCGCGACACCGCGCAGGTCGATGGAGGCCATCTGCTTGCCCTTGCGCCATTCCGCCAGAAACCCCTTGCGGGCAAAGACCGACCAGCCGAACCCTTCCAGCTTTTGCCCCGAGGAGATGCGGATGACCCGGTCATCGCCTGGCCCCTCGGCCATCTGGTTCGCCAGATAGCGCCCCTCGACCTCATCGACGCCAATCACCGCGCGGTCCGGCCCGCCCTCGGCGAACAGCCGCCGCTTGGCCGCGAAATAGCCGCCCATGCCGTTGTGCCGGTCAAGGTGATCGGGCGAGAGGTTGGTGAACACCGCCACATCGGGCGTGAGGTGGCGGGCAAGGTCGGTCTGATAGCTGGAAAGTTCCAGCACCACCACCTCGCCATCCTGCGGCGGGTCGATCGACAGGACACCCTTGCCAATGTTGCCCGCCATCTGTGTCGGCCGGCCCGCGACCTCCAGAATATGATGGATCAGCGCGGTGGTGGTCGATTTGCCGTTCGACCCGGTAACGCAGACCACGCGCGGCGTGGTCTCATAATCGTCCCAACCGGGCGTGGCATAACTGCGGAAGAACAGGCCGATGTCGTTATCGACCGGGATGCCCTCTTCCAGCGCACGGGCGATCACCTTGTTCGGCTGTGGGTAAAGGTGCGGAATGCCGGGCGAGGTGACAAGGCAGGCCACGCCCTGAAACACGCCGTTGCGCGTGAGGTCAGTGCAGGTAAAGCCCTCGGCCTCGGCTTTGGCACGCGCCTCGGGGCTGTCGTCCCACAAAAGCGGCTCTGCCCCGCCCGCCTGCAAGGCCCGCGCCGTCGCCAGACCGGACCGCCCCAGCCCCAGCACCGCCACCTTTGCCCCTTTGAACCCCTGAACCGGAATCATCACCCTGCCCCCTTGGCTGATCCTCATGGGATAGGGGAGTGTCGGCGAAAGGGGAAGGGTCAGCCCTGCTCTGTTTGAGGGGCTTCGGCCAACTGGCGGTCCAATTCTTTCTCTGAATAGTTGTTCAAGCCATAGGCCAACACCAGCGCGAATGCCCCGACAAACACCCCCATTTCAGCGGCAAGCGGCCCGCGAAGCACAAGCTGCGGTAAAGCCGCATCGCCCTTTGATCGCTTTAGGAACATCACAAAGCCCAGAGGCGGGACGAAGAAAAGCAGAGCGAATTTGCCACTGCCGAAGGCATCGCGTGACCGGGCAGCCGACATTCGGGCCAAAAGAAAACCATAAAGGAAAAGGGCCAGCACAACCATGCTCAACACAGCCCGGAAATACCCGCCCGCAAGCGAAGGAAAAAGGAACTGCACCATCAGATGCTGCACCTCTGCCATAGCAAAAGAAGCAAGCCCGAAGATTGCGAAATAGGGCGCGCGCAAAAGGCCCTTGGCAGACCGATCTGTCGCCCAGGCGACAAGACCGCCGAGAAGAACGATCCCGAAAGGCGCCAAAGCAAGCACCACTTCCGATGCCCCCAAAAGCGAAACGGCAAAATCCTCAATCACCTCAAATCCCCGGCAGAATGGCCAAACATTCTGGAAACTTACGTGGTGGAAAGGGGCAAGAGCAACAAAAAGGGCCGCATAAGCGGCCCGCTTGTCACGAAGGTCATGGTGGAGCAGAGGGGGATCGAACCCCTGACCTCGTCATTGCGAACGACGCGCTCTCCCAACTGAGCTACTGCCCCAATGACCTTCTGGCGGTGATGTGGCGGAATGGGGCTGAATTGTCAAGGCAGCGCCCTGCCCCCGTCGGCAGGATTTTCAGCCTAGCGACTGGCGCACGAAGGCCACGATGTCGCGGGCGGGGCGGGCGCCGGCGAGGCGGGCGACCTCTCGGCCCCCACGATACAGGATCAGGGCGGGAATACCTTGAATCCGGGCGCGGGCGGCGATGTCCGGGTGGTCTTCGGTGTTCAGTTTGGCCAGCCGCACGGCAGGCGCAAGCTCCATGGCGGCCTTCTTGAACTCGGGCGCCATGGCGCGGCAGGGACCGCACCAGGCGGCCCAGTAATCGACCAACAGGGGCAGGTCGTCCCCCCGGATGGCCTTGTCATGCGCGCGACCGTCCAGTTCGAACACCCGGCCATCATCAAGCGGATCACCGCAATGGCCGCATTTCGGCCCCTGCGCGAGGCGCTCATTCGGAACACGGTTCATCTGGCCACAGGTGGCGCAGCAAAGCTTGACGGCAGTTTTGGTTTCAGCAGGCATGGCGGCACTCACATTCCGGTTCTGGAATATATGTGAGCCGAGGCTCTGCACCGCAAGGGGCTAGAGCGCGTCATCCTCGATGTCGCTGACGTCATAGCCCAGCGCCTCAAGCCCCGCCTCGAGGTTTTCGACCAGATGGGGCATTCCCATGAGATAGCTTTCCGTGGGCGTCGTCGCCTCGGCCCGCGCGGTGGCGAGGGCTTCGGCGAAATCTTCGGCTTCGAATGCCCCCCTGCCGACCCAGGCGATGGCGGTGAGGCTGGCCTTTTCGTCATCGTTCAGGTCAGCGATGAACTGGTGCAACTGGCGCTGCATCGTGTCGCCCTCTCTCGCCATGACGATGATCTCGCCGACGGTGGACGGGGCAATGTCTAGGTCAGAAACGGGCATGGGAACCTCCTGCCCCACTGTCGCGCCGTTCGCGCGGCAGGGCAAGGGTCAGATCAGGGCAAACAGCACGCCATAGGCGACGGACCCGGCCAATGTGGCCCCCACGACCGACCGCGTGGCGGCGAAAACAGCCAGCACGGCGGCGGTGCCCCCGGCCAGGGGCAGCGGCAAGCCACCCGTCACCATCGGCAGGACCGAAGCGGTGAACAGGGTCGCAATCGCCGCCGGGCCGGTTGCGGCCAAAAAGCGCGACAGAAGGCCGCCTTCGGGCATGGCGGACAGGTCAGCACGGGTCGGCAGCACGCGGAACGCCCAGGTGAAGGCGCCGACCATCAGCGCAAGGATCAGGATCTCACTGCGCATCGACCACCTTTCTTGGAACAAGGCCTGCCACAGCGCCCGCGATCATACCGGCCAGAATGCCGGCCGTGCCCGACCACGCCAGCGTAACCCCCACCGTCGCCAACACCGCCACCGCAATCGCGGGCAATTGCGCGCGCGACAGGATCGACAGCAACAGCGCCAGAAACAGGGCGGGCAACATGAAGCCCAGGCCCGCCTCGACCGCAGGCCAGTTTTTCAGCGCGCCGCCCCCCGCCCAGGCCCCCACAACGGTGCCCGACACCCACGAGGCATAGGCGCCGATGGCAAGACCGAACATGAACGGTTCGGAAAACCGGCGCCCGCGGGCGAGTTGGCCAAGGGCCGCGCCGAAAACCTCATCCGTCAGGCCAAAGGCCCAGAACCACGACCAGCGGCGGCGCGCATCCGGCCCCGCCCGTTTCATCAGCGAGGGGCCGTACAGCACATGGCGCAGGTTCATGGCGATCAGCGTGAAGGCCGACACCAGCAAGGGCGCGCCAGAGGTGATCAGCGCCAGCGTCAGAAACTGCGCCGCCCCGGCATAGATGATGACCGACAGGCCCACCGCCTCGACGGGCGACAGATGGGCGCCGGTCGCCGCGACGCCAAAGGCGAAGGCGATGGGGAAATAGCCCAGCACGATGGGAAGGGCGGCCAACAAGCCGTCGGCAAGGGTCGAGGGGCGGTTATCCATGGTCGGGCGAAGCTGTCAGAGGATGGGCCGAACCGCAAGGCCGGGCGCGGCCCAACCCCATAGAAAAACATGGCCCCGGCGACAGGTCGCGCCGAGGCCAACGTGTCACTCCGCCGCCTGCATATAGCTTTCGACCGGCGGGCAGATGCAGGTCAGGTTGCGGTCGCCCCAGACGTTATCGACCCGGCCCACAGGTGGCCAGTATTTGTCCACCCGGAAGGCACCGGGGGGGAAGCAGCCTTGTTCGCGCGGGTATTTGCGCGTCCAGTCGGCGACCAGATCCTCGACCGTATGGGGCGCGTGGCGCAGGGGGCTGTCTTCGGGCGAGATTTCCCCCGCCTCGACCGATTTGATCTCCTCACGGATCGCCAGCAGGGCGGTGATGAAGCGGTCGATCTCGGCCTTGGTTTCGGATTCCGTCGGTTCCACCATCAGCGTGCCCGCTACGGGCCAGCTCATCGTCGGGGCGTGGAAACCGTTGTCGATCAGGCGCTTGGCGATGTCATCCACCGTCACGCCGAACTCGGCAAAGGGGCGGGTATCCAGAATGCACTCATGCGCGACCCGGCCCTTGTTGCCCATGAACAGGATCGGATAGGCGCCCTTCAACCTGCTGGCGATGTAATTGGCGTTCAGGATCGCCACGCGCGTCGCCTGCGTCAGCCCCTCGCCCCCCATCATCAGGCAATAGGCCCAGGAAATCAGCAGGATCGAGGCGCTGCCATAGGGGGCCGCCGAAACCGGCCCTTCGATGCCGCCCGTCTCGGGGTGGCCGGGCAGAAAGGGCGCCAGATGGGCGCGCACGCCGATGGGGCCCATACCGGGGCCACCGCCGCCATGCGGGATGGCAAAGGTCTTGTGCAGATTCAGGTGGCTGACATCGCCGCCAATCTCGCCCGGCTTCACCAGACCCACCAGCGCATTCATGTTGGCACCGTCGATATAGACCTGCCCGCCATGTTCGTGGGTGATCTTGCAGACATCCCGCACGGTTTCCTCAAACACGCCATGCGTGCTGGGATAGGTGATCATACAGGCCGCCAGCCGGTTGCCCGCCTCGGCCGCCTTGGCGCGGAAATCATCCAGATCCACGTCACCGTTGGGCGAGGATTTGACGACCACCACCTCCATCCCCGCCATCTGCGCCGAGGCCGGATTGGTGCCATGGGCCGAAACCGGGATCAGGCAGACATTGCGGTGCGTATCGCCCCGCGCGCGGTGATAGGCCTGAATGGTCAAGAGGCCCGCATATTCCCCCTGCGCGCCCGAGTTGGGCTGCATGGAAAAGGCGTCATAGCCGGTGATCTCACATAGTTTGGCCTGCAAATCCTCGATCGCCTCACGGTAGCCAAGCGCCTGATCCGGCGGCACAAAGGGGTGCAGGCTGCCGAATTCTGGCCAGGTGATCGGCATCATTTCCGCCGCCGCGTTCAGCTTCATGGTGCAAGACCCAAGCGGGATCATCGCCCGGTCCAACGCAAGGTCACGGTCCGACAGGCGGCGCATATAGCGCATCATCTCGGACTCGGCCCGGTTCATGTGGAACACCGGATGGGTCAGGTAGTCGGAAGTCCGCAGCATCGCCTCGGGGAAACCGATTTCCGCCTTGGCGGGCGGGGCCGAATGGATACCAAAGGCGCGCAAGACACGGTGCAGCACGTCCTCGTTGCTGGTCTCATCCAGACTGATGCCCACATGGTCATTGCCGACCTTGCGGAAGTTCAGCCCCTCCAGCCGGGCCGCAGCCAGAATGCCTGCCTGCCCCACGCCCACTTCAACCGTAATGGTGTCAAAGAACGCCTTGGGCGGCAGGGTCGCGCCCGCATCGGTCAGCGCCTTGGCCAGCCGGACGGTCAGCGAATGCACCCGCTCGGCAATCGCGCGCAGCCCGCGCGGGCCGTGGAACACGGCATACATGCTGGCCATCACGGCGAGCAGGGCCTGAGCGGTGCAGATGTTGCTGGTGGCCTTTTCGCGGCGGATGTGTTGCTCGCGCGTTTGCAGGGCCAGCCGATAGGCCTTGTTGCCGCGCGCGTCGATGGACACACCCACAATCCGGCCCGGCATCGAGCGTTTGTGTTCATCCTTGCAGGCGAAAAACGCGGCATGTGGCCCGCCATAGCCCATCGGCACGCCGAACCGCTGGGCGGACCCCACGGCCATATCGGCCCCCATCGCGCCCGGTTCCTTCAGCATGGTCAGCGCCAGCAAGTCGGTCGCCACCACCGCCACGGCCTTGGCCGTGTGCAGCGCCTCGATCCAGGGCGTCAGGTCGCGCACATGGCCCCAGGTGCCGGGATATTGGAAAATGGCGCCGAACACCG
The DNA here is from genome assembly GCA_002336845.1 of Rhodobacteraceae bacterium UBA1943. GTDB lineage: Bacteria > Pseudomonadota > Alphaproteobacteria > Rhodobacterales > Rhodobacteraceae > Fuscibacter. The sequence goes on from DDEX01000105.1 coordinate 15,683, forward strand.
CGCCCGCGTCCATCTTGGCCGGATCGCCCACGATCACCTCAATCCCCAAGGGTTCGGCGCGGGTCTTGATCACGCCGATGGTCTGGGGGTGGCAGTTTTCATCGACAAAGAACGCCTTGGCCTTCGACTTGGCCACCCGCTCGGCCATGGTCATCGCCTCTGCCGCCGCCGTCGCCTCGTCCAGCAGGCTGGCGTTCGCCACCGGCAGGCCAGTCAGATCGGCCACCATGGTCTGATAGTTCAGCAGCGCCTCCAGCCGGCCTTGCGCGATTTCGGGCTGATAGGGCGTATAGGCCGTGTACCACGCCGGGTTTTCCAGAATGTTGCGCTGGATCGCCGGGGGGGTGACGGTGCCGTAATAGCCCTGCCCGATCAGGCTGGTCATCACCTTGTTCTTGGCCGCCACCTCGCGCATCCGCGCCAGCAGCTCATGTTCGGACAAGGGCGCCCAAGCCAGCGGCAATGCCTGCCGGATGGTCTTTGGCACGGTCTGGTCGATCAGGTCATCCAGCGATTTGGCGCCGGTCGCTGCCAGCATTTCCTCCATCTCGGAAGGGGATGGACCGATGTGGCGGCGGTTGGCGAAGTCATAGGGGTTATAATCGGTGGGCGTGAAGGTCATTTCCATACCTCAGGACATGGGGAAATAGCCCCCCTGGCGGGGGCTGCATGTGTCATCGAAGAAAACTGCCCGGAGCCTGCATGGCATTCGGGCCGGACCATCAGGCGATGAAGTCCTTGTATTCATCCTCGTCCATGAAGGTATCGAGGACCGACAGGTCATCCAGCTTCATCTTGAAGAACCAGGCCGCACCCAGCGGGTCTTCGTTCACAAGGCCCGGGTTATCGACCAGCTTTTCGTTGACCGCGACAATCTCGCCATCGACCGGGGCAAGAATGTCCGACGCGGCCTTGACGCTTTCGATCACACAGATCTCATCGCCCGCGCCCACCTGCGTCTCAACCTCGGGCAATTCGACGAAGACCACATCGCCCAGCGCCTCGGACGCATGTTCGGTGATTCCGACGACCACGACGTCGCCCTCAACCCGCAGCCATTCGTGTTCCTTGGTGAATTTCATGATCGTCCCTCAGCGTTTGTAGGTTGTCGGGTTGAAAGGCATGTCGGCGACGGTGACGGGCAGGCGCTTGCCGCGCACCTCGCCCTCCAGCGTAGTGCCGGTTTTTGACAGATTTGCAGGCACATAGCCCATGGCAATCGGCGCATTGACCGAAGGGCCGAAGCCGCCCGAGGTAATCACCCCCACGGGCGCATCGCCCGAGAACAACGCGGTCCCCTCGCGCATCGGCGCCCGGCCCTCGGGGCGCAAACCCACACGGCGGCGGCTTGGCCCCTCGGCCAGTTCGCGCAAGATACGCTCTGCGCCCGGAAAGCCGCCCGCCCGCGCGCCACCAGCCTTGCGGGCCTTCTGGATCGCCCAGGTCAGACCGGCCTCGACCGGGCTGGTGGTGGTGTCGATGTCATGGCCGTAAAGGCAAAGCCCGGCCTCCAGCCTCAAGGAGTCGCGCGCGCCAAGGCCGATGGGCAGCACATCGGGCATCTCCAGCAGGCGGCGGGCAAAGGCTTCGGCCTGCGCCATGGGCAGCGAAATCTCGAACCCGTCCTCGCCGGTATAGCCCGAACGGCTGACCCACAGATCACCGAACACGCCGACATCCATGAACTTCATCGCCGCCACGCGCGGCTCGATCCACGCCAGCGCCGCTTCGGCCTGCGGGCCTTGCAGGGCAAGCAGCGCGCGGTCCTGAATGAACTCCACCTCGGCCACATCGCCCAGATGGGCGCGCATATGGGCCACATCGGCGTGCTTGCAGGCGGCATTGACCACGACGAACAGATGATCGCCCCGGTTGGCGAACATCAGGTCATCCAGAATGCCCCCCGCCTCGTTTGTGAACAGGCCATAGCGCTGCCGCCCTTCGACCAGCCCCAGCACATCCACCGGCATCAGCGCCTCGAACCCCAGGCACAACGCCTCCATGCCTTTCTTGGGCCGCAGGACCACCTGCCCCATGTGCGACACATCGAACAGCCCTGCCGCCGCCCGTGTGTGCAGATGCTCTTTCATCACCCCGGCGGGATATTGCACCGCCATCTCATAGCCGGCAAAGGGCACCATCTTGCCCCCCAGGCTGACATGCAGGTCATGCAGACCCAAACGCAGAAGTTCTTCGGCCAAGGCCGCCTCCATCTCTGCCGGTCATCAAGACAGCCCGGCACCGTTCAGGCAGTTCCCCTGCCCTCGGTGCCCCCTCTGTCCCTGCCCGTTTCGGGGCGCCTGAGATCGTTATCCCTTCGGCGGGCGCATCCGCGCCACTCTCCAGAGTCTTTTGCCAGAACGGTCCGTTCGCCTGAGAGTTTACCGGGGCGGTTGCTCCTTCGGCACCGGCGCCAGACCCGAAAGCCCCGCCGGATTCTCCCGATCCTGACGGTCGCAAGCTAACCCGGAAGCGTCGCTTCTGGCAAGTGCCAGAGTGCGATTGCATACCGAATGGGCGAAACAAAAAGGGCGCCCGCCGGACGCCCCCTCATCTGTTCATAAATATCCTCTGGGGGTCCGGGGGGCGAAGCGCCCCCGGCGGCTGACGCCTCAGACCACCGGCAGCTTTTGCAGCAAGGGCAGCACATCGGCCATTTCCGGCCCATGGCCCTGCCCGGTCAGCGCCAGACGCAAGGGGCGGAACAGATCCTTGCCCTTGCGGCCCGTCGCCTCCTTGACCGCAGCGGTCCATTCGCCCCAGGTCGCCGTGGTCCAGGGCTGGGCGGGCAGCATGGCAATGGCCTGGCGCACGAAATCGCGGTCGGCATCCTCCACCACCGGGGTTGCCCCATCACGGAACAGGGTCCACCAGCCCTCAAGGTCGGCCAGCACGGTGATGTTGGCCTTGGCGACATTCCAGAACGCCTCGGCCTTGTCGGCAGGAACGCCCAAGGCTGCGATGCGGGCCTGAACCGCGCTGAACGGCAGGCTTTGCACATGGTGCCGGGTCAGCGGGAACAGGTCTTCGGCGTCGAACTTGGTCGGTGCAGCGCCAAAGCTGCCGATGTCGAAGCCATCGATCAGATCCTGCATCGAGGTCGCCAGTTCCACCGGCTTGGACGAGCCCAGCCGTGCCATCAGGCTCAGCAGCGCCATCGGCTCTACCCCCCGCGCCCGCAAGTCGCGCAGGGACAACACGCCCAGACGCTTGGACAATTCCTCGCCCTTCGCGCCGGTCAGCAGCGAATGATGGGCAAAGGTCGGCGGCACCCCACCCAGCGCCTTCATGATCTGGATCTGCGTCGCGGTATTGGTCACATGGTCCGCCCCGCGCACGATATGGGTGACCCCCATATCCACGTCATCGACCGAAGAGGCGAAGGTATAAAGCACCTGGCCATCGGCCTTGATCAGCACCGGGTCCGAGACGCTTGCCGCATCAATCGAGATCGGCCCGATGATGCCGTCATTCCACTCAATCCGCTCCTGATCCAGCAGAAAGCGCCAATAGCCCTGCCGCCCTTCGGCGCGGAAGGCCTGTTTTTCGGCCTCGGTCAGGCGCAGGCTCGCGCGGTCATAGACCGGCGGCTTGCCCATGTTCAGCAACTTCTTGCGTTTGAGGTCCAGTTCGGTCGGGCTTTCAAAGCATTCATAGAACCGCCCCGAGGCCTTCAGCTGCTCGGCCGCCTCGCGATAGCGATCCAGCCGCTTGGATTGCTGTTCCACCCGGTCATACTTGATGCCCAGCCATTCCAGATCGGCGAAAAGCCCGTCGATATATTCCTGCTTTGACCGTTCCTGATCGGTATCGTCCAGCCGCAAGATGAACGTACCGCCGTTCTTGCGGGCGATCAGATAGTTCATCAGGGCGGTGCGCAGATTGCCGACATGAATATAGCCGGTGGGCGAAGGCGCAAAGCGGGTGACGGTGGTCATGAGGCAGGCTCCTTTGAACCCCGGCTGATTGTCACATGGGGGGGCATTTGTCCAGTTTCACCGCTTCACGTCACCGCCGGGCCGGCCGGCCAAATTTCTTCAAAGAAATTTGCAAATTCGTTCCAACGAATTTGGCGGCTTGCCCGGCCGGGCCGCTGCGCCTACCCTTCCGCCATGACCCGCCCCGCCCCAGAAAGCATTGCCCCCGACCTGCTGATGATCGAACAGCTGGCCCATGCGGCTGTGGTTGCATTGCCCGAACCCTATCGCGCCGCGGCCACCCATATCGGCCTGCGGATCGAAGATTTCGCCCCCGACGAGATATTGGAGGCGATGGGTGTCGATAGCCCCTATGACTTGACCGGCCTTTATGAGGGCACGCCGATCACCGAAAAATCGGTCAGCGATCAACCCAACCATCCCGATGTGATCTGGCTGTTCCGCAAGCCCATTCTGGATGAATGGATCGAAAGGGGCGATGTGTCGCTGGCTGAACTGGTGACCCATGTGATGATCCACGAACTCGCGCATCACTTTGGCTGGTCCGATGCCGATATTGCGGCGGTTGATCCGTGGTGGGAATAATCGCGTATCTGTGAGTTAGATTTTCGCACGCTCCGCGCTACCTTTGGTTGACCCCCAACCCAAAGGACATATCCGATGACCCTGCAAGTCTCGCGCCGCAAGGCGCTGATCGCCGGCGCCACCCTGCCCTTTGCGCCCCTGTTGCCAACCTCCACCCGTGCCGCCGCCCCGCTGCAAGGGCCAGCCTCACCGGGCTTTTCCCGCTTTCGCCTTGGCGCATTCGAGGTGACACCCCTGCTCGCGGGCACCCGCGCGATGGAGAAGCCCCAGGAAACCTTTGGCACCAATGCCAACCCCGACCAGTTTGCCTCCCTGTCGGCGGAAAACTTCATTCCCGCCGACAAATCGGTGAATTTCTTCACGCCGGTTCTGGTGAACACCGGGGCCGAACTGATCCTGTTTGACACCGGCCTTGCGCCCAAAGGGGTCACCGCCGCGCTGGCATCGGCGGGGGTGACCCCCGATCAGGTGGATGTGGTGGTGCTGACTCATATGCACGGCGACCATATCGGCGGGCTTTCGGGCGAAGCGGGCGTGACCTTTGCCAAGGCCCGCTATGTCACCGGGCAGGCCGAGTTCGACCATTGGTCCAAGGCAGCGAATGAGGGCTTTGACACCAAGGTAAAGCCCCTGGCCGACAAATTCACCTTTCTGGAGGGTGGCGGCAGCGTTGCCTCGGGCATCACCGCCGTCGCGGCCTTTGGCCATTCGCCGGGGCATATGGCCTATCATCTGGAAAGCGCGGGCCAGCGGCTGATGCTGACCGCCGATACCGCGAACCACTATGTCTGGTCGCTGCAACGCCCCGACTGGGAGGTGCGGTTCGATGCCGACAAGGCCGCGGCCGCGCAAACCCGCAAGGACATTTTCGGCATGATCGCCGCCGACCGCATCCCCTTTATCGGCTATCACATGCCCTTCCCTGCCACCGGCCATGTCGAACAGAACGGCGAGGGCGGGTTCCGCTTTGTCCCCGTTAGTTATCAGCTTTTGTTCGACGCCTGATCAGGCCGTGAAATAGCGGTCTGCCGGAAGGTAGGCCGCCAGCCGCCCCGCAGCGCACCAGTCACGCTCAAGCGGCGCATCGCCCACCAGAATCACGCGGTCGCCGGGTGTCTTGCCCAGAATGTCGCGGATCGCCTGCGCCATGACCGGGAACGGCAGCAGCACATGCGGCGCGGGATGGGCACGGTCCAGCGCCACATTGGTCGCCAGCATGGATGGCGACAACGGGGCAACAGCCAGCCCGATGCGCTCGGCCCCGATAACTGCGGCCAGCTTCTCGGCATGGGCTTGCGGCATCGCGGGTGACATGGGCCGCACGCGCAAGGCATTGGAGGAAAAAAGGAAGGCCACCACATCATGCCCGGTCTGCACCCGGACCGAGGCATAGGTGCGATAGTCCAGCCCCAATTCCTTGGCGCGCCGCACGCGGTTCCGCACAACTTCGATCGGCAGGGTCGGCAACAGCGCCTCGCGCGCGGCGGCCCAGCAATGCTTGCGCCAGCTTGTGCCGCCCTCCATCGTCGGGCCGTTGTTATGGCCCATCATGCCCATTCGCGCAGCCTTGCGACATAGCGGGCCATGGTATCGACCTCCAGGTTCACCTTGTCGCCCAGCTTCACCCCGCCCCAGGTTGTCACCTTTTGGGTATGGGGGATGAAGTTGATGCCGAAATCGCGGCCCTCGACCTCATTCACCGTCAGCGAGGTGCCGTTCAGCGCCACCGACCCCTTGGGCGCGATGAATTTCGCCAACTCCTCGGGCGCGCGGAAGGTCACGCGCAGGCTGTCGCCCTCGGGCCGCAGGCCGACCACCTCGGCCACGCCATCGACATGGCCGGAAACGATATGGCCGCCCAGCTCATCCCCCACCTTCAGCGCGCGTTCCAGGTTCAGCCGCTTGCCCACGGCCCAACCGGCAAGGTTGGTTTTGGATACCGTCTCGGCGCTGATTTCCACATCGAACCAGCCCTTGGGCGTATTGCCCAAAGCGACCACAGTCAGGCAAACCCCCTCGCAGGAAATCGAGGCGCCAATATCGACCCCGCCCACGTCATAGGCTGTTGCAATCCGCGCCCGCAGGTCGCCGCGCTGCTCCAGCTCCAGAATTTCGCCCATATCGGTCACAATGCCGGTGAACATCCGCCCGCTCCTTTGGTTTGAACCAGAGGTAGCGGCCCCGCCCCCGCACTGCAAGGGCACAGGACCGCACCAAAGGGGCCGCAAATTTGCCGCGCCGCCAGATTAACCTTTAACCCGACAGCAAGGACCATTGCGCAAATATCCGGCGCGGGCAAACTGGGGCCGGGTGTGTGAAAGTAACCAAGTGACAGGTCGGGGACGCAGTTTTCTTTTCCTGCAAGGGCCGCACGGCCCATTTTTCGGGCAGCTCGCGCAGATGGTCTCTGCCGCGGGGGCAGAGGTCTGGCGCGTCGGCTTCAACCGTGGCGATCGGGTGTTCTGGCCGCTGAAATCGCGCTTTGTTGCTTATCAGGGCGCGCCCGACGACTGGCCCACGACCTGCCGCGCGCTGATGGCCGACAAGGGCATCACCGATCTGGTCCTTTATGGCGACACCCGCCCGATCCATGCTCTGGCCGTGGCAGAGGCGCGCGCCGCCGGCATCACTGTGCATGTGTTCGAGGAAGGCTACCTGCGCCCCTATTGGGTCACCTATGAACGCGGCGGATCGAACGGCCATTCGCGGCTGATGCAGACCAGTGTGGCCCAAATGCAGGCCGCCCTTGCCAAGGTTGACATGGACCTGCCCGACGCCCCCGCCCGCTGGGGCGACATGCGCCAGCACATCTTCTGGGGCGCGCTGTATCACTGGCATGTCCTGACAGGCGGGCGAGAGTTCGCCAATTTCCGCCCCCACCGCGACCTGACGGTGGGCCAGGAATTCCTGCTTTACTGCCGCCGCCTTGCGCTTTTGCCGCTTCACCGGTGGGAGCGGATGCTGGCAAGCTGGCGCATCCGGCGCGGCGGCTTTCCCTATCATCTGGTGCTGCTGCAACTGGAACACGATTCCAGTTTTCGGATGCACTCGCCCTTCCGCTCGATGACCGAATTCCTTGAGGTGGTACTGGACGGTTTCGCCAAAGGCGCCCCCCCGCATCATCACATCGTCTTCAAGGCCCATCCGCTGGAAGACGGCCGCGCCCCCCTGCGCACCGCCTTGCGCCGGATCGCGCGGGCGAAAGGTGTGGAGGCGCGGGTGCATTGGGTGCGCGGCGGCAAGCTGGCCGGGCTGCTCAATCAGGCGCGCAGCGCGGTGACGGTAAACTCCACTGCGGGTCAACAGGTTCTGTGGCGTGGCCTGCCGCTGAAGGTGTTCGGCGATGCGGTTTACGCCAAGCCGGAATTCGTTTCATCCCAGCCCCTGCCCGAATTTTTCGCCCGCGCCACCCGGCCTGACAGCCGGGCCTATCGCGACTATCGCCACTACCTGCTGGAAACCAGCCAGATCCCCGGTGGTTTCTACAGTTCGCGGGCGCGACGCGACCTGCTGCGACAGGTGGTGGACATGCTGCTGCAAGCCGAAGACCCTTATGACGCACTGACCACCGGAAAAGCGGCACCAAGGCAACAGTTGCGCATCGTCAGCCGGTCGTGAAACGTCACGCTGGCAATTTGTTCCGCCTTTCTGTAGGGTTGCCCGCAAAAGTTGATAAAAACTCCCCTAATGGAGTGCGAGCAGTGAACATTTTTACCTCAAGGGCGGCGAAAGCCGTGGCCCTTGTCGCGCTTGTCGCGGCAACCGCAAGCTGCGGCCTGCCCCGGTCCGGTCCGAACAAGCGAGAGATCTTTGCCGGTTCGGTTCTGAAAAAGGGCGATGCCTTCATCGTCACGGTCAATTCGCGGGTAACGCGGGTGACATCGGTCACACCGGCCTTCGGCTTCTCCTCGGCATTCCAGAGCGCGGGGGTCATCGGTTCCGATGTCATCGCGCCGGGCGACCGGCTGGGCCTGACGATCTTTGAAAATGTCAAGGACGACCCCCTGCTTGGCAATACCGGCCAGCGTGTATCGCAATTGCAAGAGGTGCAGGTTGACGGGCAGGGCTATATCTTCGTGCCCTATGCGGGCAAGGTGAAGGCCTCTGGCCAGACACCCGACAGCCTGCGCCAGATCATCACCCGCAAACTGGACACGCAAACCCCCGACCCGCAGGTGCAGGTGCAGCGCGTGGCAGGTGATGGATCGACCGTTACCATGTCCGGCTCGGTCGGCGCGCAAGGCGTGTTCCCGATCGAGCGCGGGACCCGGACCCTGTCGGCCATGCTGGCCAAGGCGGGCGGCGTGTCAATCGAACCTGATATCGCGATTGTCCGCGTCACGCGCGGCAACAGATCGGGCAAGGTCTGGCTGCGCGATCTTTACGCCAACCCGGCATTGGATATCGCGCTGCGACCTGGCGACATCGTGACGGTTGAACCCGACAACCGCGCCTTTGTCGCCTTGGGCGCCACGGGCCAGCAAAGCCGCGTGCCGTTCAAGAACCAGAACCTTTCCGCCCTTGAGGCGCTGGCCATCGTTGGCGGCCTGAACACGGCAACCGCCGACCCGACGGGCGTTTTCGTCCTGCGCAACGAACCGGCCGAGATTGCGAATGCCGTCCTGGGCCGCAAGGATCTGACAGGCGACCAGCGCATGGTCTATGTGCTGGACCTGACCCAGCCCACCGGCCTGTTCGAGGCGCGCGACTTCCTGATCCGCGATGGAGATACGGTCTATGTGACAGAAGCGCCCTATGTGCAGTGGCAAAAGACGCTTTCGGCGATCACCGGCGCCACGAACAGCGCCAGCTCGCTGGCCAATGCGGGCGGCTGAGTGGCCGATGAGCTGATTGAAACAGCCGCCGGGCCATTGCCCCGGCGGCTGTTTTTTTATTCGGGCGGTTTTTTGTGGCAACGCCGTCTGCGACGCATTCTTGGGTTGGCGGGGCACGAGTTGCGGCTTGGCCTGCCCGGTCCGGGCGACGGCGTGGTGGTCTGGGGCAATTCGCCCCGCACCGCGCGCGGGCTGGCGGTGGCAGCGCGGCGCGGTGTGCCGGTGGTGCGCGTCGAAGATACCTTCCTGCGATCCCTGCGCCCCGGCCGGTCGGGGGATGCGCCCATTGGCCTGCTGATCGACGGGCGCGGTGTGCATTTCGATGGCAGCGCACCTTCGGATATTGAACATATCCTGGCCACGCATCCCTTGGACGATTCGAACCTTTTGCTTCGGGCAAGACAGGGGATTGATCGTATTCGAAGTCTGGATTTGTCAAAATACAATATCCACACCGATACTCCGCCCCCCGCCCCCGGCTATGTGCTGCTGGTCGATCAGGTGCGCGGCGATGCCTCGGCTCCCGATCCTGCGGCCTTTGCCGCCATGCTGGCGCAGGCGGTGGAGGATCATCCCGCGGCCCGTCTTGTCATCAAATGCCACCCGGAAACCCTGCTTGGCCTGCGCAAGGGCCATTTCGCCGCCCCCTTGCCGCCGAATACCAGCCTGTGCGCCGATCCTGTGTCGCCCTGGGCGCTGCTGGAGGGGGCGATTGCGGTCTATACCGTCAGTTCGCAGATGGGATTCGAGGCGGTTCTGGCGGGGCATCGCCCCAAGGTCTTCGGCCAGCCCTTTTATGCCGGTTGGGGCCTGACCGACGACCAGTCCCCCATTCCCCGCCGCAGACGCAACCTGACACGCGCGCAACTGTTTGCCGCCGCGATGATCCTGGCCCCGCGCTGGTATGACCCCTGCCGCGACAGTCTTTGTTCTTTCGAGCAGGCTCTGGACCAGATGGAGGCAGAGGTGCGCGCCTTTCGTCAGGACCGTGCGGGCCATGTCGCCGTGGGCATGCGGCTGTGGAAACGTGGCCCGATGCAGGCGATGTTCGGGCGCTCGAAGCCCCTGATCTTTCAGAACAACCCCACCAAGGCACAGGCTCTTGCCGCAAGAAAAGGGCGCAACCTGCTGATCTGGGGCGACAAGGCCCCCGATCTGGCGGGCCTGCGGGTGGAAGATGGCTTCCTGCGCTCTCGGGGGTTGGGGGCCGAACTGGTGCCGCCCTTGTCGCTGGTGGTGGACGATCTGGGCCTTTATTACGACCCTGCCCGCGAAAGCCGGTTGGAACGGCTGATCCTGTCGCCCCTGCCAGCGGGCAGTCTTGCGCGCGCCGAACGGCTGCGACAGCGCATCGTGGCCCTTGGCCTTAGCAAATACAACCTGACGGGCGATCTGCCCGACCTGCCGCAAGGTCACCGCATCCTTGTACCCGGCCAGGTTGAAGATGACGCCTCAATCCGTTGTGGGACCACGGAAATTCGCACAAACCTTGACCTTCTGCGCGCCGCACGCGCGGCCAACCCGAGTGCTGTACTTGTGTACAAGCCGCATCCGGATGTTGAGTCGGGCCTGCGCCCGGGTGCCATCGACGCCTCGGGCCTTGCCGATGCCGTCATCACCGCGGCCGACCCCATCGCGCTGATCCTAGCGTGCGATGAGGTCTGGACCATGACCTCGCTGCTGGGGTTCGAGGCGCTTTTGCGCGGCAAGCCCGTCACCACGCTGGGCGCACCCTTCTATGCTGGTTGGGGGCTGACGCGCGATCTGGGCAACCCGCCCCTCCGCCGCAAGCAAGCCCCCGATGGCCACCCCTTGCCACGCCCGACGCTGGACCATCTGACCCATGCCGTGCTGATCGGCTATCCGCGCTATGTCGATCCGGTCAGCCGCCGCCCTTGCCCGCCAGAGGTGGTGGTGGAGCGGCTGGCCACCCCCGTGCCCCAACCGCGCCGCCTGCGTCTGCTGGCCAAGGCACAAGGGGCATTGGCAGGCTGGGCGCATCTGTGGCGGTAGGATGCGGATTTCACGCAGCCCCAAGCCCGTCACAAAGGGAGGAGGCTGCGGTGCGCTTCCCCCTTGTAATGCTCAGTTCCCGGCAGGTGCCGCCTCTTCGGCAGATGCCGCCCCAGCGGCCGGGGCGGGCAATGGCCCGGTCAGGATGCCAGCCTTCCAGATCCCTTCGCTGATCTCGCCGGCCTTATAGGTCAACTTTCCCGCGCCCTCGCGCTTGCCCTTGGCGAACCCACCGACATAGACGTCACCCGACGGATAGCGAGCGGTGCCCTGCCCCTCCATCTCGCCCCCCTTCCAGTCGCCGGAATAGGTGAACCCGTCCGGCTGGCTCAGATCCCCCTTGCCCTCGCGCTGGCCAGCCTTGAAACCGCCAACATAGGTGGTGCCATCAGGCCAGACGGCCTTGCCCTGCCCCTCGCGAAGACCCGCCTTCCAGCCGCCATCATAGCGGTAGCCATCTGAATAGGTCATCACCCCCTTGCCCTCGGGCTTGCCGCCCGCAAAGGCCCCGTCATAGACCGCGCCGCCCTTGTAGGTCGCGCGCCCGACGCCCGCCATCACCCCGGCCTGCCATTGGCCGTCATAGGTTTCGCCGTCGGGATAGGCGATCTTGCCGTTGCCGTCGGGCAGGTCGTTCTTGAACCCGCCCTCATAGACCGAGCCATCGGCATAGATCAGCCGCCCCTGCCCCTGCATCCGCCCCCCGACCCAGGCGCCCACATAGGACGAGCCGTCCTTGGCGGTGAAAGCCCCCTTGCCCTCGCGCTTGTCGGCTTTGAACGTGCCCTGATAAAGACCGCCTCCGGCATAGGTCACCTTGCCCTCGCCATCGCGCAAACCATCGACAAACGGCCCCTCATAGATATCGCCGGAAGGCTGGGTCAGCTTGCCCATCCCGTTGATCTGGCCCGCTTTCCACTCTCCGACATAAGTCAGCCCGTCAGGCATGATCAGCGTGCCCTGCCCCTCGCGCTCATCTGCCTTCAGCTCGCCCTCATAGGTGGTGCCATCGGGCCATTTGATCCGGCCCTTGCCCTCTTTGCGGCCCTCGACCCAGGCCCCCTCGTACCGATAGCCGCGATCGTCGGTCAGCACGCCCTGCCCGTTGTGCTTGCCATCGGAAAAGGCGCCCTCATAGGTCGTGCCATTGGCATAGGTGGCCTTGCCGTGGCCGGTCATCTTGCCGCCGGTCCAGTCGCCCTCATAGGTGCCGCCATCGGCAAAGGTGATCTTGCCTTGCCCCTCGGGCTTGCCCGCGACGAACTGCCCCTCATAGACCGAGCCGTTTGGATAGCGCGCGCGACCCTGGCCGGCGATCTCGCCCTTTGCCCATGCGCCGGTATATTCAAAGCCGTTCGGCAGCCGGTAGGTGCCGGTGCCATCCTGCAAGCCGTCCTTGAACGTGCCTTCATAGACCGAGCCGTCATCATATTGCTTGGTGATGATCTCCTGCGCGGTGGCAACGCCTGCCCCCAGCGTCAGAACCGCCGCAACCCCAAACTGCAAACGCCCAAAATCCATAGCCCGCCCACTCCTTATGCGGGCGGAACCCTAGCCGCACCGCCCTTGACCTGACAAGCACCCGCTGCCCCCTTCAGGGCCGCGCAGGCTTTCCCTTGCCTGCGAACCTGCTAAACCTTCGGCAAGACCGCGAATGAGGCCCCGATGACCAACCGCTTCCGACTGACGCTGGTGCAGGCGAACCCGACCGTAGGGGCCATCGCCGCCAACGCCGCCCGCGCGCTGGAATTCTGGGCCGAAGGCCGCGCGGCAGGGGCCGAGATGGTCGCGCTGACCGAGATGTTCCTGACCGGCTATCAGACGCAGGATCTGGTGATGAAGCCCGCCTTCACCGCCCATGCGATGAAGGCGCTAAAGGATCTTGCGGCCAAGATCACCGATGGTCCCGCCCTGGGCATCGGCTGCCCTTGGGTGCAGGACGGCAAATTGTACAACGCCTGGCATGTGCTGGCAAAGGGCAAGATTGCGGTGACGGTGCTGAAGCACGAATTGCCGAATGACTCGGTCTTTGATGAAAAGCGCGTCTTCGCTTCGGCCCCGCTGCAAGGCCCTTATCGCATTGGCCCGCTGCGCATTGGCAGCCCGATCTGCGAGGATGCCTGGCACGCCGAAGTGGCCGAGACCCATGCCGAAAGCGGGGCACAGATTCTGCTGGTGCCGAACGGCTCGCCCTATCACCGGGGCAAACCCGCGGTGCGCACCAATCTGATGGTGTATCGCGTGGTCGATACCGGTCTGCCGCTGGTTTACCTGAACATGATTGGCGGGCAGGACGATCAGGTGTTCGACGGCGCCTCTTTCGTGCTGAATCCGGGCGGCGAACTGGCGGTACAGATGCCGCAGTTCGACGAATCTGTGACCCATGTGGATTTTGAGGAAACGCCGAACGGCTGGCGCGCCCTGCCCGGCGAAAAAGCCCTGATCCCAAAGGTGGTCGAGGCCGACTACCGCGCCATGGTCATGTCGGTGCAGGATTATTTCGCCAAGACAGGGTTTTCCAAGGCCGTTCTGGGCCTGTCGGGCGGTGTCGATTCCGCCCTTGTCGCCGCCATTGCCGCCGATGCGCTTGGCCCGGAAAACGTGCGCTGCGTCATGCTGCCCTCGCGTTTCACCTCGGCCCATTCGCTTGAGGACGCGGCGGCGGTGGCCAAGGCGCTTGGCACCCGGCTTGACACCGTGCCGATTTCCGAACCGCAAGAGGCGGTGGGTTCCGCCCTTGGCGATCTGTTCGAAGGCACCAAACCCGGCATTACCGAAGAAAACATCCAGTCGCGCCTGCGCGGCGTCCTTCTGATGGCGATTTCCAACAAATTCGGCGAGATGCTGCTGACCACCGGCAACAAGTCGGAAATGGCGGTCGGCTATTGCACGATCTATGGCGACATGAACGGCGGGTATAACCCGCTGAAAGACCTGTATAAGACCCGCGTGTTCGAAACCTGCCGCTGGCGCAACGAAAACCATCGTCCCTGGATGCAGGGGCCGGCGGGCGTCGTCATCCCGGAACGGGTGATCGAAAAGCCGCCCAGCGCCGAATTGCGCGACGACCAGAAGGACGAGGATTCACTGCCGCCCTATCCTGTCCTCGACGCCATTCTGGATGGTCTGGTCGAGCGCGAGGCCAGCGTGGCCGATCTGGTCGCCGAAGGGTTTGACCGCGCCACGGTGAAAAAGGTCGAACACCTGCTGTACATCAGCGAATACAAACGCTTTCAGGCCGCCCCCGGCACAAGGCTGACCAAACGCGCCTTCTGGCTCGACCGCCGCTATCCCATTGCAAACCGCTGGCGGGACCAAAGCTGATCCCCCACTTCCCCTTCGCCAAATATCCTCGGGGGTCCGGGGGCAGACAGCCCCCGGCGCCGGACCACAGGAACCGCCGATGACCCTTGTGCTCTATGCCCTCGCCGCCCTGCTGGAAATCACCGGTTGCTTTGCGGTCTGGGCTTGGTGGCGGCAGGGCGCAACGGCCCTTTGGCTGCTCCCCGGCCTGGCCGCGCTGGCGGGCTTTGCCTTCCTGCTGGCGCTAACGCCTCCTTCACACGCCGGACGCAGCTATGCCGTCTATGGCGGCATCTACATCGCCGCCTCCCTTTTATGGCTATGGCTGGTCGAGGGCAGTCGCCCCTCGCCGTCCGATCTGGTGGGCGGGGCGCTGGCCCTTTTGGGGGCAGGCGTGATCCTGTGGGGCGCGCGGGGCTAGATTTCGGTCACCACGACCTGCGGCAACAGGCGCTCCACATCTTCGGCACGACAAAGCTGGGTGGCATCGGTGATCACCGCCGCCGCCGCAGAGGCAGAGCCAAGCGCCAGCGCGCGCTCTGCCGTCTCGCCGCGCGCCAGGGCCAGCACGAAGGCCGCGACGAAGCTGTCCCCCGCCCCGACCGTGCTTTTCACCACCACCTTGGGCGCCGGCGCAAACAGCCGCCGTCCGGCTTCGGCCAGCACATTTCCATCGGCGCCCCGCGCCACGATGACCCGTTGCGCCACGCCCTGCCGCACCAGCCCTTGCGCGAAATCGGCGGTATGTTCGCGCGTGCGCAAACTGCGTCCGGCCAGATCCTCGGCCTCTTCACCATCCATCCGCAAGACGGCCAGCCGCGGAATCGGCTGGTCAACCGCCTGCGCCAGCGCGGAACCAGAGGTATCCAGCACGACATGGACATCCGGCATCGATGCCGTCAGTTGGCCAGGAAAGTCGCGCGGCACGCCCGGCGGCTGGCTGCCGGAAATCACCGCATAGCCGCCTGGCCGCGCCGTGGCCCGCAGCAGGGTAAAAACCCGCGCCCGATCTTCTTCGGCCCAGGTTGGGCCGGGCAGCAGAAAGCGATACTGCTTGCCGGTCTCTCCTTCGGTCACGGTCAGCGACTGGCGGGTTTCGCCGGGACCGAGGATCGCCAGAAAGGCAATGCCTTCGGACCGGATCAGCCCCGCCAGCCGGTCGCCCGTCAGCCCGCCCAACGCCACCAGCGCCAGAGAGTCACCCCCCAGTGCGCGGATCGCGCGGCTGACATTCAGCCCGCCGCCGCCGGGGTCCAGCAAGGGATCGGTGCAGCGCAGCTTTTCCCCCGGCACCATCCGCGCCACATCGGTCGCCATATCCAGCGCCGGGTTCAGCGTCAGCGTCAGGATCGGAACCTGCGCGGGCGCGGTCATGGCCTAGCCGCCCGACTTGGCCGCGGGGGCTGTCCACACCTCGTCCGTTACTTCGATCTCGGTCTCGAAGCTGCCGGTCTTGACCGAATTCTTGTCGCGCAAGGTGGTGATCAGACGGTATTTTCCGGGGCCCAGCCCTTCGAAGTTATAGGTCACGTCGGCGGCAAATTCGCGCACCTTTGCCCGCACGGCAAAGTCAATCTGCGTGATGCCCGCCATATTGGCCAGCTCTTGCCCGTCCTGGCCCATCACCTGAAGATCGACGTAAAATCCGACCTTGACGATGCCCTCGCCACCCTCGCCATAGCCAAAACCCTGCGGCTCGGCATAAAGCTGGATCGGCTCGCCCTGCTTGTAACGGGTATCTTCGCGCGGGTTGTAAAGGCCGTATCCGGCAGAGCGTTCGGTGACGGGAATGGCGGTCAGAAAGGTCAGGCTTGGCAATTGGTCCCACAGCGTGCCCTTCATGCCCTCTACCGTCACCAGCGCGCCTGCGACATCGCCGCTTTCGGCCATCTTGTCCGCCTCGGCAGCCTGATCGGCCAAGGGTCCACCATGCGCGGCAACCGGGCCAAGGGCCAGAAGGGCGGCCATGATCACCCCATTGGCCGCCTTGCTCAGCGTTCTGGCAGCAGGCATTCCGCGCTCCATCCCTGTTCGTTATCCAGATGATAGGGGGCGCAAAGGCATCCGCCAAGCGCCCGAATGCAGTCTGCCATGCAGATTTGCCGCAGACCCGTCCGCGCCACTGGCCTTTCGCGGCGGCGGGCAGTAATCCTTGCGCGACCATATCACACGACCACATCACACGAGGCGACCATGGCCGAGGCGCAAACCGACTATTCCGATGCCATCGCGTCCATCGAAGAGATCATCGACGATGCCCGCAACGGACGCATGTACATTCTGGTGGACCATGAGGACCGCGAGAACGAAGGCGACCTGTGCATCCCCGCCCAATGGTGCACGCCGCAGGCCATCAATTTCATGGCCACCCACGGGCGCGGCCTGATCTGCCTGACGCTGACGGGCGAGCGGGTGGACCAGCTTGGCCTGCCCTTGATGAGCCCAAAGAACTCGTCCCGCCACGAAACCGCCTTTACTCTGTCGATCGAGGCACGCGACGGCGTTTCCACCGGCATTTCCGCCGCCGACCGCGCGCTGACCGTGGCCGTGGCGATCGATCCGGCCAAGGGGGCCGCCGATATCGCAACCCCCGGCCACATCTTTCCGCTGCGCGCCAAGGATGGCGGCGTGCTGGTGCGCACCGGCCATACCGAAGCGGCGGTGGATGTGTCGCGCCTTGCGGGCCTGAACCCCAGCGGTGTCATCTGCGAGGTGATGAACGACGACGGCACCATGGCGCGGCTGCCCGATCTGGTGGTTTTTGCCCGCAAGCACGGGCTGAAGATCGGCACGATCAGCGACCTGATCGCCTATCGCCGTCGGCATGACAATCTGGTGCGCGAAACCTCGGTGCGCGGGGTACATTCGGTTCATGGCGGCGACTGGCTGATGCGCGTGTTTTCCGACCAGACCCAGGGGGCCGAGCATATCGTGCTGTCCAAGGGCGACCTTTCGGGCGATGCGCCGGTTCTGGCCCGGGTGCATTCGCTGAATGCGCTAGAGGATGTTCTGGGCATCGGCGGGGATCATGTCGGCGCGCTGCATGGTGCGATGCAGGTGATCGCCGAAGCCGGGCGCGGCGTGGTCGTGCTGTTGCGTGATACCGCAATGCGGCTGGACGATGACGGCACCCCCTCGCCCCAGACCTTGCGGCAATACGGGCTGGGCGCGCAGATCCTTGCGGCGCTTGGCCTGACCAAGATTACTCTTGTCACCAACTCCACCGCGCCCAAATTCGTCGGCCTTGATGCCTATGGCCTGACGATCTGCGGCACCCATCTGATCCCGAGGTAAACCATGGCCGGTTCGGAAAGCCATTACATCCTGCCGCTGCCCACGTTCGACAAGCCGGTGCGCCTGCTGATCGTGGTGGCACCCTGGTACAAGGATATCACCGACAATCTGGTGGCAGGGGCACAGGCCACGGCGGCGAAATGCGGCGCCGTGGTCGAACTGATCGAGGTGCCCGGCGCGCTGGAAATTCCTACCGCCATCGGCATCGCCGAGCGGATGGGCGATTTCGATGGGTATGTTGCCCTTGGCTGCGTGATCCGGGGCGAAACGACGCATTACGAAACCGTCTGCAACGATTCGTCGCGCGCAATCACCCTGTTGGGTCTTCAGGGCCTGTGCATCGGCAATGGCGTGCTAACCGTGGAAAACCGCGCGCAGGCGGTGGTGCGCGCCGATCCTGCCGATCAGGACAAGGGCGGCGGGGCTGCGGCTGCGGCCTTGCATCTGGTCGCCCTTTCGCGCAAATGGGCCGGCCAGACCAAGGGGATCGGATTTCGGCCATGACGGGCGCTGACGGCAAGCAGGACAAGAAACAGATGCGCTCTGCCGCGCGGCTTTATGCCGTGCAGGCGCTGTTCCAGATGGAAACCTCTGGCCAGACGGTCAAGGCCGTCTGCCGAGAGTTCGAGGTGCATCGGTTCGGCGCGACCTATGACGAGGGCGAATTTGCCGAAGGCGACGTGGACCATTTCCGCGAGGTGGTGGAAAAGGCCGTGAACTGGCAGGCCAAGATTGACCAGATGACCGACCGCGCGCTGGTCGCTGCCTGGCCGATCGACCGCATCGACCCCGTGATCCGGGCACTGTTCCGCGCCGCCGGGGCCGAACTGGTCGATATGGTGACACCGCCCAAGGTGACGATCAACGAATATGTCGATGTCGCCAAGGCCTTCTTCCCCGACAGCAAGGAATCGAAATTCGTGAACGCTGTGCTGGACCATATGGCCCGCGAGGCCCGGCCGCAGGCTTTTTCTGCCTGAATTTACCGCCTCGTAACCCTTTGGTGCCAGCGTCGCCCTGAATTGAGGAACCGCCCATGATCCGCCCTCTTGTCGCGCTTACCCTTGGCCTTGCCGCCCTTGCCCTGCCCGCGCAGGCCGATCTGACGGGCAAGCTGCCGCCGGTGCTGCATCTGGAATGGACATTGGCCGAGGTGGATGGCCAGCCCGCAGGCTATGAGGCCACGCTGACGCTGGGCGAGGATGGTCGCATTACAGGCCGTGCGCCCTGCAACCGGTATTTCGGCGGTGTCGATGGAACGCTTCCCGACTTCCGGCCCACCGGGCTGGGGGCAACGCGGATAGCCTGCGATCAACTGGCGCAGGAACAGGCCTATCTGACCCTGCTGCAAGGCGCAGACCGGCTTACCTGGTCTGACCGCGAGCTGCATGTGTCGGGTGCGGGCCACTTCATGGTCTTTCGCCGCCCGCTGGACTGACCTGCGACAAATGGGGCCTTTCCAATGCCGCCCATGGTGCTAGGCTGCACGGATCGGAGGACTGTCATGCCCAAGCTTGTCGCGCTTTATATCCGTTCCGTCGCCATCGGTTTTGCCATTTCGGGCGCTTTTCTGGCTGCCTTGTTCGGCCTGAACGTGGCGGGATTGCGCGGGCTGCTCCTTGGGTCGTCCTCTGGCTGGATCGCGGCGGCGATGTTGTTCATGTCGAACGGCATCATCTTTTCCGGCGTGCAGTTCGGCATCGTGGTGATGGGAATGGCAGAGCGTCCCGAAGGGCCGCGCGGCGGCACCAAGGTGCCCGTGATCCGTCACGACCTGTCGCCAATCCCGCTGGAAAGCCGAATTTCGCCGCGCCGCTGATTGCGCGACTGGGTCGTCGGGTGACAAACTTGGCCCTGATCGGCGCCACGCTGGCGGATGCCGAAAGGCTGGCCGACATTCGTGTTGCCGCGATGCGCCCCAGCCTTCTGGCCCTTGGCCGGTTCGACGCGGATCGCGCCAGAGACCGCTTGCTGGACAGGTTTCGGCCAGAGGATACCCGGATCGTGCTGTGGCTTGGCGATGTCGCCGGGTTCTTCACGCTGATCCGCCAGCCCGACCATCTGTATCTGGATCACCTTTACCTGCGGCCTGAACAGCAGGGCAAAGGCTTGGGCCAGATGATCGTGAGCCTGTTGAAAAACACGGCAAGGCAGCAAGACCTGCCTATCCGCCTGATGGCGCTGCGGGGCAGCCCGTCAAACGGCTTTTACCGGCGAAACGGCTTTTCCCTCATCGGGGAAAGCGCCTTCGACTTCCACTACGAATGGCGTCCCGAGGGTGAGGAATAGGGGGGCAGCGGAGGTGGCGGGCCCGCAGCGGCCGTGGAGCGCAGGTTTTTCCCGAGAGCCAGAGGTCTCAGGTGGGCGCCAGGTAGCAAGGCCAGGACCTTGCCAGAGCCAGCCCCCGTTCGGTTGCTTATCGGCCACTGGAAAAGTTGGCTCGCACGAGAAGAGCAGCACCCGCCACCGATCAATGTAGGCGCAGCCGGCGCGCGGGGCAAGGCTTGCAGTTCGTTCACTTTTCGTTCATATTCATCGCATGAACCAGATGCCCCCCGCCCTGCCCGAAACCTTGCCGCCCATGCCGGGCCAGCGCCTTGCGCGCGGGGTTGCCCGGGCGCTGCGCCAGTTCGATTTCGTCAGCGTGGAAGAGTTGGTGCCGACTCCCGGCCTGCGGGTGGACCTGATGGCGCTGGGGCCGAAGGGTGAGGTCTGGATCATCGAATGCAAGTCCAGCCGCAGCGACTTTATGACGGACCGCAAGTGGCAAGGCTATCTGGAATGGTGCGACCGATTCTTCTGGGCGGTGGATGGCGACTTTCCAACCGACCTGCTGCCCGAAGGGACAGGCCTTATTGTGGCCGATGCCTATGATGCGGAAATCCTGCGGATGGGGCCGGAAACGCCCCTGCCGGGCGCACGGCGCAAGGTGATGATGCAGAAATTCGCGCGCCATGCCGCGGTGCGGTTGCAGGCCTACCGTGACCCTGGCGTGGCAGGGTTGGTCGATCCCTGAGGCGTTGGCAGCGGGGGTTTCACACCCCCGCACCCCCGTGGGATATTTATGAACAGATGAAGGCCTAGCGCCGCTTTTTCGGCTTGCCGCCTGCGCCGATCTCGCGCGCGGCTTCGGCGGCGGCGCGCAGTTCCTCGGCGATTTCCTCGGCCTCTTCGGGGTCGAAATCCAGCGGCAGCTCGATCCCGCCCTCGGCTTCGATATAGATGCGCACCATGCCCTGATCGGTCGGCCCGATCTGGATATTCGCCGCGATGTCGCTTTGCTTGTCGATGCCCATGATGTGCTCCGTTCCCATGCCGATGCGGCTAATGGTTTGCCCGCTGGACTGCAAGACTTCAATACTTGACAGAATCAAGCATATGGAGACTCTGGGCATGATGAGGGGGATCATGGACGAGATTGATCGCATCCGCGCCTTCAGCCGCATCTATACGGGACGGCTGGGGCTTTTGACGAAAAGTTATCTGGGCAGCGGCCTTGGCATGGCCGAGGTGCGCGTTCTGCACGACCTGGACGGCACCGACCCGGTGCGGCCCCGCATTCTGGCGCAGGCGCTTGGCATGGACGAAGGGCAGATGAGCCGCATTCTGGCGGGCTTTGCCAGACGGGGTTGGGTGGAGCGGCTGCGCGGGCAGGATCAGCGCGAGCGCCCGGTGCAATTGTTGCCCGAGGGACGTGCGCTGCTGGCCAGCTTGCGCGCCGCCTCACGGGCCGAGGTTTCCACCGCATTGGCGCCTCTGTCAGCCGCGAGCCGTGCGGCGCTGGCGCAGGCGCTGGAGCGGGCAGGCCAACTGCTGTCCGACCCGCCCCCATCTGTCACGCTGCGCGATCTGGCGTCCGGCGATGCGGGCTGGGTGATCGAGCGTCACGCCGCCCTCTATGCGCAGGACGAGGGTTATGATTCGACGTTCGAGGCGTTGGTGGCCCGGATTCTCGCCGATTTCCTGCACCGCGCCGATCCGGCGCGAGAGCGTGGCTTTATCGCCGAGGCCGCGGGCCAGCGCCTTGGCAGCATCTTTTGCATGGCCGAAGGCCCGGATGCCCCTGAAACAGCCCGGCTGCGCCTGTTCCTGATCGAACCGCAGGCGCGCGGAACCGGCATTGCCCAGACCATGATGGAGGCGTGCCTGGCCTTTGCCAGCAACGCCGGATATCGGCGGATGCGGCTGTGGACGCATGAAAGCCACCGCGCGGCAGGCCGGCTTTATGCCCGCAACGGCTTTGCGCTGGTCAGCCGGGCGCCCGCGCGGGCTTTTGGCTGCGACGTGGTTGACCAGACCTGGGAGCGCGCGTTGACCAAGGCCGATTCCCGGCTTGCAATCACCGCCGACCGGGGGTAAACGCCCCCCCGAGTGCCGACGTAGCTCAGTTGGTTAGAGCACTAGATTGTGGATCTAGGGGTCCCCCGTTCGAGCCGGGGCGTCGGTACCATCCTTCCTTGCACTCAGCCGGAATTGCGCGAAACCGGGCCTTGCCACGGTTGCGCCCATGGCTATGGTCGCCCCTCCGACCCGGAGGAATCGCATGACCGACACCAGCACCCGCATCGCCCAGACCATTGCCGCCGAAATCGGCGCCCAAGCCCGGCAGGTGACTGCGGCGGTCGAGTTGCTGGATGGCGGGGCGACCGTGCCCTTTGTCGCGCGCTATCGCAAAGAGGTGACGGGGGGGCTGGATGACACCCAGTTGCGCACCCTGTCCGACCGGCTGACCTATCTGCGCGAGATGGAGGCGCGGCGGGCGGCCGTGGTCGCCTCGATCACCGAGCAGGGCAAGATGACCGAGGCGCTGGCCCTGTCGCTGGCCCGCGCCGTGACCAAGGCCGAGATCGAGGACATCTATCTGCCCTACAAGCCCAAGCGCCGCACCCGGGCAATGATTGCGCGCGAGAACGGTCTGGGCCCGCTTGTCGAGGCGATTCTCGCGGATCGGGTCGCCAACCCGGCGGCGCTGGCGGCAGGCTATTTGACCGAGGCGGTGCCGGATGTGAAAGCGGCACTGGAAGGCGCGCGCGATATCATCGCCGAAGGCTTGGCCGAGAACGCCAATCTGCTGGGCCGGTTGCGTGGGCATATGAAGCAGGCAGGCCGGGTTACGGCCAAGGTCGTCGAGGGCAAAGAAGCCGAGGGCGCCAAGTTTTCTGACTATTTCGCCCATAGCGAGGCTTGGGCCACCGCCCCAAGTCATCGCGTTCTGGCCATGCTGCGCGGCCAGAAAGAGGGATTCCTGACCATCGATCTGGAGGTGGATGCCGAGGCGCCCCGTGGCGACAGCCCCAGCGAACGGGCCTGTGGTGCCGAATTGCAGGCCGCAGGCCGGGGCGCGGGCGACGCCTGGCTGCGCGAGGCTGCTGCCTGGGCCTGGCGCGTCAAGCTGAAGACCAGCCTGACGCTGGACCTGATGGGCGAGATGCGTGACAGCGCCGAGGCCGAGGCGATCAATGTGTTCGCCCGCAACCTCAAGGATTTGCTGCTGGCCGCCCCGGCCGGCGGCAAGGCCACGATGGGGCTGGACCCCGGAATTCGCACTGGCGTCAAGGTGGCGGTGGTCGATGCCAC